>JBPCRJ010000078.1:0-3342 GCA_050996975.1 Solirubrobacteraceae bacterium | reverse complement strand
GGGATTTTCTCGCCGGGCCCCCTACGATCGATCGCGAGGGACATCACGGTCGACTCCCCGCCGGGAATGATCAGCGCCGAGCACGCCCCCAGCTGCGCGGGGACCCGGACCTCCAGCGGCGCCGCCCCCAGCGACCGCACGATCCTCGCGTGCGCCTCGAATCCACCCTGGAGGGCCAAGATCCCCACCGTCCGCGCCGCCGCGCGCGCGGGCTGCCCCGCCCCGCGTGCTCCCACCGCCCCCCGAGACGGCCCCATCGGGAGGCGGCTACCAGCCGCGGGGCGCCAGCAGCTGCTCGTCGGCGAGCTTCGAGGTTTCAAGGCTCGCCATCGCCTGGCCGAGCCCGGTAGAGGCCGCCGCCACCCGCACGGGATCGCGGTAGTGCGTCGTCGCCTCGACGATGGCGCACGCCCGGCGCTCGGGATCCTCTGACCTGAAGATGCCCGAGCCCACAAACACACCCTCTGCTCCCAGGGCCATCACGAGAGCGGCATCGGCCGGCGTCGCGATTCCCCCCGCGCAGAACAGCACCACGGGCAGCCGACCGTCGCCGGCGACCAGGCGGACCAGGTGCAACGGTGCCCCGAGCTGCTTGGCGGCGGTGGCCAGCTCTCCCTCGTCGAGCGTGCCCAGACGCCGGATCTCCCCGCGGATCATCCGCAGGTGTCGCACCGCCTCGACGATGTCACCGGTGCCGGCCTCACCCTTGGAGCGAATCATCGCGGCTCCCTCCCCGATCCGCCTGAGCGCCTCCCCGAGGTTCGTCGCTCCGCACACAAACGGGACTCCGAACGCCCACTTGTCGATGTGATTGGCCTCGTCGGCCGGGGTCAGCACCTCGGATTCGTCGACGTAGTCAACTTCGAGTGCCTCGAGCACCTGAGCCTCGGCAAAATGGCCGATCCGCGCCTTGGCCATCACCGGGATCGAGACGGCCTCCTGGATCGCCCGGATCATCGCGGGGTCCGACATCCGCGCCACGCCGCCGTCGCGCCGGATGTCGGCGGGCACACGTTCCAGCGCCATCACCGCAGCTGCGCCGGCCTCCTGGGCGATCTTCGCCTGATCGGGAGTGACGACGTCCATGATCACGCCACCCTTGAGCATCTCGGCCAGCCCCGCCTTGACGGTGAAGGTTGCCTCGTCGCGCCTGATCTCGGATTCTTCGTGCATACCTCGGGATCAGTGTAACCGGGCCTCTCACGGGCCTCTCACGGTCCTCACACGGTTTTCTCATGGTCCTCTACGGCCGCCGGGAGGCGGCGCTAGGATCGCGCGCCGTGTGCCACGCGCTGTTCGACGTCAGCGGGAAGAATTTTTTGCCCAGCGAGTTCACGCGCGGTCCCTGGGATCCGCTGGCGCAGCACGGCGGGGCCCCCGCCGCACTGTTGATGCGCGCGTTCGAGCGGCTCCCGGGGATCGACGGTCTGCTGATCGCGCGGGTCACCTACGAGTTCCTGCGCCCCGCACCGCTCGGCGCCCTTACCGTGCGTGCCGAGGTGGTGCGTCCGGGAAGGCGAGTACGCCTCGCCGAAGCGTCGATTCTTACTGCCGATGGAACCGAGGTCGTGCGCGCACGGGCGCTGCAGGTTCGGGTGGCTGACCACGGCGCCGCGTCCCAGGCCGATGCCCTGACCACCCGGCCCGCGCGGGCGAGCGCCGGCCGCGACGCCGCCGATCCGTCCGCGGCCCGCCCCCCCGGCCCGGAGACCGGTACACCGAGCGACATGCGGGCTCCGTACCGTCCAATGTTCTCGCCCGACGCGGTCGAGATTCGATTCGTCGCCGGCGCATTTCACGACCGGGGACCCTCCACGGCGTGGTTGCGCCTGCGCTGTCCGCTCGTGCGGGACGAGGATGCTTCGGCGCTGCAGCGCCTAGCGGCCGCTGCAGACTTCGGCAACGGAATCAGCGCGAACCTGTCGTGGGATGACTACGTGTTCATCAACCCTGATCTGACCCTCTACGTCGAGCGCGAGCCGATTCACGACTGCGAGTGGATCTGTCTGCAGGCGCGGACGAGGATTGCCGACGGCGGCATCGGCGTCAGCGAGAGCGTGCTGTACGACGAACGCGGCCGGATCGGAAGGGCGACCCAAGCGCTGCTGGTGACTCGGCGCTGAGCGGGCCGAGCCCGGCCGGGGCCCGGCTACTTCAGCCGGAATGCCTTTATGCGGATGTCGTATTGCTGGGCGTCGCGGGCATAGACTGAGTAGGCCAGGGCCTGGATCACCGACAGCAGCGCGGCGTGGGAACGCACGAACGCCGGGCTGTTCGACGAGTAGTACAGACGGACGCGCGCCAAGCGGGCGACCTCGGACAGAGTCGCGTCGGTGATCGCGAGCGTCGTCGCGTGGCGATGGCGCGCGAGCTTCATCGTGCGGGTGATCAAGGGGTGCGGTCGCCCAGCCGACAAGCCGATCACGAGCGTCCGCTCGTCAATCCGGCTGAGTCGACCGAGGGCCTCCTGTGACGGGCTCGCGACGATCTCGGCTCGGAGGTCGAGCAGCATCAGCAGGTGCCGGAGGTAGCTGGCGAAGAAGGCCATCTGGTCGGTGCCGGCGATCAGCACCTTCTCGGCCGAGACAATCGCATCGACCGCCGCCTCGACCGCCGAGCGTGAGAGCTTGTGAGCCGTGTCCTCCACGTTGACGTGGTCGGCCGCCAGCGCCGCTTCAAACTCGGTGTGGTCCAGCGAGAACAGGGGCGCCGCCGGAACCAGGGTCTCGGTGGTGCCCGGCGGGCGGCGGCGATACTCATCCCTAGCCGCCTGCTGAAGCTCAGGGAACCCTTCGAACCCAAGCGCCTGGGAGAAGCGCACCACGGTGCTGGAGGACGTGCTCGCCCGGCGAGCCAGCTCCTCTGCGGTCTGAAACGCAGCCTCGTCGAGATGATCGACGATGTACTGCGCCACGTCCTTCTGCGAACGGGAGAACTGGTCGAAGCGCGCCCGGATGTAGGCGGACAGCGCCTGGTGGCCGTGGCCGGGCTCTGCGGTGGCGATCGGACTGGCTGATGACTTCATCGACAGGCGTCTCATTCGACGCCGGCCGCCGTCGTTCCTTCACCAACCCCGTCTCCGATGTCAGCGACCAGGCATTTGCTGCGCATTCTGCGCTGCGCATGCTCGTCGTCCGCAGCACTGGCTAAGGCAGCGTCAAGAAGTTAGTTGTGGGGAGATGGTGTAGTTCCATTCGCCGTGGAACTGTTCGGGTGTGAGGTTGATTGCCGCGAGCTGGGCGGGTGGGATTTTGATCCCCCGCTCGTAGGTGTTCTCGTCGAGCCGGGCGAACACTTTGAGGCCTTTGGTTGATGTCGTCGCACCGATCAGCGAGACCACGG
>JBPCRJ010000070.1:0-41161 GCA_050996975.1 Solirubrobacteraceae bacterium | reverse complement strand
ACGGTGGCGGCGCAGGCGGTGGCGCGGGCGGCGGCGGTCGCGGCTCTGGCTCTGGTGCCCCGGGTACGGGCGGCGCCGGCATCGGCGGCAGGTAGCACCGTCAGCAGCCTCGAGGCAGCTGCTCAGGACCGCCTCGTACGCGCTCGATGGTCCAGCGCAAGGGCCTTACGCACCGGACGTGACAGAAATTGGCTCGCCGTCGCGCAGAAGCGCCAGGGCAATTCGGTCGCCCTCGTGATTCCGATTCGCCGATCCGCCGAAACCGGCACTTCCCGCCACGCTGACGGAGCGCCGGAGATCACGACCGGACCGCGGGCGAGATCGCCGGCGTTGTGAGCGAGCTCGATCCCGAGCGCCTGAGTGAGCTTTCCGGGTCCGGAGCACAGCCTCTCGGTCCGCTCCACGCCCCGCCGGGCCTGCATCGTCTTGATCCCCGCCAAAGGCTCCAGCGCCCTGATCAGGACGGCCGCGCCAACCCCTTCGTGCTCGCTGACCGCGTTCAGCAACGCGTGAATGCCGTACGCGCGGTAGACGTAGGCAATCCCCGGCGCCCCGAACAGGGTTCTGGTCCGCGGTGTCAGACCGGCGTAGGCATGACAGGCGGGCTCGGAATCGTGATAGGCCTCAGTCTCCACGATGACTCCGGCGCATTCCTGGTGTGACACCACGCACCCGATCAGCTCGCGTGCCACCTCGAGCACGGGACGATCGTAGAATCCGGCGCTCAACCCGACCGGTTCACGCCCTCTCGCGACCTCGCGCACGGGACGATCGTAGAACCCCGGCGCTCAATCCGACCGAGCGGCGGCGATCGCGTCCTGCGCGCGCTCCAGTTGCTCCCGCACACGCGTCAGGCTGGTGCCGCCCTCCGACACCTTGGTCTGGAGCCACGCGCCGTCACGCAGCACCGCGTAGAACTCGTCGTCGAGCAGCGGTGAGTGCAGCGCCAGCTCTTCGCGAGGCAGCTCCGACAGGGACTCGCGGCGCTCGAGTGCGCTGCGCACGAGCCCGGCCACGACGCCGTGCGCCTCACGGAAGGGCAGCCCGCGCCTGACCAGGAGGTCGGCGATGTCGGTGGCGGCCAGGAACTCGTCCGAAGCCGCCAGCGCGAGACGCTCTCCTCGGAAGCTGATGCTCGCCAGCATGCCCGAAGCAGCCGCCAGGCACAGCTCGAGCGTGTCAGCGGCGTCGAACAGGTGCTCTTTGTCCTCCTGCATGTCCTTGTTGTAGGTCAGCGGCAACCCGTGCAGCACGCCGTGCAGGGCGACGAGATGGGCCGCGATCCGGGGAGCCTTGGCGCGCAGCAGCTCCGCCGCGTCGGGATTCTTCTTCTGCGGCATAATCGAAGATCCCGATGTCCAGGCGTCGGAGAGCTCGCAGAATCCGAACTCCTCCGACGACCACAGCACCAGCTCGGCGCCCAGCCGCGACAGGTGGGTCGCGCAGGTCGCGGCGCCAGCCAGATAGTCGAGGATGAAATCGCGGTTGGAAACGGCGTCGATCGAGTTCTCGGCGACCGCCGAGAAGCCGAGCCTGCGCGCCACGGAGCCGCGGTCGGTGTCGAAGTTCACCCCCGCGAGCGCCCCCGCGCCGAGCGGCAGCGCCCGCGTCGCGCGGGTCACCGCGGAGAACCGCTCGCGGTCGCGGATCAGCATCCACACGTAGGCCAGCAGGTGGTGGCTCAGGTAGACCGGCTGGGCGCGTTGAAGGTGGGTGTAGCCCGGCATCGGCCAATCCATGTGCGTCTGCGCCAAGCCGACGAGCGTCGCCGCGAGCTCCTCCACCGCCGCTGCGGCGCGGTCCGCGCACGCGCGCACAAACATCGCCATGTCGGTGGCGACCTGGTCGTTGCGCGACCGCGCGGTGTGCAGCTTTCCCCCGACGGCGCCGACGATCTCGGTGAGGCGCCGCTCGATCGCCATGTGGATGTCCTCGTCATCCGCGTCGAACCGGAAGGACCCCGACGCGATCTCGCGTTGGACCTCGTCGAGGCCGTGACACAGCTGGTCGCGATCCGGCTCGGAGATGATTCCCTGGGCGGCGAGCATCGAGGCGTGGGCGCGGCTCTGCTCGATGTCATACGGCGCCAGCCGCCGATCGAAGCTGATCGAGTCGTTCAGGGCGCGGAACAGGGGGTGCCGGGGCTCTGAGAAACGCGACATTGCCGGCGATGTTACGGCCGGGTTCCCTGAACGACCTCCGCCACCGCGCTCGCCACCTGCTCCACCTGACCTTCGGTCATCTCCGGAAAGAACGGCAGTGCGACCGACCTCGCCGCGACGTCCTCGCAGACCGGGAACTCGCCTTCGCGGTGGCCGAACCGCTGCCGGTAGAAGCTCATCAGGTGCACGGCGGGAAAGTAGGGCTTGCTGGGGATGCCGCGAGCCCCGAGGGCGTGGACCGTGGCGTCGCGGTCGACGCTGCGGGGGAGCTGGACGACGAACACGAACCAGCCGCGGCGGTTGCCGTCCCGGTCGGGGCAGGGCAGCTCCAGCCCGTCGGTTGAGACGAGCGCCTCGCGGTACAGCGCGGCCACCCGCGCCCGGCCGGCGAGCATCTCCTCAAGGCGCTCGAGCTGCGCGAGCCCGAGGGCGCAGGCGATGTCCGAGAGGCGATAGTTGAAGCCAAGACGGTCGTGGTCGAGCCAGCCCATGTCCGGCGCCCGGCCCTGATTTCGCTCGGAGTCCAGGCGCTCCTTGACCCCGGCCTGAGCGGTAGTGACCATCCCCCCCTCCCCCGTCGTCAACTGCTTGTTGGCGTAGAAGCCGAACACGGCAAGATGTCCCCGGCCGCCCACGGCCACGCCCTCCGCGTCGACCGCCCCGAGCGCCTCGCAGGCGTCCTCGACGATCGGCAGTCCGAGCTGCTCGAGCCCTGGCAGGTCGGCCGGATAACCGAAGATGTGGACCGGCAGCACGGCGGCGGTTCGGTCGGTAACGGCGGCGGCGGCCGCCGCCGCAGAGAGGTTCAGCGTCACCGGATCGATGTCCGCGAATACCGGCCGCGCGCGTTCGTACACGACTGCGTTCGCGCTGGCCACGAACGAGAACGGGCTCGTCACCACCTCGGCCCCCGCCTCCACCCCGACGGCCCGCAGCGCCAGGTGAAGGCCCGCCGTCCCGCTCGACACCGCACTCGCGTGGGCCGCCCCGACCTGGGCGGCAAACGCCCGCTCGAACTCGGCCAGCCGCGGACCGAGCGACAGCCGTCCGGAGCGCAGCACCTCGAGCACGAGCTGCTCCTCTCGCGCCCCGATCACCGGACGAGCGAGCGGGATCGTCTCGGGGGCCGGGGCTTGGGTTGCGGGCCCTCCCCCTACCGCGGCGCCCGCCGGTACCGCGGACGTGGCGGAAGCCGCGGCGCTCGGGTCGCTCACGCGCCCGGCGCCGGAGTGGTGCGCGGCTCGAGCAGTCGCGGGCGGCGGCCTACTTGCATGCCGTACTCGAGCGAGTCCACGAGCTCCTCCCAGGAGGCCTCGATGACGTTCTCCGAGACCCCGATCGATCCCCATACGTCATCGCCGTCGGAAGCATCGAGCAGTACCCGTGTGACGGCGCCGGTTCCCTTGGTCTCGTCGAGGATCCGGACCTTGAAGTTGACCAGCTCGATGTCCCGTAGGTGGGGGTGGATCTCGATCAGGGCATCTCGCAGCGCTCGGTCCAGCGCGTTGACCGGGCCGTTGCCCTCGGCAGTGCGGACGTAGCGCTCGCCGTCGACCCAGATCTTGATCGTCGCCTCGGTCTCGACCCGGCCGTCGGCGCGCTGCTCGACGATCGCACGCCAGGACTCCAGGCGGAAAAGCGGCTCGTACCCACCGGTCTCCTTGCGCATCAGCAGCTCGAACGATCCGTCGGCGGCCTCGAAGTGATAACCGCGGTGCTCGAGGTCCTTGACGCGCCGCACGACGCGCGCGGCGTCCTGATCCTCCAGAGCGATGCCCGCATCGTGTGCCCGGGCATGAACCGTCCCCTTACCCGACAGCTCGGAGATCAGCAGCTCCCGGCGGTTGCCCACGACGACCGGATCGACGTGCTCGAACGTGACCGGGTCGGCCTTGACCCCAGCGACGTGCATCCCGCCCTTGTGCGCGAAGGCGTTGCGCCCGACGTAGGGCTGGTCGGGATCGGGAGTGAAGTTCAGCAGCTCGTCGAGGAAGTGCGCCACCGGGGTCAGCGACGACATCTGGGCGTCGGTGAGGCAGTCGTAGCCGAGCTTGAGCTGGAGGTTGGCCACGATCGAGACCAGGTTCGCGTTGCCACACCGCTCCCCGTAGCCGTTCACCGTCCCCTGGACGTGGCTAGCTCCGTGCTGCACCGCAATCAGCGTGTTGGCCACCCCGCAGCCGGAGTCGTCGTGACAGTGGATGCCGACTCGCGCCCCGGCCCTCCGCAGTACCGGCGCGGCATCGACCATCGCCGCGGTGATCAGGTGGGGGAGCGTCCCGCCCCGGGTGTCGCAGCACACCACCGTCTCCGCGCCCGCCTCCGCCGCCACCCGCAGGCACCGCAGGGCGTATTCCCGGTCGTCGAGGAACCCGTCGAAGAAGTGCTCGGCGTCGTAGATCACCCGCTTGCCCCGGGCGAGGAGGAATGCGACCGACTCGGCGATCATCCGCAGGTTCTCCTCGCGATCCACCCTCAGCACCTTCTCCAGGTGCAGCGCCCACGTCTTGCCCACGAGCGTGCAGACCGGGGCAAAGCAGCCGGCCAGCACCGCGAGCGCCGGATCCTGATCCGCGGACAGGCCGCGGCGGCGCGTCATCCCGAAGGCGGCGATGTCCGCGTGGGCGAACCGCTCGCCCGCCAGCAGCTCGAACAGCTCGAGCTCCTTCGGGTTCGAGCTCGGGAACCCGGCCTCGATCAGATCGACGCCAAGCTCATCGAGTCGATGGGCGACGCTGACCTTCTCCGGCGCGGACAGCGACATCCCCTCCCCCTGCATCCCGTCCCGGAGCGTGGCGTCGTAGAGCTCGATCCGGCTCACTCCGCGCACCTCATCCGGTGGACGGGCCCGCGACCCCGGCGGTGCGGCCGGCCGGAGCCTCGACCACGTCGAGCCACTCGGCGTAGCGCGGATCACGGCCGTGCAGCGCGTCGTCGAACACACGCTGGAGCTCACGCGTGGCGCTACCGGGCTCGCCGGCGCCGATCACATGGTCGTCGATCTCCCTTACGGGGACCAGCTCGGCCCCGGTCCCCGTCAGGAGCACCTCGTCGGCCATGTAAAGCTCCGCGCGCGCCAGGTCGCGCTCGATCACCTCGTATCCGAGGTCCCGCGCGAGCTGGATCAGCGACTTGCGGCTGATGCCGTCGAGGATGCCCGCCGTCTGGGGTGGCGTGAAAATTTTGCCTTCACTGACGATAAAGATGTTCTCGGCCGAGCCTTCGCACACGAACCCGCGTGAGTCAAGCAGGATCGCCTCCTGGTAGCCGGCCTTGGACGCCTCGACTTTCGCGAGCACGCTGTTGAGGTACTGCCCGGAGGCCTTGGCGTGGGGGATCAGCGAGTCGGGCGGGATCCGCCGCCAGCTCGAGACCTTGGCGCGAATGCCGTTGCGCTTGCTCTCCTCGCCGAGGTAGGCACCCCAGGGCCACGCCGCAATCGAGACCTCGACCGGACAATCAAGCGGATACAGGCCCATCTGCCCATAGCCGCGGTAAACGAGCGGCCGGATGTAGCACTCGCGCAGCTCGTTGGCGGCGAGCAGCTCGTGGGTCGCCGCGCGCAGCTGCTCTACCGAATAGGGGATCGGCATGTAATACAGCTCGGCTGACTTGAACAGCCGCTGCAGGTGCTCGCGGTGGCGGAAGATCGCGGTTCCCCGCGAGGTCTCGTACGCGCGCTCGCCTTCGAACACGCCGGTCCCGTAGTGCAGCCCGTGAGTCAGCACGTGGACCTTGGCGTCCTCCCAGGCGACAAGCTCTCCGTTGTGCCAGATGAGGTCGACTTCCACTTGTGCCACGAGAGTGCTCCTTAGGCTGGATTTCCGGCTGGTGCTTAGCGGTTTTCGGCGGTGGTGCTCAGAGTTTCTTGAGGACGGCCTGGGTGGCCTGCGCGGTTGTGGCGGCGCCACCCAGGTCCGGCGTACGCAGCCCATCGGCCAGCACGCCTTCGACGGCCGATTCTACCGCCGCCGCCTGAGCCTCCAGCGCCAGGCCGTGGCGTAGCATCATCGCCGCGGAGAGGAACATCGCCAGCGGGTTGGCGGCACCCCTGCCCGCGATGTCGGGAGCGGAGCCATGCACGGGCTCGAACACCCCGGGGCCATTCCCGGAGAGCGAGGCACTCGGCAACATCCCGATCGAACCCGTGAGCATAGCCGCCTCGTCGCTAAGGATGTCTCCGAACATGTTCTCGGTCAGGATCACGTCGAAGTGACGGGGCGCCGCGATCAGTCGCATCGCGGCATTGTCGACCAGCAGGTGCTCGAGTTCGACGTTGGGGAACTCGGCGCCGTGGACCTCGCGGACCACCTCGCGCCACAGCCTGCTCGTCTCGAGCACGTTTGCCTTGTCGACGCTCGTCACGCGCGAGCGTGCCGCCCCGAAGGCGATCCGGGCGATCCGCTCGATCTCCGCGCGCGTGTAGAGACAGACATCCGAGGCGGAGTCCGCGGTGCGCGTCTTCTCCCCGAAGTAGATTCCCCCCGTCAGCTCGCGCACGACCAGCAGGTCGGTGCACTCGATCAGCTCACGCTTCAGCGGGCTCGCGTCGTAGAGCGCCCGCAGCGGCTTGACCGGGCGCAGGTTGGCGAACAGGCCAAGCCCCTTTCGCAGTCCGAGCAGCCCCTGCTCGGGACGCGGCTTGGCGGGGTCGGTGCTGTCCCACTTCGGGCCGCCGACCGCCGCGAGCAGGACACCGTCAGCGCTGCGGCACGCCTGCAACGTCTCGTCGGTCAGTGGAATCCCGTGAGCGTCGATCGACGCCCCGCCAAATAGATGCTCCTCGAAGGCAAGCCCCGGGGCGACCGCGTTCAAAACCTCGACCGCCGGCCCGATGATCTCGGGGCCGATCCCATCGCCGGGGAGCAGAATTACTCGTGCGGCCATGCCCCGCCACGCTATCCGATCTTCTGTCGATCCATCCGATAACTTGCGCGGCGTGTCGGTCGACGTTCGCCCAGTACGCGGAATGCGAGATCTGCGCGCGTTTGTCGCGCTGCCGTTCCGGCTGCACGCCGAAACGCCATGGATCCCGCCGCTGACGCTCGAGCGCTACCTGTTCCTCAGCCGCAAGCTGAACCCGTACTTCACCCACGGTGAGGCGGAGTACTTCCTGGCCCGGCGCAACGGACGCGTGGTGGGACGGATCACTGCCCAGATCAACCACGCCTTCAACCAGCAGCACGACACCCGGTGGGGCAACTTCGGCTTCCTCGAGTTCGAGGACGATTCCGAGGTGCTGGAGGCGCTGCTCGACGCTGCCGCGGCCTGGCTCGGACCTCGGGGCCGAGACCGGATGGTCGGCCCGATGGACTTCGCGATGAACGACGGAGCGGGGATCCTGATCGAGGGCTTCGAGCGTGAGCCGATGATCCGGCAGCCGTGGCATCCGCCGTACTACCAGCAGCGCTGCGAGACCGCTGGCCTGCGCAAGGCGATGGACCTGCACGTGTGGGAGCTCTACTTCACCGACCGCTACAAGGGCATGCTGCCGGTGCTGCCCGAGATCGCCGACCGGGCGAGGACCAAGCACGGCGTCCAGATCCGCAAGATGTCCCGGCGGCACCTGCGCCGGGACCTCGACGAGTTCGCCAAGGTCTACAACGCGGCATGGTCGAAGAACTGGGACTTCGTGCCCTACTCCAAGCAGGACCTCGACGCATATGCGCTCGATCTGCAGCTCGTCTACGACCGCGACTGGTTCATGATCGCGGAGATCCACCATCAGACCGCCGCGATGGCGATCACGATCCCCGACGTCAATCAGGTGCTGAAGAAGATGCGCGGCCGCCTGCTCCCGCTCGGATGGTGGTACTACCTCAACAAGGGCCGGATCATCGACCGGGTGCTGGTCGGCTTCCTCGGCGTACTGCCCGAGTATCAGCACACCGGTGTCGCCGCCGCCCTGTACGTCGAGCACTTCGACATCGCCGAGCGAACCCGCCGCAAGGGCGGCGAGATGGGGTGGATCCTCGAGACCAACCGCTCGATGAACCGCGGCATGGAGGCGATGGGCGGGCGGATCGTCAAGCGCATGCGCGTCTACGAGCGACTGCTCGACGGCGCCTGACGGCGCTGGCTCCAGAGGACGAGCGGGAGGCTGCAGCCCCTGCCGGGTCTTGTCGACGTCGGCGACGCGGCGGGCGTTACGCGCGGTGAAAACGTGCAGGTCGGTGGGGGCGTCTCGGAGCAGATCCTCCACGACGCGGTACTCGGGGGCCTGGCGACCGCCCGACAATCGGCAAACGGCGCTAATTGGCTAATTGGCGGGCACGCCAAACGGCGCTAACCGGCGGGCACGCAGTAGGCCGAGGTCCTTGCGCGTGAGCAAGGCGACGCTGTTGGTCGCCGCGGCGGTGACGATGGTGCTCGTCGCATTCGCGTCCGGCTACGGGTACCACCGCTCGGCCCGCCGCGTGTCTACGGCGGCCAGAATGCCTACGGCGACTGCGGGCCGCCGCCGAACGGTGGCTCCCCGGTGACCGCGATCGGCCTGCCCGTGGGCGAGATCGCCGCCCAGTTGCGCGGCTGCAGGGTGGCCGCCCGGATCGGGAACCGCGCCCACGTCGACAATCAGGAGCACGCGACCCCTCTGACCGTCTGCGCCGCCCGCGGCGCCCGTGGTTACGGGAATGGCCGTCGCTACGCCACCTCGGCTGAGTGGTCACTCAGCGGCTGGTGCGCGTTTGGGCCATGGCCGCCGTCAGGCCGTGGCTCTCGCCATTGCGCTCAGGCTGAGGTTCGTGCCGTGGCGACCTGGCCTGGTCAGTTGGTCAGGTCAGGTGAGGGCAGAGGTGCCTCGGGAGCGGTAGAGCGCGGCGAGTGCGGACAGACCCCAGAGCAAGAACCAGGGATCCCAGAGATAGGCGTGCCAGGCCAACGCGCGATGGTTAGCGTGCGCCCCCGCGGCTACGACGTTGGCCTGCACCAGCCACCCGCCCACGCTCAGTACCAGGCCATAGACGGTCAGGATCACCGCCTCGGTCCAGCCGAGCCGGCGCGTCACCCGCCGCGGCAAGCGCGGGCCCCCTGGCCGGATAGCCAGTAGCGGCAAGACGGCGGCGATCATCTTTACCACGACCACCGTCCACAGCAGGACGAAGATTGCCATCCCCCCCGATCGTCCCGCCCGTTCGAACACTCCGCCGACCGTGTCGAGCAACCCGGTTCCGCCCACACCCCAGTAGGCGCTGACGAGCGCGTACGCGAGGCCGAGCGCCAGTGATGCCAGCGCAAAGGCCCGGCCCCTGGACTCGCCTTCGGAAACGGCCCGGCCTCCGGACCCACCTTCGGAAAGGGCCCGGCCCCTGGAACCGCTCGATGTCGCTTGACTTGTCATATCCATGTGCTACAGTAATCGTAATATCGAAACTTCGTAGAAAGGAACGAAGGTATGTTTGATAGTAGGACCTGGTCCTCCACAGGCGTTGTCGTGCTGGCTATCTTCCTGATCGTGGGGCTGGTGCTGCTGGCCTCGGGACGCGGAGCGGCCGGTGCCGTGTGCCTCGCGCTGGGCGCCGCCTACATGCCGATCCGTGCGCAGCGCAGCCGGTCGCGCTCGTGAGCGCCGTGCTGCAAGCCCGCAGCCTGGCGGTGACCGACCGCGCCCCGAAGAAGCCGCTGGTGATCGTCGACTCGGTCACCAAGCGGTATCCCGGCCTGTCCCTCGAGCGTCGGCGGAATCTTCATTCCCAGCCACGCACTGCCGCACCTCGCCCGGCAGATCGGCCAGGTGTTCCCCGCCACCCACTTGGGCGCGCTGACCCGACACGCCCTCTCCGGCACCGAAGTGGCGCTCTCAGACGTCGCTGTCCTCGGCGCGTGGGCGCTCAGCGCGGGACTGATCGCGCTGGCGCTGCGCCGGCGCGACGGCGCCGCCGGTTAAGGTATTCACGGTCGAGATGAGCCCAAGCACCGTCACCGAGCACGCCGGCCCAGCGCCGCCCCAGAAGGGCGAGGCCGCGGCTCGCGAGGAGCCCGAGGGGCGGGATGAGCTGCTGGCCGAGCTTCAGCGCTCGGTGCGCCGCTACCAGCGCGACATCGATCGATTCGACCAGGCGCTGGCCGAGCAGCTCGGCCTGAACCGCACCGACCTGCGGTGCGTCGACCTGCTGTTCGACGAACCGATGAGCGCCGGGCGCCTGGCCGCCCACGCGGGGGTCACGCCCGCGGCGGTCACCACGATCATCGACCGCCTCACGCGGTCCGGCTACGCCCGCCGCCGCCCGCACCCCGAGGACCGGCGCCGCGTGGACGTCGAGCTCACACCCAAGCTGCTGCGTCGCGTCGCCGATCTCCTCGGACCCTACGTCGAGGAGGCGATTCACGAGACCGATGGCTATACCGACGAGGAGCTGAGCGTGGTCTGCCGCTGGCTCGCGGAGAGCCACCGGCGGCGCACGGTCCACACCGAGCGCCTGGCTACGGCGGGCCCTCCGCGACCAAAGCGCAAGGCCTGATCGGCACTCCGCGCCCGTGATCGCCGTGATCACGCATTGGTGTGGCGGTTACCATCACCGCCCGGATGAGCCGCGAGTCTGCCACGCCCCGACCACCGCCGGACGCGGTGCCAGAGCCGTTTCGGGCCGCACCGACAGGTCCGTTCGCGGCGCTCGGCCGCGCTGTGGTCAAGTTCCGTTGGCTCGTCGTGATCGTGTGGATCGCCGCCGGCGCCGCGGTCCCGGCGCTGCTGCCGTCGCTGTCCGGCGCGACCAAGAGCCAGAACACGGCGTTCCTTCCCTCAAGCACGCCGGTGGTGTGCGCCGCGGCCCTCGCCAAGCCATTCGAACGCCAGAACTCAGCCGGCACGCTGCTGCTCGCGAGACGGCCGCTGGCGCGGCTCAGCGCGGCGGACGAGGTGGCGGTCTCCCGCGCCGAGCGAGCCCTCGCCAGCGTGCCTGGGGTCCTCGACGTGCGCGACACCGGCGTCTCACCCGACGGCGAGGTCCGCCACGCGCTTGTCGAGCTGAAGGGTGTCGGCGCGAGATCGGGCGGCGGATCGAGTCTCTTCGGCCAGCTGCGCGCCGCAGCGCAGAGCGCCGGCGCTCCCCCGGGGCTGGGAGTCCACTTCGCCGGTGAGCTCGCCGCCGCGGTCGATCAGAACACGCAGCAGCAGCACAACCAGAGCCTGACGGCGGAGCTCTCGATCCTGTTCATCATCGCCCTGCTGCTGGTTGTCTTCCGGGCGGTGCTCGCGCCGCTGATCACGCTCGCTCCGGCGGCGCTGTCGCTGGTGCTCGCCGGGCCGCTGATCGGCGAGGCCGCCAAGGCAGGGCTGGAGGTCTCTGACCTCACGCAGCTGATCCTGACCGTGATCGTCCTCGGAGCCGGGACGGATTACGGGCTGTTTCTGACCTTCCGCGTCCGCGAGGGTCTGGCGCAGGGCCTCGCACCGCGCGACGCGGTGATCAACGCGGTCAGCCGCGTCGGCCAGGCGATCTGCTTCTCGGCACTGACGGTGATCGTCGCGCTGGTCAGCGTGATCCTGGCGCAGTTCGGCCTGTACCGCGGCTTGGGACCGGGATTGGCGATCGGGATCGCCGTCATCCTCGTGGCCGGCCTGACGCTGCTGCCCGCGCTGCTGGCGATCTTCGGGCGAGCGGTGATGTGGCCTTCGAAGCCCCGCCCCGGCCACGAGTACCGAGGAGCGTGGGGGAGCGTCGCCGCCCGTGTCGTGGCCCGCCCGGTCCGGACGCTCACGATCGGCGTGGTGGTGTTCGTCGCATTGGCGCTCGCGGTGCTCGCCTACTCCCCGGCCGGCTTCGGCACCCAGGCGCCGCCCTCGGGCAGCGACTCCGCCGCCGGGCAGCGACTGCTCGACCACTTTCCCGTCAGCGTCCGGAACCCGACGAACGTGGTGATGCGGCTGCCCGTCTCCGCGTGGCTGGCGCCGAGCCGGATCGCGACGGCGTCCGCCGCGCTGGTCCGCGCGCCGGTGTTCACGTCCGTGACCGGGGCGCTGAACCCGGGTGGCCCGATGCTCCCCCCCGCCACGCTCGCGCGCCTGCACGCCACGCTCGGTCCGCCCCAGCGCCTGGGCCCGGTCGAGCCGCCCGCGTTGGCGCGCAGGATCCCGGCCCCGCTGTACGCAGCCTATGCCTCGAGCGCGCAATACGTCAGCGCGGACGGCCGCACGCTGCAGTTCTACGCCTCGCTGCGCGCCGGAAACCCGTCGAGCACCGCGGCATTGAAGGCCGTCCCCGCACTCCGGGCCGCCGTCGCCCGGGCGGCGAAGGCGGCTGGAGCCACCGCGAACGGGGTCGCCGGAGAGGCGGCCGCCGGATACGACGTGAGCCGCATCTCCTCCAGCGATCTGAAGCGGATCATCCCAATCGTGCTGGTGGTGATCGCGATCCTGCTGACGATCCTGCTGCGCAGTTTCGTCGCTCCGATCTACCTGATCCTGAGCGTCGGGCTGTCCTACCTCGCCGCGCTCGGCTTGGCGATCCTCCTGTTCGTCAAGCTCGGGGGCGCCAGCGGCTTGAACTTCGTGCTGCCATTCTTCATGTTCATCTTCCTGATGGCGCTCGGCGAGGACTACAACATCCTCGTAATGACCCGGATCCGCGAGGAGGCTCGTGGGACTGAGCTGACCAGCGCCGTGCGCCGGGCGATCGCGGCCACCGGCGGTACGGTCACCTCCGCCGGCCTCGTGCTGGCGGGGACATTCGCGGTGCTGACCGTCGCCGGGGATAGCCAGACGCGTGAGATCGGGCTCGGTCTCGCCGCGGGCGTGCTGCTCGACACGTTCCTCGTGCGCACCCTCCTGATTCCCTCGCTGGTGGTGCTGCTGGGCGACCGCAACTGGTGGCCGTTCGGACTCGGCGGCGCCCGCGAGCCTCGGGCCTCGCCACCCGCGGGGGCCTAGCCTCCTTCCCGTGGAGGCGAGGCTAGGCTCTGACCGCGGTCATGTTGAGCCGCACGTAGTCGAGCACCAGCGGCTCCCCCATGACCGCCAGCACGCGGTTGACAAACGGTTGGCGCAGATCCTCCGGGAGTGGGTCCAGGTGGCGCACCAGGCACACCGACTGCACGAACGCGCGCGGCTGCGCGAGCGTCACCGCTTTGGGCTCGAGCCAGCAGCGGATGTCGCGGAAGCCGGCGCGTTCCAGGGCGGCGGCGGTCCGCTCGGCGGTGGCGTAGTTCCACGGGCGCCGCCAGCCCGCGAAGTGGGGCGCGAACGGCGGCTCGTGCGCGACCGTCTCGGCGACCGTGCGGAACTCGTCGATGTTGCCGCGCCCGCCGCACTGGGCGACCAGGCGCCCACCGTCGCTCAGCGACCGCCGCAGGGCCGCGAACAGCGCGTCGTGATCGGGGATCCAGTGGAAGGTCGCGTTGGAGAACACCGCGTCCACCGGCTCGGGAAGCGACAGCTCGACGAGGTCCTGGCACAGCACCGTGGCTCGCTCGCCGAGGGCGCTCCGGGCATGCTCGACCATCGATGGGGCGGCGTCAACCGCGTACACGCGTCCGCATGGCACCCGTTCGATCAGCTCGGCCGTCACGCGCCCCGATCCGCAGCCCGCGTCGAGGACGACCTCCCCGCCGGTCAGGCGCAGACGTTCGAGCTGCTCAAGCGCCCAGCCCAGCTGGGGATCGGAGATCCGATCGTAGGTGGCGGCGTCCCAGTCACGCGAGCTCATGGCGTCGGTACCCAGCCCGCCAGGACGGCGAAGCGCCAGGACTTCAGCACGCAGTCCGCCGGCTCGAATCCAGCCTCCCGCAGCCACCGCAACTGCGACTCGGCGTCGGCGCAGTCGTCGTGAACCATCCGCTGCTGCGCGGCGGACAGTTCCTTCTTGGTGGCCCCGAGCGCACGGCACCGGCTGACCCACATCTGCTCGTAGGCGCCGGCCAGCGACGACGACGGGGCCGCGACCTGCTCGGCGTTGACGAACACGCCGCCGGGGCGCAGCCGCTCACGCACCCGCAGAAACAGCTCGCGCTTGACGCCGTCATCGAGATGATGGATCGCCAGTGCCGAGACGACCGCGTCGAAGGGACCATCGGGCAGCGCGTCGCGCAGGTCCTGGAGGTGAATCGCGCTCCCGTCGAGTCCAGGCCGCCGGCGAGCCTGGAGCAGCATCTCCTCCGAGCCGTCGAGCAGCTCGAGCGTGGCCCCGGGGTGCCCGGCCACGACCGCGGCGCTGAGCAGTCCGGTGCCGGCCCCGAGGTCGAGCACCCGCTCGACGGGTCCCGACAACAGCGCCAACACGTCGGTCACGGCGCCATAGAACGCGTCGAAGGCGGGCACGAGCCGGCGTCGCTGCGCGTCGTACTGGCGGGCGTGCCTGGAGAAGACCGCCGCCGCGCCGCCCGGATCGGTCACGACGGCGTCGGCGACACCGCCCCCGCCGCTCCAACCGGCCGCCGGTGCGCCTGCGCGGGTCACAGCGCCGTGGTCACGGGACCGGACCGTTCGCGCTCGGCTTCGTAGGCGTCGATCTCTTTGCCGCGACCGAGCGTCAGCGCGATGTCATCGAGACCGTTCAGCAGCCGGTGCTTGAGCTCGGGATCGATCTCGAAGTGCGCCGAGCCGCCGGGCCAGCGGACCTCCTGGGCGGCGAGATCGACCTGCGCGGTGTCTGATTGCGCGATCGCCGCGCACTCCTGGACGGCGAGCTCGACCGGCAGCAGCCCGACCTTCGTGCAGTTGGAGCGGAAGATGTCGGCGAAGCTCGGCGCGATGATCGCCCGGAAGCCGTAGTCCTCCAGCGCCCATGGGGCATGCTCGCGGCTCGAGCCACAGCCGAAGTTGCGACCCGCCACCAGAATCGGATTGGCCGGCAGATTCCACCCGGGCTGCTTGGCCCAGTCGAAGAACAGGAACTCGCCGAAGCCGCTGCGCTCAACGCGCTTGAGGAATTGTTTGGGGATGATCTGGTCGGTGTCGACGTCGTCGCGGTTCAGCACCGAGACCTGGCCGGTGATCGTTTCGATGGACCTCATGATCGCGCGCCCTCCCAATCGCGGATGTCGACGAACCTTCCCTCGATCGTGGCCGCGGCCAACATCTGGGGGGAGACGAGGTGCGACCGGGCTCCCCGGCCCTGGCGCCCCTCGAAGTTGCGGCTAGCGGTCGAGGCCACGCGCTCGCCCGGCGCCGCGACGTCGGGGTTCATGCCCAGGCACATCGAGCACCCCGCGTCCCGCCAGTCGAACCCGGCCCGCCTGAACACCTCGTCGAGGCCCTCCCGCTCCGCCTGCGCCTTGACCTGCTGGGAGCCGGGGACGACCATCGCGTGGACGCTGTCGGCCACCCGGCGGCCGTCGATCACCGACGCCGCCGCTCGCAGATCGCCGATCCGGGAGTTCGTGCACGAGCCGATGAACACTCGGTCTAGCTTCAGCTCGCTGATCGGGATCCCGGGCCGTAGGCCCATGTACTCAAGCGCACGGTCGTCCTGCTCGGATACGGGCTCGGGCACCGCCTCGGTGACCCCCACCACCATCCCGGGCGTGGTCCCCCAGGTGACCATCGGGCTGAGAGCGCCGGCGTCGACGACGACCTCGCGGTCAAACGGTGCGCCCGGATCGGTCACCAGCGTGCGCCACTCCCCGGGCAGCTCCGGCGGCGCACCCGGACGGCCCATCACCCACTCGAACGTCGTCTCGTCGGGAGCGATCATGCCAGCCCGGCCGCCCGCCTCGATCGTCATGTTGCAGACCGTCATCCGCCCCTCCATCGACAGCGCCTCGATCGCCGCTCCGGCGTACTCCACGACGTGCCCGGTGGCGCCCGCGACCCCGATCTGCCCGATCGTCGCGAGGATCAGGTCCTTGGCGGTGACGCCGAAGCCGAGCGAGCCCTCGTAGCGGATCCGCATCGAGCGTGGCTTTGACTGCACGAGGCACTGCGTAGCCAGCACGTGCTCGACCTCGCTGGTGCCGATCCCGAACGCGAGCGCACCGAACGCGCCGTGGGTCGCGGTGTGGGAGTCGCCGCAGACGATCGTCATTCCCGGCTGGGTGACCCCCAGCTCCGGGCCGATCACGTGCACGATCCCCTGATGCTCGGAGCCCAGCGAGTAGACGGGGATCCCGAACTCGGCGCAGTTGCGCTCGAGCGTCTCCACCTGAACACGTGAGAGCGAATCGCGGATCCGTGCTGCCACGGGCGTGCCGTCCGTGGGGACGTTGTGGTCGGCCGTGGCCACCGTGCGGTCGGGTCTGCGTACGGTCCGGTCCGCCAGCCGCAGTCCATCGAACGCCTGCGGGCTGGTCACCTCGTGCACGAGGTGCAGATCGATGTAGAGCAGTCCGGGAATGACTTCGTGGGCCTCCCAGATCTTGTCGAACAGCGTGGTGGGCATTTGTGCGGACATGTCTTCTCAGCTCCTCCTTAGGCCGGCGCTCACGACCGCGAGCAGCACGGCCTCGCCGGGTCCGGGATTCTCGAAGTGGTGAGGGAGATCAGCGTCGAAGGTGACGCAGTCTCCCTGGCCAAGCTCGGTGCGCTGCGCGTCGCAGCTCAGCACGACGGCGCCCGACTCCACCAGTGCCGTCTCTCGACTGCCCGGCTCGTGCATCGGTGGATCCCCGAGACCGCCGGTGCGCGCGTTCGGGGAGAGCGTATGGCGCGAGAGCTCCGCGCGCTGGCCGGGCAGCGGTGGCGTCAGGATCTCGTAGCGGTGGCCGCGTGCGCCGCCAGGGCCCTTGCGGCGCTCGCTCGCCCTCACGATCGTGATCGCGCCGTCCTCGTCGAGGCGTAGCAACTGGGAGAGTCGCAACTCGAGCCCTCCCGCGATCCGCCTGGCCACGTGCAACGTCGGACTGGTCTCGCCGCGCTCGACCTGCGAGAGCATCGGCGCGCTGACGCCGGAACGCTGCGCGAGGTCGCGCAACGAGAGATCCATCGCGTCGCGCAGCGCGCGCACGCGGGCACCGAGGGCCTCCGGGGAGACGAGCGGGTCGGCGACAGTGTCCATACAAACGCATGTCATCACATACACGGGCGGCAACCAGGGTCCCAGCGACCGAATTGTCGCCATCTTTGCCCACCGGTCGGGCTCAGATGGCGACGGTTCAACGGCGTGGTCCCGAGACTCCCGCGGCCGCCTACCGCGCCTCGCTAGCCTCACGCCCATGACCTCCCGCCCGGACGTGCTCGTGCTCGGTGGCGGCGGCGTGCTCGGCGAGGCGTGGATGATGGGCGTGTTGGCCGGGATCGAGGACGCGACCGGGTTCGACCTGCGCGACTGCGAGCACTTCGTCGGCACATCCGCGGGCGCGATCGTCGCCGCCCACCTCGTCGCCGGCAACTCGCCGCGGCGGCCCTCGGCCCTCAGCAGCGAGATGGAGCTCGAGCTGACCGTCGCGCCGCCCGTCAACCGGCTGGCGGTGGCGGCGATCGGCGCTGCCCGGCGCGCGGGCTCGTTCGCGCTGAGCGCGAGCGCGATGTTCGCACCGCTGGCGCTGGGGCTCGCCGCCCCCGGGGGCGCGGCGACGCGCGCGGCGCTGCTGCGAGCGCTGCCCCGACCGCACGGCACGCTCGGTCACCTACGAGACGAAGTACAGCGATCCGGCGCGCGGTTCGACGGGCGCCTGCGCATCGTCGCCGTCCAACGCAGCTCCGGCCGGCGGACGGTGTTTGGCAGCCCGCGAGCGCCGAAGGCGACGGTCGGCGAAGCCGTCGAGGCGTCGTGCACCGTTCCGTGGCTGTTCGCGCCCGTTCAGATCAACGGCCGTGAGTACGTCGACGGCGGGCTGTGGAGCGCGGCAAACCTCGACTCGGCGCCCGCGGGGCGCGACACGCACGTGCTGTGCCTGAACCCGACCGCAAGCATCGCCGGGACCCACAACCTGCTCGGCCTTGTGCGCAGTGTCGCCCGCTCGGCCGTCTCGCTCGAGGCGCTGGCGCTCCGGCGCCGCGGCGCCGCCGTCAGCACCGTCGCCCCGAACACGGAGTGCGCCGCGGCGATGGGAGCCAACTTCATGGACCGCGAGCCCCGGTCGCGAGTCCTGGCGGCGGGATACCGCCAGGGCTCGCACCTCGCTGCTCCGACTACGGTGCCCTGACCGCCTCCGGCGCTGACTGCGCAGACGCACCTGAACCCGCCCCCTCCGCTGCGGGCTCGGCCGACGCAGCTGCGCTCGTCTCCTCCGCCGCCGCTGCCGCCGTGGCCGCCTCAGCCTCCGACGCGATCCCTTGGCGCATCACCGCGTTGGACAGCGCGCGGACATAGGCAAAACCGGCCGCCTCGAGGATGTCCGTCGAGACGCCCTGACCCGAGCCCACCACGCCCTGGCGCGAGGAGTGCGGTCCGCCACCCAGCTCGAGCACGACAAAGGTCTCGCCGAGAGCGTCCTGGCCGGCGGTGACCGCATCGACGCGGAACTCTCGCAACCGAGCATCCCGGCCGGTCGCGGTGTTGATCGCCCGGAAGATCGCGTCTACCGGGCCATCGCCGGTGAACGACCCCACGACCTCCTCGCCGTCGGGCGTACGGATGCCGACGGTCGCGTGCGGAGGCCGGCGCGATGACGCCTCGACGTCGAACCATTCGAGCGAGAAGCCCGGCACCGCTTCGCGCAGCTCGTCGGTCATCAGCGCCTCGAGGTCCATCGCGGTGACCTGCTTCTTCTTGTCGGCGATCTCCTTAAAGCGCTTGAACGCGGTGTTGAGCGTCTCGCCCGAGACGATGAAGCCGAGCTCCGCCAGCGCCTGGGCCAGCGCGTGGCGCCCGGAATGCTTGCCGAGCACGATCGAGTTGGCCGCCAGCCCGACGGTGGTCGCGTCCATGATCTCGTAGGTGCTGCGTTCCTTCAGGACGCCATCCTGATGGATCCCCGACTCGTGGGCGAACGCGTTGCGCCCGACGATCGCCTTGTTGGGCTGGACCTGATACCCGGTCAGCCGGGAGACGAGCCGCGAGGTCCGCGCGATCTCGGTCGTGTTCGCGGCGGTGGTCAACCCCACGTCGGGCTGGCGAGTGTGCAACAGCATCACGATCTCCTCGAGCGACGCGTTGCCCGCACGCTCACCGATCCCGTTGATCGCGCACTCCACCTGCCGGGCGCCGGCCAGCACGCCGGCGAACGAGTTCGCCACCGCCAGCCCGAGGTCGTCGTGGCAGTGCACCGACAGGACCACGTCCGCCAGGACCGGGACCAGCTCGTACAGCTGCTCCAGGTAGGCCGTGAACTCGTGGGGCATCGTGTAGCCCACGGTGTCGGGGATGTTGATTGTGGTCGCGCCCTCGTCGATCGCAATCTGGCAGACCTCGGCGGTGAACCGCAAGTCGGCGCGGGTGGCGTCCATCGGCGAGAACTCGACGTCGGCGAGATAGCGCTTGGCATGGGCGACCGCCGCCCGGGCCTGACCCTTGACGTCCTCTCGCGTCGTCTTGAGCTGATGGCGGATGTGGATGTCGGAGGTCGAGATGAACGTGTGGATCCGCGGTCGGGCGGCGTCCCGGACCGCATTCCAGGCGGCGTCGATGTCGCCCACGTGGGTGCGGGCCAGCCCTGCGATGACGGGCCCATCGACCGTCCGCGCGATCTCTCGCACCGCCTCGAAGTCGCCCGGGGAGGTGATCGGAAAGCCCGCCTCGATCACGTCCACGCCCAGGCGCGCGAGCTGCTGGGCGATCTCGAGCTTCTCCTGCGTGTTCAGCGAGATGCCGGGCGACTGCTCGCCGTCGCGCAGCGTGGTGTCGAAGATCAGTACTCGACTGGGGTTTTCAGGTTTGGTCATGTCGCTCCTTGCGTTTCGGCCTTGACTACTTCTCGGTGCTGGTGTCGCGGCTACTTGCGGCCGCCGGCGCGCTATTCCCCCCGAAGGGGGAGGAGAAGAAGTCGAAGGTCGAGACAGAACGTCATGTCAGCACAGCGTAGCGGCCCACCGGGGCAACCGTCAACGGCGTCGCTAGACTCACCCGATGGGGAGCACGGATTCCACCCTGGAGATCGAACCGGCGCCCAGCGCCGACCAGGGTGCTCAGCCCGGGCCCGCCCGCGAGCGGATTCTCGCGGCCGCTTACGAGCTGTTCTCTCACCGGGGCATCAGGGCGGTCGGCATCGACGCGATCCTCGCCCGGTCCGGGGTGGCGCGGCAGACGCTCTACCGCCACTTCGGATCCAAGCAGGAACTGGTGCTGGCGTTTCTCGCGCGGCGGGAGGAGCTGTGGACGAAGGAGTGGCTTCAGCGGGAGGTTGAGCGCCGGGCGGCAGAGCCGCAGGAGCGGCTGCTGGCGATCTTCGAGGTGTTTGACGGCTGGTTTCGCAGCCCGGGTTTCGAGGGCTGCTCGTTCGTCAACGTGATGCTGGAGAGCGCCGACCCGGCCGATCCCCTGCACCGTGCCGGCGCGTCCTATCTCGCGGGGATCCGTGACGTCCTCCAGGATCTGGCGCGTCAGACCGGGCTGGCGGACCCCGAGCGCTTCGCGCGCAAGTGGCACATCCTGATGAAGGGGTCGATCGTCTCAGCGGGCGAGGGCGACCAGGACGCCGCGCGCCTCGCGCGCGAGATGGCCGCGATCGTGCTGGCCGCCGAGCAGCGGCTCGACGCGTAAGCGTAGGCGTACGCAGCCCGCTGCGAACGCGATCGGGTCGCCAGCTGCGAACGCGACCGGGTCGCCTGCGCGTTCCGGTTGCTTCCCGCTCAGCCGAGCGATATGTTGCCGCGCACCGAAGAGCCGGCGCGCTCGCAGCCGGAGGAGAGGAGAGATGATCGGAGACCGCCGCAGACACCGCACCGGGGTTCTGCAATGGGTGATCGTGCTCGTCGTCGGCGTGGCCGTGGTGGGCGTCGTGCTCGCGCTGAATTTGATCCCGCGGTTGAGCGACGGTCAGAAGGTTCTCGACGCGGCGCGGCCGGCGTTCGACGCCCAGCGCGTGGCCGGTGACCGTGCCGGGGTCAACATGATCTCGCAGATCGTCGATCTGTCGGACCCGATCGTCACTCCGCAGGGGGGCGGCGCCGGCGAGGTCCCGGCGCTGCTCGGTTACGTGGCCAGAACCCAGCACGTCTCTCCCGCACAGGCGCTGGTGATTCTGAAGCGCCGATTTCCGCACACGGCGGCGCTGCTGCAGGCGATCCCGCTCACGGCGGTGACGCGGGAGTTGCCAGGGCTGGTGGCGTTCCTGGCCAAAGCGCTCAAGCTGACTCCCGCACAGGTGAACGCGGCGCTGAAGGCAAACTTCCCGGCCCTGGCGCAGGCGATCGCGAACCTGCCGGCGGTCACGGAAGGCTGGCTCAGCGTTCCGGGGATCGGCGGACTGACCCGCTTCGATAAAGCTCCGGTGCGCAGCGTGCCGGACCTGAGGACGTACTTCAGCGCCGACGTGATCCCGGTGCTCGAGCGCCAGGGCGGTAACTTCGGCAGTCTCGCCGGGACCTCTGCGGTCGACTGGATCGCGCCGCTGCTGCTGATCGTCGGGATCGTCGTCATCCTGTTCGCGGCCGTGATGGCTCTGCGCAGCGGGAAGGGCGTTACCAGCCGCGCGGCGCTTGCGTCGGCCACGGTCGTGCCCGTCGTGGGAGTCGTGATCGTCGCGCTCGTGCTGGTGCTCTCGCTGATCCCGCGCGTCAGCAACGGCCAGACGCTGCTCGACTCGCTG
This sequence comes from Solirubrobacteraceae bacterium, assembly GCA_050996975.1. Lineage (GTDB taxonomy): Bacteria > Actinomycetota > Thermoleophilia > Solirubrobacterales > Solirubrobacteraceae > Palsa-465. The sequence continues at coordinate 19,439 of JBPCRJ010000070.1, read as the reverse complement.
CGACCGGCGTACGCCCAAGACCGCATGGCCGGCGACCGCGTCGGAATCAACATGGTCTCGACGATCGTCGATACGCTGGATCCGATCACCACCACGGCCGGAGGCGCCGCCGCCGAGGTGCCGAAGCTGGCCTCGTTCGTATCGCACAAGACGCGGCTTTCGCCGACCGCGGTGCTCGCCGCGCTGGGCAAGGGCTTCCCGCATACCACGGCCCTGCTGCAGGCGCTTCCGCTTACCGCGGTCGATGCCGAGATCCCCAGCCTGGTGGGATTCTTGGGTCCACCGGTGGTGGCGGTGATCCCGCACCTCCTGCCGACCGTCCTGAGCGCCCAAGCGGTCACCACCGGATGGAAAAACGTGCCCGGGATCGGCGGGCTGACCCGCTTCGACGGCACTCCCGTGAAGACGGTGCCTCAGCTGCGGACCTACTTCAGCTCGGATCTCATCCCCGTGCTCGAGACCCAGCGCGGCAACTACGACAGCGTGGTGTCCACGTCGAACATCGACTTCCTCGGCTGGCTCGTGCTGGCCGTCGGGGTGATCGTGATCATCTACGGGCTGATTATGGTGTTCCTGGCCCAACGCCTGAAGCCGGGGACCGCCTGAAGCCGGGGAGTGGCGCGGCGCGGCGCTCTCGAGCCCCTCTACGCCACCCGGGGCTCCCGCACGAGCTCGACCTCGACGTGCTCAAAGCGCGTGAACCTGACCAGATCATGCACGCGCTGCTGCACCGCGGCGGCGCTCAGGTCAAGCAAGCCCTCGGTGCCGAACTGCTCGACGTTGAAGGAGGCGAGCGCCGTTCCATAGGCCATCGCGTTGCTGAGCACATCGCTCGACAGCGCGTGATCGGTATCGAGCTGACGGGCCACGTAGCCGACGAACCCTCCGGCGAAAGTGTCCCCCGCGCCGGTGGGGTCGATGACCGTCTCGAGCGGGTACGCGGGGAGCGCGAAGTAGACCTCGTCGGTGATCAGCACGGCGCCGTACTCCCCCTGCTTGGCGACGACGACCGAGGGACCCAGGCCGAGCACCTCGCGCGCGGCGGCAACGAGATTTGGCTTCCCCGTCAGTTGACGCAACTCCTCGTCATTCAGGATCAGACAGTCCACGCGAGAGATCGCCTCGAGCAGCGCCTCGCGCGCGATGTCGATCCACAGGTTCATCGAGTCGAGCGCGACGAACCGAGCGCCGGCGCACTGATCTCGGACCTGAAGCTGAAGCGTGGGCTGGATATTGGCCAGGAACAGCACGTCGGAGGCCATCGAGTCCGAGGACAGCTTCGGCTCGAAGCTCTCGAACACGTTCAGCTGGGTGTCGAGCGTTTCTCGCGAGCCCAGATCCCACCCGTATTTGCCCCGCCAGAAGAACGTCCGTCCCCCGGCGACGCGCTCGACATCGTCGGTGCGCGAGCCTCGGGTGGCCAGCGCCGCCATCTCCGGTTCACCGAAATCGTCGCCGACGGGGCCGACGATCCGGACCTCGTCGAAAAATGAAGCCGCGAGCGCGAAGTGCGTCGCAGCGCCACCGAGCATCCGCTCACGCTGACCGAACGGAGTCTCGACGGCATCGAACGCGATCGAGCCGACAACCGTGATGCTCATGCCGAGGCCCGGAGGATGCCGGGGATGGGAGCGACGATCACGCGATCACCGCGTCGGCGTCGCGCTCGCCCAAGCCGGCGGCGGCACGTAGTGCGTCGGCCTTGTCGGTGCGCTCCCAGGTGAAGTCCTCGTCGTCCCGGCCGAAGTGGCCGTAGGCGGCGGTCTTCTGGTAGATCGGGCGGTGCAACCGCAGCTCCTCCCGGAACGCGCCCGGTCGCAGGTCGAAGTGCTCGGCGATCAGCCGCTCGATCTGCTCGTGCGGGACCTCCTCGGTACCGAATGTCTCGACCATCACCGAGAGGGGGTGTGCGACACCGATCGCGTAGGCAACCTGCAGCTCGCAGCGAAACGCCAACCCGGCGGCGACGACGTTCTTGGCCACCCAGCGTGCGGCGTACGCGGCGGATCGATCGACCTTCGAGGGATCCTTGCCGCTGAACGCGCCGCCACCGTGGCGCGCCATCCCGCCGTAGGTGTCAACGATGATCTTGCGGCCGGTGAGACCGCAGTCGCCGACGGGTCCCCCGATCACGAACCGCCCAGTCGGGTTGACGAGGAAGTTCGCGCGCAGCGATTTCTCGTCGTACATGTCCTCGGGCAGACTCGGCAACACCACGTGCTCCCAGAGATCGTCCGGGATCAGCGACTCCGAGCCGTCCCGGTGCTGGGTCGAGATCAGCAGCTTCTCGATCCTGACCGGCCGCCCGTCCCGGTAGCGCACCGATACCTGCGTCTTGCCGTCGGGCCGCAGGTAGGGGAGAACGTCGTCCTTGCGCACATCGGCCAATCGCTTGGCCAGCCGGTGCGCGAGCGCGATCGGCAGCGGCATCAGCTCGGGAGTCTCCCGCGTCGCGTAGCCGAACATCATTCCCTGATCACCGGCCCCGGCAATGTCGAGCTCGTCATCGCCGGCGCCGACGTGTCGCGACTCATACGCCTGGTCGACGCCCTGGGCGATATCCGAAGATTGCTTGTTCACCGCGTTCAGCACGGCGCACGAATCGGCACTGAAGCCCAGGTCGGCGTCCACGTAGCCGACCCCCCGGATCGTTTCGCGGGCGATCTCGCGTACGTCGAAGACAGTCTTGGTAGAAATCTCACCCGAAACTACGACCAGGCCGGTGCTCACTAGCGTCTCGCACGCGACCCGTCCGTGCGGATCCTCGCGCATCACCGCATCGAGCACGCCGTCGGAGATCTGGTCGGCGAGCTTGTCCGGATGTCCCTCGGTGACCGACTCGGATGTGAACAGGTACTCCTTGGGTGCCTTCGATGAAGTGGCCATCACAGGGCCTCGCTTTCTGATCTGCTCGCGTCGTTTCTGCGGGCCACGCGGCTTGGACTATGCCCCGATCCGGCCGCTGCGGTGTGGTGCATCAGAATGGTCGTTCTTCCGCTTGACAACAATAGCTTTGGCGCTCCTCGGTGATCCAGTTCCGCGTGGTGGAGAAGCCTTGACTTCCGGCGAAGCCTGGTAGTAAGGTCGCTTGAGAGGGAGATCGGTCGGTCTGATATGCGCCAGTGCATCGTGGAGCATACGTGGTCCCCGCCCGGCGCAGCCCGGCTGATCGATCTACAAGCACGGTTTCCTAATGAGGAGAGAATATGCCGATCCCCACCGAGAACGTCGGATCACTTCCGCGGCCGGAGAAGCTGCAAGTCGCGATCGCCGAGTACGACGAAGGGAAGATCACCCGCGAGCAGCTCGCCGAGCTGCAGGACGAGGCGGCCAAGGACTCGATCGAGCGAATGGAGCAGACGGGCCAGTGGTGCGTCACCGATGGCGAGCAGCGTGAGTCGAGCTTTGCCACCTACAACCTTGCCGACACGCTCGCCGGCACCGGGATCGCTGACCATCTCGCCGGCGACGGCCAGTACTTCGCGATCTTCGACGACGGCCACCACCGCCAGCTGCCGCGGCTGACCAGCGGCCCCTTCAGGTACAAGACCTACGCCTCCGAATTCGTCAAGAAGAACAAGGCGATCGCGACCAAGCCCGTCAAGCAGGCGGTCATTTCCCCCTCGATGATGATGCTCCTGTATCCGCTCGAGGGCGAGATCGACGGCTACCCGCGCGAGCAGTTCCTGAACGACTGCATCGACGAGGCCGAGAAGGACGTCCGCCAGTGCTTCGACGCCGGGGCGGTCCGCGTGTCGGTGGACTTCACCGAGGGTCGGCTGGCGAACAAGAACGATTCCCGCAACCCGTGGACCGGCAAGAACATGCTCCAGGAGTTCATTGACCTGAACAACCGGCTGTTCGATCGCTTCTCCGCGCAGGAGCGCAAGAACATCGGCATCCACACCTGTCCTGGCGGTGATACCGATTCGGTGCACAGCGCCGAGGTCCCCTACGAGAAGCTGCTCGACCACATGTTCAAGATGAACGCCGGCTACTTCCTGATCCAGTGCGCGAGTGAGCAGGACAAGGAGAAGGTCTACCGGCTCTGCGGCGAGAATAGCCGTGAGGACGCCGGCGGCGTTGCGCAGGTCTGCTTCATCGGGGTTGTCAACGGCCTGAACCCCACCGTCGAGACCCCCGAGCAGATCAAGGATGCCCTGGTGACCGCGGCCAAGTACATCCCCAAGGAGCGTCTCGGCGCTACCGACGACTGCGGCTTCGCCCCCTTCAGCATCGACATGAAGCCCAAGCACGGATCCCCCGACGCCGCCCGCGACATCGCGTTTCAGAAGATCACCAACCGGGTCAAGGGCGCCCAGATGGCTTCCGAGGAGCTCGGGATCTAGCTATCCGTGATTCGTGCGCCCCTGGTCGGGCGTACCCGAACGGAGGACAGACCACCCAGCCTCGTGGCTGGGTGGTCGCCCGAAGCGTTGCGCCCACACTGGTTCCCGGGCGCCCGCGTCCCGCTGGGATCTGGTCAGAGCGTCACGGCATGGCCGGCCTCGAATCCTTCCGAGGCAACGATCTCATCGAGCAGCCGGCGGGGGACGGCGGCGTCGGTGGTGATCGCCATCGCGGCCAGCCGAGCGTCGTCATCCTGGCGCTGATTCGGCTCGCGTTGATCGGGCTGGCGGCCCACCGCGGCGGAGACGATGTTGACGCCGTGGCGGCCGAACACCGTGCCGACGCGGCCGATCATCCCCGGCACATCGCGGTAGCGCAGCAGCGTGATGTGCTGCTCGAGCTGGACATCGAACCGCTGACCCCACGCCTCCAGCAGGTGCGGGCGGTTGCGCCGGCCGATCAGCGTGCCGACGACCCCGACGCTGTCCCCCCCGCCGGTCACCGTAACCCGGACCAGGTCGCTGTAGTCCCGCGCGCCGGTGTGCTTGGTCTCGGCGATCTCGATCCCGCGCTCCTCGGCGATCGCCGGCGCGTTGACGGAGTTGACCTCCTGCTCGGTATGGCCGCCGAGCACGCCGAGCAGCACCTGGATCGAGAGCAGTCGCGTATCGCGCTCAGCGATCCGGCCGAGGATCTCCGTCTGCACACGATCGATCGAGGATCCTTCGGCGAGCGCCACCGCGATCCGCCCGAGCGACCGGCACAGCGGCACGAACGGCCCGAGGACCTCCATGTCCTCGGCGGGAATCGCCGGAACATTGACCGCGCTCGTGACGACGCCGCCGGTGAGCGTTGCGATCACCTGCTCGGCCGCCTGATAGCCCGCGCGGTCGGTGGCCTCGGCGGTCGAGGCCCCCAGGTGTGGGGTCACGATCACGTTCGGATAGCCGAACAGCGGGTGCTCGGTCAACGGCTCGGAGCGGAACACGTCGAGTGCGGCCCCTCCCACCTGGCCCGAGTCGAGCGCCGCTTTCAGGTCCTCGTCGACGACCAGCGGCCCTCGCGCCACGTTCAGCACCCGGATTCCCCGTTTGCACTTCGCCAGCGCTTCTGCATCGAGCCACCCTTCGGTCTCGGGCGTGCTCGGGAGGTGGAGCGTGATGAAGTCGGCGACCGCGTACACGTCGTCGGAGGACTGCGCCTGCTCGACGCCGAGCTCCCGGTAGCACTCGACCCCGACGAACCGGTCGAACGCGATCACGCGCATTCCGAACGCCCGTGCCCGCGTCGCGACAAGCTGGCCGATCCGGCCGAAGCCGAGGACCCCGAGCGTCTTCTCGTACAGCTCCACGCCGGAGAAGCGCGCGCGCTCCCACGCCCCGCCAATCAGCGACGCGTGCGCCTGCGGGATGTTACGCGCGAGCGCCAGCAGCAATGCCATCGTGTGCTCGGCCGCCGTGATCACGTTCGATTGCGGCGCATTGGCGACCACGATCCCGCGCTTGGTCGCCGCCGGCACGTCGACGTTGTCAACGCCCACGCCGGCGCGCCCGACGGCGCGCAAGCGCGTCGCGTGGCCGAGTATCTGCGCGTCGAGCTTCGTCGCCGAACGGATCAGGATTCCGTCGTAGTCGCCAATTCGCTCGAGCAGCTGCTCACGCGTCCAGCCGATCCCCAAGTCGACGTCGAAGTGCTCGCGCAGCAGCCGGGTCCCCGAATCGCCGATCTGCTCGGCCACGAGTACACGGGGACTGTCGTCCTCGGGAATGCGCTCGCGTGGCCGCTCATCGGGGAGCGCAGGCGAGAGCTCCCGCTCGAACGCGCTTTGGCCGGCGGTACTCATCAGGAACGCTCCAGCACCCAGTCGATGCAGGCCGTCAGCTCCTGCACGTCGCCCGGGTCGGTGGCCGGGAACATCGCGATCCGCGGCTGGTGGGCACCGAGCTTGCGGTAGGGCTCGACGTCGACGATCCCGTTCGCCCGCAGCGTCGCCGCGACGGCCGTGGCGTCCACCCGCTGGTCGAAGTCGATCGTCCCGACGACGAGCGAGCGCTTTGCCGGATCGACGACGAACGGGGTCGCGTGCGGGTGGCGCTGCGCCCAGTCGTAGAGGTGCGTCGAGGATCGCCTGGTCCGCGCCACCATCGCGTCGAGGCCTCCACTCTCCAGCATCCAATCGATCTGGTCGGCGAGCAGCAACAGCGTCGCGATCGCGGGGGTGTTGTAGGTCTGATCCTTGAGCGAGTTCTCGAGCGCGGTGTTCAGCGAGAGGAAGTCCGGAATCCAGCGAGCGGGGCCGACCGAGGGCCGGGCGGCGGCGATCTCGGCGATCCGCTCCAGCGCGGCCGGGCTGAGCAGCGCGAGCCACAACCCGCCATCGGAGGCAAAGCCCTTCTGAGGCGCGAAGTAGTAGGCGTCAGCCTCAGCGATCTCGACGGGCAGGCCGCCGGCACCGGAGGTCGCATCGATCAGCACGAGCGCGTCCCCGGCGCCCGCTGGCCGCTTCACCGGCACCATCACGCCGGTCGAGGTCTCGTTGTGCGCCCAGGCGAGCACGTCGGCGTCCGGGTCGGCGGTCGGCTCGGGCGCGTCGCCCGGTGGGGACCCGACGATGATCGAATCGGCCAGGAATGGCGCCCGCCCGGTACACGCGGCGAACTTGGACGAGAACTCGCCGTAGCAGAGGTGCAGCGCACGCCGGCGCACCAGGCTGCACGTCGCCACATCCCAGAAGGCCGTCGTGCCGCCGTTGCCGAGCGCGACCTGGTAGCCGTCGGGGAGCGCGAACAGCTCACCCAATCCAGCCCGGACCCGCGCCACCAGCGCCTTCACCGGCGCCTGGCGGTGCGAGGTGCCGATCACCGACGCCCCGGTGCTGACCAGGTGCTCCAACTGCGCCGGGCGTACGCGTGAGGGTCCCGAACCGAAGCGCCCGTCGGCCGGCTTCAGCTCAGCGGGGATCTGCAGCGCGGGGTGGGTCTGGGCCATGCTGGTGGCGCTCTGGGCCATGCGGACTCCTCAAGCTAGCGGGATCTACATGCCCAGGCGCGCGGCGTCGGCAAGGCCATCGCTTCCCAGTGGTCTACGTCCACCCTCTCGCGCCAGTCACGATGGCTGAAGGAGAGTGTACACGTGGCCTAGCCCAGGACCTGGCCCTGATTGTCACCCTGCCCAGTGCGATCCCTTCTGGATGGCGGGCAGCCCCCGCGTGCCCGCGAGGCGAACGGCAGGCAGCGCCTTCGGGGTCGAGCCCCAGGTAGTTCAGGATCGCGGCGCCACCTTCGCGAGACCATAGCCCTGCTGTCGTGCGACCCCGGCTAGCGAGGACCCTGGCTCGCGCCTGTGGTGCCTACTCCTGGAACTCCGTGTCGATCCAGTCCATCTGCGAGCGCAGCTCCTTGCCCACGACCTCGACCTGGTGATGAGACTGCTCCTCCCGCATGCGCTTGAAGCTCTCCTGGTTGGCGTGGTTCTCGGCGATCCACTCGCGCGCGAAGGCACCGGACTGGATCTCGGCCAGCACCTGCTTCATCGCGGCGCGTGACTCTTCGCCGATCACCCGCTTGCCCCTCGTCATGTCTCCGTACTCGGCGGTGTTGGAGATCGAGTAGCGCATCCCGGCGATGCCCTTCTCGTACATCAGATCGACGATCAGCTTGAGCTCGTGCATGCACTCGAAATACGCCAGGCGCGGGTCGTATCCCGCATCGACGAGCGTTTCGTAGCCGGCGCGGACGAGCTCGGTGACCCCGCCGCAGAGAACCGCCTGCTCGCCGAACAGGTCAGTCTCCGTCTCGTCCTTGAAGCTCGTTTCGATCACCCCACCGCGGGTGGCGCCGATCCCCTTGGCGTAGGCGAGCGCGAGACCGAGCGCTTCGCCGGTCGCGTCCTGGTGCACCGCGACGAGCGCGGGCACGCCGGAGCCCTCCAGGAACTGTCGTCGGACGAGATGCCCGGGTCCCTTCGGCGCGACCAGCGCGACGTCGATGTCGGGTGCGGGAGCGACCTGCTCGTAGTGGATCGAGAAGCCATGCCCGAACAGCACCAGGTCCCCGGCGGCGATCCCGTCCCCCACCCCGGCGTCCCACACCTGTCCGTGCAGCTCGTCGGGGACGAGGATCATCACGACGTCGCCCTCGCTCGCCGCGTCAGCGGGCTCGACCACGCGCAGGCCATGCGCGCGCGCCTTCTCGACGCCCGCGGAGGAGGATCGCAGCCCCACGAGAACCGACACGCCCGAGTCCTTCAGGTTCAGGGCGTGAGCGTGACCCTGGGAGCCGTAGCCGATGATCGCGACGGTCTTGCCGTCGAGCTTGTGAAGGTCAGCGTCGTCGTCGTAGATCATGCCAAAGCAGGCTACAGGCCCACTGCCCCTCAGGCCGCCCGGCTCGCCGCGGCCACCGCGCGGCTCCGCCCTAGCCTCCCCCGAATTGCCGCGCCAGCGCAAGCACGTTGCCCACGTACTGCTGCGTGGACGGGAACATCCCGTACCGCTGGACCGACGACAGGCCCTGGTAGTACCCGGCGGCCGCTTGGGCGGGATCCCCGCCGGTGGAAAACAGGAGCGAGTGAAGCAGCAACGCGCCTCCGCGGACGTTGCCAAGCGCCGACGCCGGCGCCAGCGGAATCGGCCCCGCCAGGGCCTTACCGATCCAGTCCCAGGTCCCGGGCAGGATCTGCATCACGCCCCGGGCGTCGGCACTCGAGACGAGGCCGTTGTTGAAGCCGCTCTCCTGCCAGCCGATCGCCTCGGCGAGCGATGGCGGGACCCCGTTGGCGGAGGCGACCTGAGCGACCTGCGAGGCCGTCACGTGCTCGGCGGTCGGATACGGGCCGCCGCTGCTGGAGCCTTGAGCCGCCACTCCCACGGGCTGGGTGCCCGCGGACGCTCCGCTTGGGGTGCCGGCAGCACTGGTACCCCCAGCGCCGGAGAGCCTCAGCATGGTGCCGGCGAGCAGGGGCGCGTTCGGGTCGATTCCATTGGCGGCGGCAAGCGCGGCGACACTCGCCCCGGCGTGGACGGCGATCGCCGACAGCGTGTCTCCGGGCTGTACTGCATACGAGCCGGGTGTCGCTGGGGAAGGGCTGGCCGGGGTGCCCGCTGACGCCGAGCCGCTGTCGTCCCCGTCACCGTCACCATCGCCAGTTACCGTTGGCCCCGTGCTCGCCCCGGTCGGGCTGGACGCTGCGGTGCCGGTCTGAACGGCGCCGCCCGCCTGTGGCGGAATCATCAGCGTCGAGCCGGCGGTCAGCTGCGCGTCAAGCGGCAGGCCGTTGGCGGCGGCGAGCTGGGCAACGCTCAGGCCGTCGGCGGCGGCGGCCGAGGACAGCGACTCACCCGGACCAACGACGTGCCCGAAGTCGGCCCAGGCACCAGCCGGTGCACCGAGCATGAATGCGGCCGCAAGCGGAAACAGGATTCGCATGCGCATTGCGCGCAGTGTCTCGGAGAGCGGCGTCGAGCGGAATAGCTGCAACCGAGCATTCAGGCTGCAAGTTGGCATGCACGGCGCTCACTCCCGGCGCTCAGGCTTCCGCGACCGCGACCAGCGAGCGTCCGGGAAGGCGCAGCGCGCCGTCCGGCTTGGAGTACGGCTGCGCCAGCCTGGCGATCTCGTCTCGCACGTCCGCGCGCTGCCCCTCCGAAAGCGCCTTGAAGGCCTCGGAGAACAGCCGCGAGAGGTCCAGCGTCTCCTCGAGATAGTCCTCCAGCCTCGGGTAATCGTCGGCGACTTCGACCGTCTCGACCAGCGTCTCGACGAACCCGGCGCCCTGAAGCAGCCCTTGCAGACGCCCCGGCGCCGCGAGTGCGAACATCCCGGGCCCGGTCAGGTCGCGCGGCGACCCGAGCTCGAGGTTCGCGAGGCCCTGCCCGGGGATCGTCGCCCACGGGTTGTGCTCGGGCGCGTCCCAGACCGCGAGCACAAGCCGGCCACCGGGGCGGAGCACTCGGCGCACCTCGCCCAGCGCGGTGCCGGGGTCGACGGTCAACATGAACCCCCAGCGACAGATGACCGCGTCGACGCTGGCGGTCGGGAGATCGATCCACTCGAGCTCGAGCCGCGTGAACTCCACGTTCTCGATCCCGAGCTTCGCCGCACGCCCGCGGGCGACCTCGAGCATCGCCTCGGCGCCGTCGCTGCACACGAGCGTCCCATCCGGTTCGCCGGGACAAGCCGCCCGAGCCTTGATCAGCGCCGCCGCGAGAAAGCCCGTGTCGCCCGGTCCGGCGGCCAGTTCGAGCACGCGCTGGCCCGGCGTCAACCCGAGGTGATCGATCATCCAGGCCGAGACGGGCAGGCCCCATTCGCGAATCCGATCCGCGCGCGCCCCCCATCCCGTCGCGGCGCTCTCCCATCCCTCGCGTAGCTGGGCACGCTGGGCGTCGGCCTCTGAGGCGCTCATCGAGACGATCATACGATCACCCGCCGACGGGCTCATGCCCCACCCGCCATGGCTGGGCGGCGCATCGGCCCGCCGCGCCGGCCGTCCGCGCGAGCCCACATCCATCTCCATCAGCCCAACTCGCCGCGTAGCAGCTTTCCAGTCTCACTGCGAGGCAGGCGCGGGATGAACCGGATCGCCTTGGGCACCTTGAACGGCGCGAGTCGCGCGGCACAGTGCGATCGCAACTCCTCGGCGGTCACGATCACGCCGTCGCGCAACACGACGCTGGCCACGATCGCCTCCCCCCAGTCCGCGTCCGCGCGCCCGAACACCGCCGCGTCGTGAACTGCCGGATGCTCGAGCAGCGCCGTCTCGACCTCGCCCGGCGCGACGTTCTCGCCCCCACTGATGATCGTGTCGGCGATGCGCCCGGTGATCGTCAGCCGTCCCCGTTCGTCGAGCGTCCCGAGATCACCGGTGTGCAGCCAGCCGTCGGCCCCGAGCGCGCCGGGGGCGATCGTCGGGCCCCGCACCAGCAGCTCCCCCACCCCGTAACTCGCCCGCGGCGCTCCCGCGACCCGCACCTCTACCCCCGGCAGCGGCCAGCCGTGAGTCGCGATCTGCGAGCAGCCCTCGCTCATCCCGTAGCTCGGCGCGACCCGGACGCCCGCATCGCGGGCGCGGTCAAGTAGCGCCTCAGCGATCGGACCACCCCCGAGCAGCGCCCAGCGCAGCGTGGGCGGGTCGTACAGGCCGGCCTCGAGCAGCCGTGAGAGCATCGTCGGCACCAGCGAGACCAGCGTGATCCGCAACCCCGGCTCCATCAGCGCGGTGAGCACGGACTCGGTGTCGAAGCGATCGTGCAGGACCACGGTGGTCCCGTAGATCGCGCTGCGGATCGCGGTCGAGAGCCCGCCGACGTGCACGAGCGGCATCGGGCAGAGCCATCGCTCCTCGACGTCGAGGCCGAGCGCGACCGCCGAGCCCAGCGCGCTCGCGAGCCAGTTGCCGAACGTCAGCGCCACCGGGCGCGGCGCGGCGGTCGTCCCCGAGGTGTGGACCACCACCGCAACCTGCTCGAGCACCAACGGCGTCAGCCCGGGCTGCGAGAGCCCCAGCGGCGTCAGCTCGGGCTGCGTGAGCCCCGGCGGCGAGCCGCACAGCGGCCGATCGACCACCAGTCGGGCTCCACCCGTCCGCGCCTCGCGCTCGGCCCGGCTCAGGCGAAGGTCGATCGGGACCGCCACCGCGCCGGCCAGCATGCACCCGTGTACGGCCGCCACGAGCTCCTCCCCCGCCGCCAACGTGAGCGCGACGCGCTCGCCCGGCGACACGCCCCGCTCGAGCAGCCCCCCCGCGACCTCCAGCGCCCGCTCGCGCAGCTCGGCGTAGCTGAACGGCCGATCCTGGGCGCTGAGCAGGGCCAGGCGATCGGGGTGCATCGCCGCGGCGCGCGAGAGCCAGTGCTCCATCCCGCGAACGGTAGTCTCAGACGCCGCGATGAACGTGTCCCCGCCCGAGAGCCGCCCGCCGGTCGCCTGGCAGCCTGCCGGGGAGTACGCGGACATCCGCTATGAGCTCGCGGCCGGGGAGGACGCTGGGATCGCCAAGATCACGATCGACCGGCCCGAGGTCCGCAACGCCTTCCGGCCCGAGACCGTGGTCGAGCTCGGCGACGCGTTCGAGCGCGCGCGCGAGAACCTGGACGTTGGCGTGGTGATCCTCACCGGGGAGGGGCCGGAGGCGTTCTGCTCCGGCGGGGATCAGCGGACGCGAGGGCAGCGGGGGGGCTATGTCAGCGGCGCCGGCCCCTCACCGCCCGGCGGCCCCTCAGCGCCTGGCACCCACACCGCCGTCGGCCGCTTCCACGTCACCGACCTGCACGTGCAGATCCGCCGGATGCCCAAGCCGGTGGTCGCGATGGTCGCCGGGTACGCGATCGGGGGCGGCCACGTGCTGCACGTGCTCTGCGATCTGACGATCGCCGCCGAGAACGCCCGCTTCGGCCAGACGGGACCCCGAGTTGGGTCATTCGACGGCGGCTTTGGCGCCAGCGTCCTATCGCGGATGGTCGGCCCCAAGCGCGCCAAGGAGATCTGGTTCCTCTGCCGCCAGTACGATGCCGCGCAGGCGCTGCAGATGGGGCTCGTCAACGCCGTCGTGCCGCTCGAGGTACTCGAGCAGGAGACCGTGCAGTGGTGTCGCGAGATGCTCGCGCTCTCGCCGTTCGCGCTGCGGCTGCTCAAGGCCAGCTTCAACGCGGACGAGGACGGCCTGACGGGAATCCAGCAGCTCGCCCACGACGCGAACCTGCTGTTCTACATGAGCGAGGAGGCGCAGGAGGGTCGCCAGGCCTACATCGAGAAGCGTGCACCGGACTTCTCGAGCTTCCCGCGGCGCGCGTAGTGGCCGGCCCGGAGGTCCCGAGCGGAATTCGCATCTGGCTGATGGCCGCGCGGGTCCGCACCCTGCCGGCGTCGATCGCGCCGGTGCTCGTCGGCACCGCGCTGGCAGGCTACCTCCACGTGTTCCACCCGCTGCGGTTTTTCGCCGCACTGATCGGCGCCGTGTTCATCCAGGTGGGGACGAACCTGTCGAATGACTACTCCGACGCCCGGCGCGGGGCGGACACCGAGGACCGTCTCGGACCGGTGCGCGTGACCGCCGGCGGACTCGTACCGCCGCAAAGCGCGTTGCGTGCTACCTACATCACGTTCGGCATCGCGGTGCTCGCCGGCATCTACCTGATCGCGGTCGCCGGCTGGCAGCTGCTGCTCGTCGGCGCCGCCTCAATTCTCGCCGGGGTGCTCTACACCGGCGGCCCCCGGCCGTACGGCTACGAGGGGCTGGGCGAGGTATTCGTGTTCCTGTTCTTCGGGATCGTCGCCGTCGCGGGCTCGTTCTTCGTCGAGCTGAAGTTCGTGAACTGGGAGGCGTTCGCGCTTGCGGTGCCGGTCGGGCTGCTGGCGGCGGCAACGCTGGTGGTCAACAACTTCCGCGACGTCGAGACCGATCGCCGGGCTGGCAAGCGAACGCTCGCCGTGCGCCTCGGGCGTGAGCGAACCCGGGTGCTGTACGGCGGGATGGTGTATCTCGCGTTCGTGCTCACGCCGGTCACCTGGCTGTTCGGCCCGCTGAGCGCGTGGGTGCTGCTCCCCTGGCTGACGCTGCCGCTCGCGGCACCGATCGTGAGGATCGTGCGAAACCGTACCGACGGGCCGTCGCTGAACCAGGCGCTGGCCGAGGGCGGGATCCTGCAGCTGTCCTTTTGCGTGCTGCTGGCCGCGGGCCTGCTCCTCAGCCGGTGAAGGCCGAGACCACATTAATCAGGGCGCGCTTACGCGCCCCCTTTGTTTCTGCCTGGGGATCCATCGGCATTCGGGGGCTCGTGCTGCTGGAGCTGGTCGGCGCGGACGGCGCGCGCGGATGGGGTGAGGCCGCACCGCTGGAGGGATACGACGGCGTCAGCAGCGAGGACATCCGCACAGCGCTTGAGGACTGCCGCGAAACGCTCGCCGCGTCGGACGGCGTGGCGCGCGAAGAGCTGCTCGCGGCCTGCGCCGGGCGCGCGGTCCTTCCCCAGGCGCTCGCCGCTGTCGACCTCGCACTGTGGGACCTCGCCGCGCGTCGCGCCGGCGTTCCGGTGTGGCGGCTGCTCGGCGCTTGCGTGGCCGAGCCACCCGACCCCGTCCTGGTCAACGCGACGATCGCCGCAACCGACCGCGACGGCGCCGCGCGTCAAGCGGCCGCCGCCCTCGCCGCCGGCTTTGGCACCGTGAAGGTGAAGGTCGGGACGGGCGATGACGCGGGTCGTCTCGCGGCGGTGCGAGCTGCGGCCGGTCCACGGATGGCGATCAGGCTCGACGCCAATGGCACCTGGTCGGTGAGCGAGGCGACAGCGTCGCTGCGCACGCTCGCGCCGGCCGGGATCGAGCTGTGCGAGGAGCCCGTCTCAGGACTCGCCGCGATCCGCCAGCTGCACGAGCAGGCCATCGCAGGGCGCGCCGCGACCCGCCGGCTGCCCGAGCAGCCGGCGTCAGGGCCCGATGGGCGTCGGCGTGTTCCAATCGCGATCGACGAAACCGCCGCGCAGCCGGACGCGCTCGATCACCGCGCCTGCGATGCCGTCTGCCTGAAGATCGCCCGCTGCGGGGGCATCTCAGGGCTGATCGACGCCGCCCATCGAGCCCGCGCCGTCGGTTACGAGGTCTACCTCGCCTCGACGCTCGATGGGCCACTCGGGATCGCCGCCGCGCTGCACGCGGCCGTCGCCCTGCGCGCCGCGACCAGGCTCGATCCCGCCCGGGCCTGCGGGCTGGCCACACTGCCCCTGTTCGATGGGCGCCCGGAGGTGTTGCCCGTGCGCCGCGGACGGATCGCGCTGGCACCCGGACCCGGGCTCGGCGACGGGCTGGTGGAGTGGTACGGGTCGGGTTGAGGCGGGATCCCGACATACCCCGACATACGCCTTGGGTGCGATCGTAATCACTCCCCCCCGGAGATGACGCCTTTGTTCAGCTCCCGGAGATGACCCGGGCGACGCGCTCGGGCGCCTCGAGGTGAACCGCGTGGCCCGCGCCGGGCACGACGATCAGCGTGGCGTCGGCGATCTGATCCGCCATTTGCGAGGCGAGCCGGAGGAACTTCTGATCGCGCTCGCCGACCACCAAGACCACCTCCATCCGCAGCTCGCCGAGCCGGCCCCAGAGCGACGGCAGGGCGCCGGTGCCCAGTCCCCGCAGCGCTCGCCCCAATCCCGCCGGCGTGCTGCGCAGCCGATCGGCGTGCGCGGCCGCGGCCACGTCGGGCGGCTGATCGCTCAGCACGGCCGTGCTCGCCCAGCGCTTCGCGAGCTCCCCGATGCTCAAGCGCTCGAGTTGCTCCGCTAGCTGCTCGTCGGCCACGCGGCGGGCTGTGCGCTCGCCCGGATCGGCGATCCCCGGGCTGCCACCGACCAGGATCAGCCGCTGGACCTGATCGGCAAGGGCGAGCGCCGCGTGCAGCGCGATCCGGCCCCCCATCGAGTAGCCGGCGAGCGTGAGCTGTTCACCGCCCCCGAGACGGTTCGAGGTCGTGAGCCCGTCCAGATCTCCGATCACCGCCGCGAGCGTCACCGGCCGCACGGCAGACGAGCTACCGTGCCCGCGAATGTCGGGCGCGAGGGCGCGGTAGCGTTCATCCAGCGCCGCGGCCACGGGCTTCCAGCTGGCCCCGGTGTGGGTGAAGCCGTGGAGCATGACCACAGCGGGCTTCATCTGGGAGCATCATGACCGCCACCGACACCGCCACTGATTCCTATCTGCTGTTGCGGGCGCTATGCGACGAGCTCGCACGCTGCGGGCTGCGTCACGCGTGCACCTCGCCGGGCTCGCGCTGCACGCCGCTCGTGCTCTCGCTCGTGCGCGAGCCGAGGATCCGGTGCTGGTCGCACATCGACGAGCGTTGTGGGGGCTTCTTCGCGCTCGGCGCGTCGAAGGCGTCCGGACGTCCGGTGGCGATCACCTGCACGTCGGGCACCGCCGCGGCCAACCTTGCGCCCGCGGTAAACGAGGCGTTCCAGGCCCGAGTGCCGTTGATCGTGCTCACGGCCGACCGTCCGGCTGAGCTGCGCGACGTCGGCGCCGGTCAGACGATCGATCAGCTCAAGCTCTACGGCGACGCGGTCAAGTGGTTCGTCGAGGTCGGCATCGAGCACGCGACGCCCGCGCGCCTGGACTGGATTCGCGCGCTCGCCTGCCGGACCTACTGGACGGCCCTGCAAGGCCGCCCGGGACCTGTGCATCTCAACTTTCCACTGCGTGAGCCGCTGGTGCTGGAGCACGGGCTACCCGAGGAGCGGGGCGGGCGTCCCGGCGGGGATCCGTGGGTGGTGCGCTCGCCCGCGACGCCCACCCGCCCCACCGAGCGGCGTCGGATACCGCCCCGCTGCGTGGTCGTCGCCGGGCGCCACGAGCGCGGCCCGGAGCTCGGACGGGCGGCGGCGCGCTTCGCCCAGCGCGCGGGAGCGGCACTGCTCGCCGACCCGCTCTCAGGCGCGCGCCACGGACCCGCCGCGATCGCGCGTTACGACGTGCTGCTGCGCGACGAGGCGTTCGCCCGCCGGATGCTCCCCGGGCTGGTGATCAGGATCGGCGACCTGCCGACGTCCAAGTCCCTGCGGGGCTGGCTTGCGAGGCTCGACGGCGCCCAGCAGGTTGCGCTGGACCCCGAGGGGGCGTGGCAGGATCCGTCCGCGGCGCTGACGGGAATCGAATGCGGCGACCCGGTGGCGACACTCCAGGACTGGGCGCCGGCTGGGCCCCTGGACCCCGGTTGGCTGGCGGCGTGGAGATCCGCAGACGATGTGGCGGGAGCGCAGCTGGCCGCGGCGCTCGGAGAGGAGCTCTCAGAGCCGCTGGTCGCCTGGCGCCTCGGCGAGTGGCTGCCCGCGGACGCGACTCTGTTCGTAGCCTCCTCGATGCCGGTTCGGGATCTCGAGCTGTGCCTTCCCGCCGGGGAGGGCGTTCCTCGGCGCGTGCTGAGCAACCGCGGCGCGAACGGGATCGATGGGACGGTGTCAAGCGCGTTCGGCGCGGCGGCGCTCGCCGAGGGTCCGGTGGTGCTGCTGATCGGCGACGTAGCGCTCGCCCACGACATCGGCGGCCTGCTCGCCGCACGCCGCCTCGGCATCCCGCTGACGATCGTGCTGCTCAACAACGACGGCGGCGGGATCTTCGAGTTCCTGCCGGTCGCGGGACAGGCCGACGCCTTCGAGGAGCACGTCGCGACGCCGCACGGGCTCGACTTCGCCCACGCCGCCGCGCTGTACGGCGCTCGCCACGAGCGGCCGACGACGGTCGGCGAGCTCCACAGCAGCGTCGACCGTGCGCTCGCCTCGCGCTCGACGACGATCATCGAAGTTCGCACCGACCGCGCTGAGAACTTGCAGCTGCACCGGCGGATGGCGGCGGCGGCGCTGGAGAGCCCGTGATAACGATGCGGCGTGATCGCCCGTAGCGATGGTCGACGCCGAACGACCAACCCCGCCGCGTCGATAACAGGCTCCACGGGATCGATGACCAGTGAGCGTCGCTCCTAACCGGCCAGCAGCGGCAGCAGCGCCTCGAGCTTGACCTCGGATTCGGCGAGCTCGGCGCCCGGGTCGGAGTCGCGCACGATCCCGCAGCCGGCGTAGCAGCGCGCCAGGCGGCCCCGCAACAGGGCGCACCGCAGCGCAACGCAGAACTCGCCGTCGCCGGTCGCGTCCACCCACCCCACGGGACTGGCGTACCACCCCCGGTCAAGCCCCTCGAGCGCCGGGATCAACGTTCGCGCCCGTTCGCATGGCTCACCGCCAACCGCTGGAGTCGGATGGAGCAGTCCCGCCAGCTCGATCGCGCCCAGTGGGGAGGCCAGTTGTGCCCGGATCGGTGACGCGAGATGCTGGATGTTGGCGATCCGCACCAACACCGGCTCAGGCGCCGCGGTCACCCACACCGAGTGCGCTCGCAGCGTCCGGGCGATCCTCCGGGCGACGATCGCGTTCTCCTCGCGATCCTTCTCGCTGCGGATCAGCTGCTCCCCCAGGTGGTCGTCGACCGCGGGATCGGCACTGCGCCGAGCGGATCCCGCGAGCGCGACGGTGCTCGCGCGCTGGCCCTCCCGGCGAACGAGCAGCTCCGGACTCGCCGCCACGAACGTGGCGTCCCCTCGACCGACGGCGAACACGTAGCACGAGCCGAACGCCTCGCGCAGCACGCCGAGGATCGCCGCCGGGTCGTGCGCGAGCGGCGCGTGGACCTCGACCTCGCGGGCCAGCACGATCTTCTCGAGCTCGCCCGCCCGGATTCGTGTAACCGCCCGGGCGACCGCCTCCTCGAAATGGGACGGAGGCATCGGGCTGAGCACCTTGTAGGCGCCCGTCGGCGATGGGTCAAGCAACGGCAGCGACGCGTCCCCCAGCTCTGCAAGTCGCCGGTGGATGCGACTGATCGCCTCTGCCACGGTGTCGTCCGGGGCGACCTCGGCGTTCACGGTCAGCCACACCAGTTCAGATCGTCGCGACAGTGAGACCTCCGGGACCACCAGCGACGCCGGTGCGAACCCATCCCAGCCCGGGGAGCCGCCCCCGTCGGGCGCGAAGGCAAAGCCGCCGAGCGCGACCAGACCCGACCCCGACGCACCGCCCGGACTGTCGGCCAGCGCTCCGGCGGCGAAGGCGCGCCAGCGCGCCTGCACCTGTCCAAAGCGACCCGGACCGCGCGCCTCGATCGCGCGCACGCAGCCCAGCGCCGCCAGCGCCCAGCCGTCGCGCTCAGGCTGCTCGAGGCAGAACCAGTGCTCCCCCACCCGACGCGCGGCGGCGACGACGGCCGTGGGATCGACCGAACCGGCGAGCTGCGCGCTGAGGCTGATCGGTACCGGCATGCCACCGGCGCGCGCCCGGTGCAGCCCGACCTCCAGGCGTCGCTCCAAGCGGGCGCGGTCCTCGGCGTCGAGCCATTGCGGCGCGGGCTTACTCGCGGCGACGCTGCTCATCAACTCTGGAGGCTACCCGGCACGCGAGGCTTGCCTTGCGACTGTGCAGGCCGACGATCGCGGGGGGGGGGGGGGGGGGGGGGGGGGGGGGGGGGGGGGGGGGGGGGGGGGGGGGGGGGGGGGGGGGGGGGGGGGGGGGGGGGGGGGGGGGGGGGGGGGGGGGGGGGGGGGGGGGGGGGGGGGGG
>JBPCRJ010000036.1:0-14914 GCA_050996975.1 Solirubrobacteraceae bacterium | reverse complement strand
CATCCTGCGCCTCGTCGTGCGCGAAGTCCTGATCGGCGGCGACGACGACACGATCACCATCCGCCACTCGATCCCCACCCCAAAAGGCCCCGACGACCCAAGTTACCTTTTGCGTGGGAGCAGTCGTCGGGCTGCCTTGCGGCGTGCCCTTGACCCTCGGGACCAGGGTTCCACCGGGCCTCTGCATCGGGGCCTTCAACCAGCGCTCCACGTAAATCACGATCCATCTCTGATCGGCGTGGTGCGCCACGGCCTTCAGCATGAGGTTCCATGGAACGGAGTCAAAGAAGGCCCGGATGTCAAGATCGACAACCCAGTCCTTCCTGAAGCACCGCTCCCGGCAGACCGCGACCGCGTCCAGGGGCGAACGCCCGGGCCGATAGCCGTATGAATCCTCGTGGAACACGGGCTCCACCGAGGGCTCCAACGCCGCAGCCGCGGCCGCCTGGGCGACGCGATCCACGACGTTCGGTATGCCGAGCACTCTAATCCCGCCCTGCTTGCCCTTCTTGGGTATCTCAACCATCCGGACCGAACCAGGGAAATACGACCCCGACGACATCCGATTCCACAGCCGATACAGGTTCCTCGAGAGGTCCTGCTCAAACTGCTCGATCGTGATGCCGTCGGCCCCGGCCGCTCCGCCATTGGCCTTAACCTTCGGCCACGCACCCCACACCAGCCGCTTGGGGATGTCATGCGACTTGCCCTTCAGCTTCGGCTCATGCACGCGACTCATCCCTTGCGGTTGATCGCCTCCATGAGCCTGAACGACCCCGCCCCTTGGCTCCACCCCCGCTGCGATACGCGGAGGGCTCACAGCTACTACGAGCGGGTCCGCCGGCGCGCCCGGCGACGGTACTCGGCTCCTCGCGGATTCTGCCGCTTGGGGTGCTCCCTGTCGCCGCCGGTCTCCCAGCGGCCCTATCCGGGCGCGCCTTCACACGTTCCATAGAAGAGCCTCGGTCGGGCTCATGCTGCCTGTATGCCGGACGCCGCCCGGGCAGTAAACGAGTGCCCCCCAGGCTCATCCCAGGGCGAAGAAGCAACCCTGGTTTCGACGTCATCTTTCCGGCTTTCGACACGTCAACGGCAGAGGACTCGCGTCCATCGCTCATCTTCCCGACCCACACCTGACGCGATCGAGTCGCGCCTTTTCCCACGACGCTCAGCACAACGGTCTTCAGCCAATGCACCTGTGGGCGGTTTGAAGCCTCCCCCCGTAGGGCGACTCCGGAGGGCCAAGCATCCTCCATCTCTTCTACAGCACCGCAGTCAGCGAGACCACCATCTACCAACCGATCCACCTCCTGCGTTCGTGTTCACAACTTCTCCATGCCGGTTTATCCCGGCGCTCCCAATCCCTCACCGTCCGCCGTGACTTCTACCGTTCCAAGCGCAGTCCTACGCTTCACCATCTGGGTGTCCTCCCGGGTCACGGTCAAGGTCTTGAGCAACCCTGATTCTCACGGCCCGGGAGGACGTTCCCAGCCCCCCGATCAGCCCCTTACCGGCGGATCGAGGTTAGTAGGTCAGCGTCCCGGTCTGCTGCGTGGTCGTGTAGCCGCTCGCCGGATCATGTTCTCCCTTTATGTGCAGACTGCCATGAGCGTGCGCGTACTTCCCGGTTCCGCCCGTGATCGTGGTGGTGCCGACGATCGTCGCTACGCCTCCCGGCCCAGTGCCGTTCTTGAACACGCCGGTCCCGCGGATCGTACCTTGCCGATCGAAGAGCTCAACGGTGGCGGTACCGGTCCGGAGGTGCACAACAGTCTTAGTCACGCCATTTCCGAACGAACCGCCCTGGAAAAACCCGGCTTCGCTTATCGCGCTCGGCGGGCCTGGTGTCGGTCCCGGCGTAACGTAGATCGTCGCCTCCTTCGTGGTGATGTGCACCGCGTGCTGCCTGGCATGCGCTGTCGCAAGCGCTGGTACGGCGATGATGAGGGCGCTCGACAGACTCGCTGCCGCGCATATAACACGTCGCATTTCTGCTCTCCTTCTTGTTGTTTTTGATCGGACTGGTCGATTAGCGGGCTGCTCGCTCGGTGGTTGCCTGGGCTGCGCTGACACCGTTTCTGTGCCGCCGGGCTTGATAGTGGCCTCGGAAGGACCACACCAGCCAGGTGACTACGACGCAGGCCAACCAGATCGCGTTTACGACCTTGAACGTCGAGGTCGAGAGCGTGGCCTGCCCCCGCCCGCCGTGGCCTTCGCAGGCGAGTCCGACGGCGGCCAGCCCGGCGGTTGCGGGACTCTGAGGTCATCGGACCCGAGGGCCTCGGTGGCGCAGTTTGCGCGCGGGCGTTGCGGCCATGTAGAAGGTCGTGCGGATCGCTGCGCTCTGCCAGACGTTGCGCCAGCGCGACCACTGTCGGCGTCGGTCGAGGCATTCGACCCGCGTCTCTACGGCGCCCTGGTGCTCAAAGTGCGCGGCGAGGCTCGTCAGCGTGCGGTCCCAGAAGATGTCCTCCTGGCGGTGACCGCCCAGCGTCAGGCCGAGCTCGTAGATCGGATCGCTCGCTCGCATCAGCACCTGGGCCTGCGCGACGGTCAGGTCGCCGACCTGCTCGGCGCTGAACGTGATCCAGCCGGCGAACATGTGGCCCTGCGGCGTCATGAGCGTGAAGGAGCGCTCGTCGGCGTACAGCACCATGACGCCCGTCGACAGCTTCATGCCGCCTGGCAGGGTCATCGTCAACAGCGCGACGTCGCCGGGCTCGATGTGCGTGAGCGGACCGTAGAAGCGATTCCCGGCCGGCCAGAACTCGGGAAAGCGCTGCTTCCACGTTGCGATCAACTCGCTGGGTGACGCCAGTACGGAGGGGATGGCGACCGAGTAGGTCTTCTGCCACATCTTGCCGAAGCCTTGGATCGGCGACGTCAGCCGGCGTCCGTGGACGTTGATGTTCGTCGCTCCGTCGGGCACGTCTGCGACGTGTAGCTGGCTGACGACGTCGGCCCAGCCCTCAACGTTGCGTGGCTTGTCGTCGGTCATCGTCCTGGTCCCTTGGCCTTGACGGCGACGAGCGCCGCGGCTTCCGAATCATGGATCTCGACCGCCTCGTCGAGACGCGTCAGCTCGAAGATCTGCCGGTAGTGATCCGACAGCCCGAAGGCGAGGACGCTCTGGCGCTTGCGCTGCGCGCGGACGAGCAGCATGACGAGCAGGCCGATGCCACCGGAATTCATGTATTCGAGGCCGGTGAAACTTAGGGCGATCGCGCTGGCCCCGCGTTTGGTCGCGTCGTCATAGGCGGATACGAGGACCTCCTCGCTGGCGGCCGTCACATCGCCCGAGATGTCGATGATGCATACGTTCGGGGCAACCTCGCGCACATCGGCGCCCGTCGCTCGATCATTCATCGCCGCGACCCTGCGCGGCGCCGATCGCGGCGTCCTCGCTGTCGGCGATCGTCATGAAGTCGGCCAGCCGTGTTATCTCGAAGATCTCGCGATAGTGGTCTGACAGGCCGCACGCGCTGATCTGCACGCCCTGCGCACGAGCCTGGGCGAGAAGATCGACGATCAACGCGATGCCGGTGCTGTTGATGTAATCCGTCTGCTCGAAGTTGAGGATCACGTTGTGTGCGCCGCCGCTCGCCGCGTTGCTGTACGCCTCCGTGAGAGGCGTGTCGGCCGACCGGTCGATCTCTCCGAGCAGATCCACTACGGCCGCGCCGTGGCGTTCGCGTACGGTTGCCTGCAGCTCACTCCTCATCGGATGCTCCTTCCAAGTACAGAACGAGCTCGAGTGTGTGTCCGCGAGCGTCGTTCGTCACGCGCGCCTCGTCAACCATGCTCTTGATGAGGAACAGTCCCCAACCCCGTGGCTTCTGAAGTCCCGCGAGCTTTGCCTCGATGTCTGGCAGCTCGGCCGGCGGCGATTCGTCCGGCTCGCTTCCCATATCGGCCACCTGCACACGCAGCCGACCGGGCGAGTGCAGCACGCAGACCGAGACAGGACGCTCCGCGACGTTCTGGTTCCCATGCTCGATCGCGTTCATCGTCGCCTCGGCGACGGCTGTCTTCAGCTTCTGCAGTCGTGCCGGTGGCAGCGCCAGAGCGCTGACCGCCTGCTCCACCCGGGCGATCACCTGCCGCTCGTTGCCCGGCTCGCTGGGCAACTGGAACTGGGTGAGGACGCGAACGTTCTCGGCAGACGTCGCCACGAGCTACGCCACCACCTGTCGCGACATTCGACCGACCCGGCCGGCCGCCGGGAAGGTCGGGTGCGCCGAGACTCCGTTGAGCACCGATCTGGTTAGCGAGGTCATCTCACTGTCAGTTCTACGAGGTCGGCGTCCGGGAATCGTTACGGTGCCGATCCATGCCCGTGCAGATCACGCTGCTCGGCGTACCGTCCGTCACCCGCGGCGGCGGCCCCGTCCTGCTCGACACGCGCAAGGCGCTGGCGCTGATCGCCTATCTGGCGCTCGACGACCGCCCATGCTCGCGGGAGGCGCTGTGTGATCTGCTGTGGCCCGGCAGCGATGCGAGCAGAGCGCGCGGCGCGTTGCGTCGCACGCTGTCGACCGTGCGCGGCGTCGTGGGCCAGGACAATGTCCAGACGGCTGGCGACGGTGTCTCGCTGCTCCGCGGACCGGGCTTGGAGATCGACGTAGATCGCTTCAGGACGCTGGCCGTCGACGGCGCGTCGCCGGACCGCCTGAACGCCGCGGTGACGCTCTTTCGCGGACGGCTCCTCGACGGCTTTGTGCTGCGCGACAGCATTGAGTTCGACGACTGGCACCGCGCGCAGGCCGACGCCTTGGATCGCGAGCTGGGCACTGCGCTGGGAAGACTGGTGACGGGACTGACCGCGCGCGGCGAGTACGAGCCGGCGCTGCACCATGCCCGACGCTGGCTCGCGCATGACGCGTTGCACGAAGCCGCCCACCGAGCGCTGATCCGCCTGCACGCCCTCACGGGTGATCGCGCCGCGGCGCTCGAGCAGTACCGGGAATGCGTCCGGACGCTGAGCCGCGAGCTCGGCGTGGCTCCGTTGAAGGAGACCGCCGGGCTCTACGAGCAGATCAACGACGGTCGGCTGATCCAGCCCGCGCGACGGTCGCCACCATCGGCCGGCCTGCCCGCATCTGCGCCACCCGAGCTCCCGCTCGTGGGCCGGGACGGAGAGCTCACGGCGCTCGCCGAGGCGCATGGCGCAAGTTGGCCGGACGGGCGCCTGGCGGTCATCGAGGGCGAGGCCGGTATCGGCAAGACGCGGCTCTTCGAAGAGCTGGCACGGGGAGCGAGCTCCGATGGCGCGATCGTGTTCGCCGCGCGCTGCCACGACGACGAGTCCGGGCTGCCGTATGGACCGATCGTCGACCTGCTGCGCTGCGCGCTGCAACGCAGCGACCGCTCCTGGGTGCAGGAGATAGCGCCGCAAAGGCTCGCGGACGCCGCCCTGCTCCTGCCCGAGCTCGCCATGCTGCGCCCCGGTACGCCGACTAACCTACCGCTCGACGGCCCCGGCGCCCGTGCACGCCTGCTCGAGGCGATCGCCGCCGTCCTCGGCGCCGCCTGCCGTGGGAGCGTGCCCGGAATCGTCTTCCTCGACGACGTCCACGCTGCCGACGAGGCGACGATCGACGCGATCTCCTGGCTCGGCCGGCGGCTCGCGGGGCGTCGGCTGCTGCTGGTTGTCAGCTGGCGCAGCGAGGGCGTCCAGCCCGGTCACCGCCTGCGAAGGCTAGCCGTCGGAGTCGCGCGCGAGGGCCGCGTGAGCATCGTCAGCCCCCCGCGGCTGACGCGCGAGGACGTCACGACCCTGGTGCGAGGGGTGTGCGCGGGAGCACCGGAGCCCGAGTTCGAGCAGCGCGTCTTCCTCGAGAGCGAGGGGCTGCCGCTGTTCGTCGCGCAGTACCTCGCCGCCCGCGCCGGGGAAGAGGTCGAAGCGACGCCAGATGCACTTCCTGCGGACGTCCACAGCTTTCTCACCGCCCGGCTCTCAGGACTCAGTGCCGTGGCGCGCCAAGTGTTGGGGGCCGCTGCGGCGATCGGTCGCTCGTTCGAGCTCGCCACGGTGCGCGAGGCCAGTGGGCGCGGTGAGGAAGAGCTCGTTCGCGCGCTCGAGGAATTGCTTTGGCAGGACATCGTGCGCGAGGTCGCGGGGCGTGAGCTGAGCTACGACTTCTCGCACGAGAAGCTGCGGTCCCTCGTATACGCAGAGACCAGCCTCGCCAGGCGACGACTGTTGCACCGGCGCATAGCCGCGGCGTTGTCGGGGGGCGCCGCTGCCGACGCGCGCGCCGCGCTCGTGGCCAAGCACCTGCGTCTCGGCGGCGAGGACGCCGCGGCCGCGGTGCAGTATCGGATCGCCGCCGAGCACGCGGCGGCACTACACGCTCACGCGGACGCGCTGAACCATCTCGACGCCGCGCTCGCGCTCGGCCATCCCGACATTGCGGGCGCTCACGAGCGCATCGGCGACCTGCGCACGCTGCGGGGCGATTACCTAGGCGCGCTGATCGCCTACGAGACGGCAACCGCCCATGCTGATCCGGCGGCGCGCTCGACCGTCGAGCACAAGCTTGGCAACGTGCACCATCGCCGCGGCGAGTGGAGCCGCGCACAGGCGCGATTCACCGCCGCGCTGGACACCGTGGACCCTACTCAGCCCCGACTGCGAGCACACGTCCAGACCGACCTCGCGCACACGCTGCACCAGATCGGAGACCGCGAGCGGGCCGCGGTGCTGGCGGCCGATGCGCTGACGCTCGCGGTCGAGTCCTCCGACCCGCACGGCATGGCGAGGGCGTACAACCTGCTCGGCGTGCTGGCACGCAGCAGCGGCGACCTCGCGGACGCTTGCGCGCATCTGGATCGCAGCCTCGGGCTCGCACAGGAGCTCGACGACGACTCGGCGCAGGCAGCCGCTCTGAACAACCTCGCGCTCGTCGGGCGCGACGCCGGCGCGCTCGAGCACGCGCGAGAGCTCACCGAGCGGGCGCTCGCCCTGTGCGTGGCCTGCGGCGACCGTCACCGCGAGGCGGCCCTTGAGAACAACCTCGCGGACATCGACCACGCCGCCGGCGACGCCGACGGCTCGATGGAGCATCTCAGGCGAGCTGTCGCGATCTTCTCCGAGGTCGGGGCCGACGAGGCGACCCGACTGCCCGGGATCTGGAAGCTCGTGAGTTGGTGAGGCGCGCACGAGCGTGACCAGCGTGATGTCGTCCTCCTGCTCGGCGTCGGGTCCGACGAACACCTCGAGCGCAGCGAGAATATGGTCGATCAGCGCCTGCCCGACGACCGCGCCGGCGACGGCCTCCTTCAGGCGTGGGAAGCCGAACATCTCGCGCTGCGCGTTGTGCGCTTCGGCGATGCCGTCGGAATGCAACAGCACGCAATCGCCCGGCCGCAGCGTAGTTTCCTTTTCCTCGTAGTGCATGCCTCCCAGGAGTCCGAGTGGCATGCCGCGCGCGCGCAGCTCCAACACACCGTCGGCGGTCTTCACGTAGGGCACGTCATGGCCCGCGTTGGCGAATCGCAGCCGGCCACTGACCGGGTCAAGCACGCCGTACAGACAGGTGACGAACATCTTCTCGGGCATGTCCGGGCACAGGTGCTCGTTGACGCGCGCGAGCACCGCACCGGGCTCGATCAGCAGCTGCGCGGATGCGCGCAGGACGCTGCGCGTCGCAGACATCACCAGTGCCGCGGGCACACCTTTGTCCGTGACGTCCCCGACGACAAACGCGATGCGCCCGTCGGGCAACGGGATCATGTCGTAGAAGTCCCCGCTCACGACGCGCGCGGGGCGGTAGCAGGCGGCGACGTCCCAGCCCGGCAGATCGGGAAGCTGCTTGGGCAGGAAGTTCAGCTGGATCAGACGAGCGACCTCGAGCTCGGCGAGCGACTCTTGTATCTCAGAGTCGAGGCGAACGTTGTGCAGGGCCAGTCCCACCTGACGCGCGATCTCGGTGAGCACACGGTCGTCCTCGGCGTCGTAGGCCTCCTCTTTGCTGCGCGAGACCACGATCAGACCGAGCAGCTCGCCGAGGTGCGCGATCGGGGCCACACGGATCTCGCTGGTCTCGCGGCCGGCCAGAAGCGCCGGGATCCACACCCTGCTCCAGGTGCTCCCGGCCACACGGGTGAGGGCTACAACGTCGCGCTCATGCGCTTTCAGCACGAGGCTGGGCCGGGGCTGGTCAGGGACGGAGACAGCGAGGTCGAGCGTGCCGTCGGCGTCGGTCCAGATCTCCGCGCCTCCGGCCGCGATCGAGCCGCGAAGCGTCTCGGCCAGCTGCAGCAGCAGCTCGTCCATCGGAACGGCGCGCGTCATCCTGGCGGCGAACGTCTCCAAGGCGACGGTCGCCGGTTGCGTCGAGTCCCCGATCCAGCGGTCGGCGAGGTCGCGCAGCCGGGTGCGCATTGGCTCTGCGAACGCCACGACGACGAGTGCCGCCGTCATAGAGAGGCCGAGAACGTCGCGCTCGGTGCCGTGCGGATTCTTGCCCAGACCGATGACGATCACGACGTAGCAGGTCAAGATGAGCATCGCGAGCCCGCCGACCACGGCGACGACGCGCAGCGCCTGCGGCCCCGCGGGACGGGTGAATCGCAGCCGGCCGCACGCGAGGCAGCCCAGCAGACCGACGCCGCCCAGAACGATCGGACCGCTGGCGTGCCGCGGCCAACCGACCAGTAGGTTCAGCTCTGCGCTTGCACCGAGGATCGACAGGGCCAGCACCAGGCCGCAGGCCACCCATAGCGATTGCGGACCGCGCCGCCGTGGTGCCGTCATTCCGCCCGCAAGGTGTCGGCGATCCTGATGCGCGCGGCGCGGTGCGCCGGCAGGGCGGCGAGCAGGTTCGCCAGCGCGAGCGCGGCCGGCACCGCGATCACGAGCACGAGCACGGCGAGCGGGGCGATGTAGAAGACGGGGGTGGCGTCGGCCAGGATTCGCCAGCCGGTTCGTCCGGCCGCGACGCCGACGGGCAGTCCAAAGACCAGGCCGACGATGCCGATCACGCTGGCTTGCGCCGCGACGGTCAGACGCGTTTGGCGTCGGGTCATTCCGAGTGAGCGCAGGACGGCCATGTCGTGGCGCCGCTTACGCACGGCGGTGGCGAGGGCGTGCCCGATGGCGCCGATCGCCAGCAACAGGAGGAACGCACCGAGCAACAGCGGCTGCACGCGTACGTCGCGCAGGTCTGCCATCTGCGAGGGAACCGGGCTGGGTTCGATGTGCGCTCCAAACTCGCCGAGGTCCTTGACGGCCTTGGCCTTCGACACACCGGCAGCCAACGCGAGACCCACCTCGTGGAACTTGTCATGGGCGAGGTCGGGCTGCTGGATAGCGAAACCGTCAGGGGTCAGCCATGCTCCGTCCGCATAGACGTTGTGCGAATCCTCGGGCACGAAGGTGATGCCACTGACGTGCAGCTTGCGCGACCCGACCTGAACGGTGTCGCCGGTGCGGACGTGCAACGCATCGGCTGTTTGGGGACCCAGTGAGATCTCGTCGCTCGCGACAGGCGGTCGACCGCTGAGCGAGACGATCTTGACGTGGCCCTTGAGGGGATCAAGCGAGAACGTGCTCACCTGACGGTCGTTGACCGGGAACACCGCCACTCGCAGATCGTTGAGAACGGCGACGTCAGGGCTCGCGGCTGCCTTGTGAATCGCCTTGACGTCAGCGGCTGTCGGCGCAGCGTTTATTGCGATGAAGACGCGGTAAGGCAGTGTCTGACCGAAGCGGACGGGGTCCGCGACGGCATCGTCCAGGCCGGTGCGGAACGTGAGTGCGCCGACCACGCCGATCACGCCCGCGATCGCGCCGAGGAGGGCGGGGCGCACGGGCACCCGAGCCTTGCGATGGCCCGGCTCGAGGGCGAAGCGCGCACCGAGCACCGTGGCGACGCCCAGTCCGGCGCGCGCGGCGGCGGTCGCCACCGTTGAACGTCGGTCGCGCGGCGACCCGCGAGTCCAATCAGGGATCCGCGAGGCCCACCAGGACCCGAGCAGAGCGATCGCAGCCAATGCCCCACCGCCGACCAGCATGGCCAGAGGGTCCAGACTGATCCCCGGCGCCGGCTCGAGTCGGCGGACGGCGCCGGTTGGGAACAGCGGCGACGCCAAGAGGGCGACGATGACGCCCAGCGCGCAACCCGCGACGCCGGCCAGTGCGGGGCCAAGCGCTGCGGCGAGCCGGGACTGGCGCCGGTCCAGCCCGAGCGCTCCGAGTGTACGCAGGTCATCCGCCGCGCCGGCGCAGTAGCGGGCAAAGGCCTGACCGACGAGCACGAGTGAGGCCAAGAGGGCGACGAGCGCGAAGAGCAGCCAGCCGGTAGCGGTGAACGTGGCCGAGCGCTGCGCGCCGGCAATCGTCTCATGCCAGTTGACCACGTCGATGTCCTGGCGGTGGGTCAGCGCCGCAAGCTCTCGGCGGAACTGTGGAATCGCCGCCTCGCCGCCTCGGAGCCGGACCCTGGCGTTAGCGAAGTACGGGAACAGCGGCTTGATGTACGCGCGGAAGAAACCGTACGACAACTCGAACGTAGGGGTCAGCCCATCCAGCGCGAACGTGTTCTGCCCCTCTCCGACGATGTGCACGCGCACCGTTGGCCCGGCGTACTTGGTGTGCGGCCGAATGCTTCCGTCAGGCTGAATCTGCGCGGCGGCGGGCAGTCGCACGGTCACGTATGCGCCGTGCTTCTTGATGAAGCCGTCGCTGCCGAGCGCTTCGAGCGCGTTGTTGGTGTCCGGAAAACGTCCGCTTCTCAGGATCGGACGGTCGATCGTCACGTTCTGCTGCCCGTTGGCGACCGGAAAGCCAAACTGGTCGAGTGGACCGATGTCGAATTGCGGCCCGGCGTCATGCATCAGCGCAAACGTGCCAAGCGTCCTCACGCTCGGAAGCCGACTGACCGGGGCCCAATCAAAGTGCGGCTGGTTGGGCAACACCATCACGTCCGCGTCCAGAACGCGCGCCTCCAGTCGCGGGATCGCCGTGTCGGTGCGCCGCGCCCCGGATAGCGTCATAAGCACAACCGCACTGGACAGCGCGACGAGCAACGTCAGGACCAGCAGGGAGCGCCACCGGCGTCTGATGTCCAGCCTTCCCCAGGCGAGAACCGCCTTCATGCGCTTTGCACCCGACCGCGGATCGGGGCGTCCGCGACAACCTTGCCGTCGTGCATCTCCACCTGTCGCGACGCCCCGCGCGCGACGTCGGGCGAATGGGTGACCAGCACGATCGTCTGCCCGCCGGCGTGCAGCCGACGAAACAACTCCAGGACCTCCTGACCACCGTCGCTGTCCAGGGCACCGGTCGGCTCGTCCGCGAGCAGCAACGTCGGCTCGTTGACCAACGCCCGCGCGATCGCCAACCGTTGGCGCTGCCCGCCGGACAGCACGGCCGGCACCTGCTCACCGCGGTCACTGAGGCCGAGCAGATCCAGCAGATCACGCGCCCGCGACTCAGCCTGCTTGCGCTTGGCGCCACCGATGACCCCTGGGAGCGCGAGATTCTCCAGGCAGCTCACGCCATCGAGGAGATTGAAGAACTGAAAGACGATGCCGATGTGATGACGTCGAAATCGAGCGAGCCAGTCCTCACCCCGTCCTGTGACGGTCTGACCGTCGACGGCGATCTCCCCCTCGTCGACGACATCGAGACCTGCCACGAGGTTCAGAAGGGTCGACTTGCCGCAACCGGAGGGTCCCGTCAGCGCTACGAATTCCCCCTTTGCGACCTCCAGGTCAGCCCCGCGCAGAGCGCGCACCGGCGCCAGCTCAGCCGCAAAGGTCTTGCGGACGCCGCGGACCGACAGCGCGAGAGAGGATGAGAGCATCGGCGTGTCGCTGCTCATGAGAGCACTCCTCGCTCGCTAACGGAAACCCCCCTGCCGCCAAGACGGCCTGCGATCAGCGTCTCGCAGCTTCTCATCAGGTGCCCAAGCCCACGCTTGAGGCGGGGGTCCAGGGTGCTGGCACGGCGCGAACGCCGATTCGGTCCGGAGGACGCCAGCGTGGCCGGACCGGCGATCTGTGAGCGGACAAGACTGTCCCTCTCGCGTGAACAGGCTAATACAAGCATGCGCGAAGACTCCCATCGAGCCGTCCAAGAATCGTTACCGCTAGCTCGTTGCGCACCGCCCGCACGTTCCCGGGGCGGGCGTAGGCAGCGCGGACACGGCGCAGCTGATCGGTGACGGCGGACGGGTACCGTGGCTCCGACAGGCGGTTGCCGGAGGGCCGGCGAGCAGTGACCGGCGCCAGCGGCGCGGCGGGCCCGTGCCGAGGCCGACCACGCGACGATCTGCGAAGACCCCGTCGCCAGCTCCAGCCGTCCCGGGCTGTAGTCCATGACGCGCGCACCACGCGAGACGAAGCTCGCCCGCCGCCTGATGTCCAGCATCAGCACGTTGCGGTGGCAGATCGACGCGGTCTGGATCTGCAGCGGCGGCGAGCAGCCAGCGTCTTCGCCGGCCGGCCGCGGGGTGCAATCGCCGTAGACGAGCGTCGTGAGAGCCCCGGCTCGTGAGACCGGTGAGCGGCAGGCCCTTGAAGGAGGTCCCGACCCAGTGGAGGCGGGGGAATGGCATGATCTCAGGATATGCGTGTCTCGGTTCCGGGGCGTTCGTGGTGCTCGTGAGTTCTGGTTCTACCCAGTTGCGATCCTCTGCGCTGAGTTCGTCTACGTCGGAGACGGACTACCGGTCCGATCAGCTCGCGGCGATTGCTGCGGCATTTGACGGGATCCGCGATGCGGTTCGCGCTGACCTTGGCCCGCGCGATGCCGCCTATATCCGCCGTGTGATCGCAGTTCAGCGCGGGTTGGAGGTTGCCGGTCGTGTCGTCTTGTTCGGATCGGGGCGACGGTCGGCGTTCGTTGCCGGCGCGGCGCTGCTGACGCTGTCCAAGATTCTCGAGAACATGGAGATCGGCCACAACGTCATGCACGGCCAGTGGGACTGGATGCGCGACCCGGCGATCCATTCCGCAAGCTGGGAATGGGACGCAGTGTCCACAGCAACGTCGTGGAAGTACGCGCACAACTACCAGCACCACACGTACACGAACGTTCTCGGGAAGGACCGCGACCTCGGCTACTCGGCGATGCGCGTCGACCCCGGTCAGCCATGGCACCCGATCTACCTGCTGCAGCCGGTCTACGGCATTGCGATTGCTGCGGTCTTCGAATGGGGGATCGCGCTATACGACATGGAACTCGATGCGGTTCATCGCGGCGAAAAGTCCTGGTCGCGAGCCAAGATTGAGCTCGTGGCCCTGGCACGCAAGGCCGCCCGGCAGACGGCGAAGGACTATGTTGTGTGGCCGCTTCTGACTGGCCGCGCGGCGCGTTCGACGCTAAAGGCCAACTTCGCTGCGAACGTCGCCCGTAACGTCTGGGTGCACACAATCGTGTTCTGTGGCCACATCCCGGAAGGAGCCGAAGTCTTCAGCGAAGCGCAACTCGAGCAGGAGTCCCGGGGCGGATGGTACGTCCGGCAAATCCTCGGCTCGTGCAACCTCGACGGTAACCGGCTGTTTCACATCATGACCGGCAGTCTGTCCTTCCAGATCGAGCACCACCTCTTCCCCGATCTACCCAGCAACCGCTACCCGGAGATCGCGCCGCGCGTCCGCGAAGTCTGCGACCGTCACGGCCTGTCGTACTCCAGCGGGCGATTGGGCCGACAGTACGGGCTTGTCCTGAAGAAAATCATACGTCTGTCGTTTCCAGGCGGTAGATCAACCCCCACCCGAGAGCCGCCCGTGAGTCCGAACTCTGCTCGGCGCTACCCGAACCTCGAAACGTCGGTGCACGCGGAACCTGTCAGTTGATGGCCGGCGCCACCTCAACCACCCCAACGCACTGCCCTTTGCGACGAACTGGAGCACGGCACGCGTGTCCGAAGCGGGTAGGCGTAGACAGCCCCTTCGGCGCGAGGTAGCACAGCCCGACCTGCCGGAAATTGTTTGTGCTGGCTGTGGGCGCCGCCCGTCAGCGCTGAGACCCGCTTTGACGACGGCTTTTCTGCTCCGCCCGGGAAGTCCAGGTCCGACTCGGGCGCCCCCGATTAGCCAGGTCGAGAGCCTTGGGCAAGCGCCCGGCGACGGCGTAGGTTCCCTCAAGTCCTGTCAGGCACTGAAGGAGGCCTACGCCGTGAGGCGCTCCGTACCGCCGTCGGCGGAGATACAGGCGAGCATCGAGAAGCTGATGTCAAGGGGGCTGGTCGATGACCCGCAGAAGATGCTGTCCGAGCTCGCGCGGCTCGGGGCGCGGTTGATCATCCAGCGGGCGGTCGAGGAGGAGTTCGACACCTGGTTGGGTCGGGCTCGCTATGAGCGTCGGCCTGAGGCAGGGCCTGCCATGCGCAATGGGTTTCGGCCTCGGCATGTGCAGACCGGGGAGGGTGAGCTGCGGATCGAGGTTCCGCAGGTCCGCCAAGCGGCCGCGCCGTTCGTTTCGAAGCTGTTCCCCAAGTGGCACCGCAAGCGCCTACTGAGAACGGACCCGTTTGAGGGCGCTGATCGTCGGCACGTTTGTGCGCGGCCTGTAATGCGCGACGTCGAGTCGCTGTGCGAAGAGGCCGGGCTCGGGAAGACCTCGAAGTCGACGGTCGCGAGGATCTGCGCCGCTGCACGAGCGCTCTGGCCTACCAGGGACGGAGGCGACGGCACCCCCCGAGCTCGGCGGACTCCTGCTCGATGATGGAGCGGAAGCGGCGGGAGGCCGATCCACGCGCTTGGAGGCGCTCGCATTGGAACGATCTGAGAAGTCACCCGGCCCTCCGATCAGAGTTCTTCAACGACGGCGAGGCATGTGGGCGCCGGGTGAATACTGACCCAGCTGCGCCGGTTCAATAATGACCCATCTGGCGCGGGGCTGGGTTCGTCCGGCCGGGTCCGGACCCTCATTTGATCTGGTGATCGAGCGAGGAGAGAGCGT
>JBPCRJ010000035.1:0-12110 GCA_050996975.1 Solirubrobacteraceae bacterium | reverse complement strand
CATCCTGCGCCTCGTCGTGCGCGAAGTCCTGATCGGCGGCGACGACGACACGATCACCATCCGCCACTCGATCCCCACCCCAAAAGGCCCCGACGACCCAAGTTACCTTTTGCGTGGGAGCAGTCGTGAGGCCGCCATTTGCGTACCCCCGCCAGCCGATCCGCTCAGGCATCACTCCCCTCACCAGCCAGCTCGACGAAGTAATCGAGCGCAGCCGGATTGGCGAGTGACTCGCGGCTCGCGGCCTTCTCGGGCGAGGTCCCCGTCAGGATCCGCTTCACCGGGACCTCGAGTACCTTGCCTGAGAGCGTGCGCGGCACCTCGGCGATCTGACGGATCTCGTCGGGCACATGCCGGGGTGAGCAGTCCTTGCGAATCCGGGCGTTGATCTGCGCCACCAGCGCGTCCTCGAGCGACGCGCCTGAGTCCAGGACGACGAACAGCGCGATCCAGCCATCGGTGCCCTGGTCGGCATCTTCGTCCGGATGATGCGCTCCGGGCGCCCGCGGCAGATCGACGACAAGCGCGTCGAGCACCTCCGGGACTGCCAGCACGGCGCGATAGATCTCACTGGTCCCCATCCGCACCCCGCCGCGGTTGATCGTCGAGTCCGAGCGCCCGGAGATGATCGCCGTTCCCCTCGGGGTGATCTCGATCCAGTCGCCGTGGCGCCAGATGCCAGGGAACATCGAGAAGTAGCTCTCCTGGTAACGCTCGCCGTCGGCGTCACCCCAGAGATAGATCGGCATCGAGGGCATCGGCCGGGTGAGCACGAGCTCGCCGACCTCGCCGACCAGTGGCTGCCCGGAACCGTCCCAGGCCTCCACACTCGCGCCCAGCGCCCGGGCCTGGAGCTCGCCTAGGTGGACCGGCAGAATCGGCACCCCGCCGACGAACGCGGTGCACACGTCTGTCCCCCCGGAGGTCGAGAACAGCCAGGTGTCCTCGCCGAACTCGTCGTAGACCCAGCGGAAGCCCTCTGGCGTGAGCGGCGACCCCGTCGAACCGACCGCGCGCAGCGCACCGAGGTCGCGATCCGACGCCGGGTGCAGTGATGCCTTCCGGCACGCCGCGATGTACGCCGCGCTGGTGCCGAAGCAGGTCATCCGGGTCTGCTCGGCGAGGTCCCAGAGGGTCCCGAGGTCGGGGTGGCCGGGATTGCCGTCGAACAGCACGATCGAGGCTTCGCTCAGCAGCACGCCGACGAGGAAGTTCCACATCATCCAGCCGGTGGTCGAGAACCAGAACACGCGGTCCCCGGCTTGCGCGTCAAGGTGCAGGTGGCTCTGCTTGAGCTGCTCGAGCAGAATCCCTCCCTGGCTGTGGACGATCGGCTTCGGCAGGCCGGTGGTGCCGGAGCTGTAGAGGATCCAGAGCGGATGCTCGAACGCGAGCGGGGCGAATCGGAGCGGCGACTCGGCACCGAGAAACCCCGCCTCCCACCCCGAGCCATCGAGATACCCGAGCGTAACGACCCGCTGAAGCGAAGGGATCTCGGCCGCGATCTCCTTGACCGCGGCGCGCCGGTCGAAGTCTTTGCCGCCGTAGCGGTAGCCGTCGATCGCCAGCAGCACCTTGGGCTCGATCTGGGCGAAGCGATCGATCACGCTTCGCGCCCCGAACTCGGGCGCCGCCGAGGACCAGACCGCGCCGATCGAGGCACAGGCCAGGAACGCGGCAACCGTCTCGGGGATGTTCGGCATGTAGGCCGCGACGCG
Organism: Solirubrobacteraceae bacterium; assembly: GCA_050996975.1. Taxonomy (GTDB): domain Bacteria; phylum Actinomycetota; class Thermoleophilia; order Solirubrobacterales; family Solirubrobacteraceae; genus Palsa-465. The sequence continues at coordinate 10,392 of JBPCRJ010000035.1, read as the reverse complement.
GTCGCCCTCGCCCACGCCCAGCGCCTGCAACCCGGATGCGATCGCCGCGGTGCGCGAGCGCAGCTCCTCCCACGTCCACTCCGAGGGCTGACGCAGCTCGGAGGCGTGAAACACGGCCACGTCGCGGTCGCGCCGGGCGCGGAAGATGTGCTCGGGATAGCTCAGCCGCGCCCCGGGGAACCACTGCGCCCCCGGCATCCCCCGGCGACCGAGCACCTGCTCGCCAGGAACCTCAAAGTGGACCTCGAAGAAGTCCGCCACCGAAGCCCAGAAGCCCTCGAGATCGTCGACCGACCACCGCCACAGTTGCTCGTAGTCCGCAAAGCGCAGTCCGCGGGTCTCGCCGAGCCAGGTCCGGTACCGGGTGAGCGTCGCCCGCTGCACACGCTCGGGCGACGGCGTCCACAGCAGCTCGGGATCGGGCATCACCCGAGTATGGCTGAGCCGGGATCGACCCGACCCTCAAGCCTGAGACGTGGGCAACGCCTCCGTGGGGCTCAGCCGCGCCGCGAGCGCCCCAGCCGCCAGCCCCCGAGCCGCCCCCACCCGTCCGTCCCCCCGCTGCGCTCGGTGAACCGGAGCCATGCGTGAGCTCGTGCGTCTCCGCCTTGAGCAGCGCGAGCAGCGCGGCCGCGACGGTGGAGTTGCTGACCGGCGGCTTTGTCCGGTGGGGCGCCCGCCGCCCGCCGCCCGCTGCGGGCGTCCGGAGCCGGATCACCCGCCGCGCTGCTCGTAAAGCTGACAAATTCGGTCCGCAAGCCCGCGGGGCTGGTGCTCGCGGCGCCGGTGGTCCCCGACGTGCTCGCGGCCCCGAGGGACCGCGCCCGCGGCCCTGGGTCCACGCGCGGCCGGCCTTGGGACCCGCCGTGCGAAGCTCGGGTCAGATCACGCCGCCGACGCGGACCTAAACTCGTAATGCACCCCGGTGAGCTGCTCGGAGACTTCCCACAGCGCCGTCCAAGCCCGCTCGTCGTACGCCCTCCCGGCCGCGGTGACGATCCGGGGATGGCCGCGCGCCTCCGACGGTCCGTCGGGGCCGACGAACGATCCGCCGGGGAGATCAGAAACGCTCGCGGCGTAGAGCGTCGGCAGCGCTCCCATCTCGGCGCTCTGCGCGACCAGCTTGTTGGCGAGCACCATTATCCCGCGTTCATACCAGGCCGCGGGACCCGCGGACTGGAGGTTTGTGGCCGCGTAGCAGGGGTGCGCGGCGACGCTGGTCAGCCACGCACCGGCGCCGCCAACCCGCCGCGCCAGCTCGAAGCAGAACAGCAGGTTGGCCAGCTTCGACTGTCCGTAGGCGCGCCAGTTGTTGTACCGGCGCTCGCCCTGGAGATCCTCGAAGTTGATCCTGCCAATGCGATGCACCGCACTCGACAGCGTCACTACGCGAGGGGTGGGCGCCGTGAGCAGCATGCCCAGTAACCGCCCGGTCAGGGCAAAGTGGCCGAGGTGATTGGTGGCGAACTGGCTCTCGAAACCGTCGCGGGTGACCCGCCGGGGGGGCGCCATCACGCCGGCGTTGTTGATCAGCAGATCGAGGCCGTGCCCGGCGCGCTCGTCCGCGAGGCGGTCCGCGAACGCGCGAACGGACGCGAGGTCGGCAAGGTCCAGCTCCGCCACCGAGACGTCCGCCGCGGGCAGCAGCGCCCGGATCGCCGTGGCCGCGCGGTCACCCTTGGCCGTGCTCCGGCAGGCGAGCACGACGCTCGCGCCCGCGCGAGCGAGCTCACGGGCGGTCACGAGGCCCAGCCCGCTGTTGGCGCCGGTCACCACCGCGACCCGGCCCCGCTGGTCGGGCATCGCCGCGGCTGTCCACCGGTCGGCCATCAGGCCGCCACCGCGCCCGCCATCACAGCGCCCACCATTGCGGACGCCGCGCCCGCCATCACAGCGCCCACCATTTCGACCATCAGGCGGCCAGCACCCGGAACGAGATCCCGGCCGCGATCAAGCGTTCGATCAGCGCTTGACCCATGGCGACCGCCGGGGTCAGCTGGCCGCCGCGCTGTGGCAGTGCATCGTGCGCCAGGCAGAGGGCCGACTCACACAGCATCTTCGCGGTCTCTCCGTAGCCGGGATCGCCGCCGGCGACCTCGGTGAGCACCGGCTGCGTGCCCCCCTGAGCCACGAACCGGACGCGGAACCAGCCCTCGGCTCGCTCCTGCGGCGAGGGTCCCTCGCCCGGATCCTTGAGCTTCAGCAGCAAATTCCGCGTCGGAGTCAATTGCGCGAGCGCGACCGCCACGCCGGCGCCGGCCCCCATCGCCATGAGTACCGCGAGCCGCTTGATGACCAGGTAGTGAGTGTAGGTGAACTGCGGGCCATAACGATCGAGGGCTCGCGCCGAGCGCAGCACCGTCACGGGATCGATCGTCGGGAACGGGACGACCCAGCCACCTGCCGCGGCGTCGTGGTGCGGCGCGCGCGCGGCCCCTTTCACGCTGCGTCCCCGCGGTGACACCTCGCTCCGACGCCGCTCGCCGGCGACGCGCGCAGCCTGGCGCAGGCGCCCGATGACCCCGATCGCAGAGTGGTAGGTGCCTCCCGAAAGGGTGGCGCCGGCGCGGACGAAGCCATCGATGTGGATCGGGACCCCCTCCGGAAGTTGCTTGACGGTGAACAGCGCACCCAGGTCGCAGGGGATCGAGTCGAACCCGCAAGAGTGGACGATCCGCGCGCCGGTCCGGGCCGCCTGCTCGTGATAGCCAAACCACATTCGATTAATGAACTCAGGCTCCCCGGTAAGGTCGACGTAGTCGGTCCCGGCCGCAGCGCACGCGGCAACGAGCGGCTCGCCGTACAAGGTATACGGACCGACCGTGCTGATCGCAACACGCGTCGCCTCGGCCAATCCCCGCATCGATGCGCTGTCGTTCACCTCCGCGTACAGCAGCCCGATCGCCTCCCGCGCAGGGTTGATCTGCGCGAGCCGACCGCGGACGGCCTCGAGCTTTACGCGGCTGCGCCCCGCGAGCGCGAGGCGGGTCTGTGGAGAGGCGTGGCGCGCCAGGTACTCGGCGGCCAGGACGCCCGTGTAGCCGGTCGCCCCAAACAGGACCACGTCATAGGACCGCGCACTCAGGACTCGCTCAGCTCACTCAGGTCCCGGTCGGGCCGCTCCACGCCCCCGGTCAGGCCACTCGACCCCGCGGTCAGACTCATGACAGCGGGTCGCCCGGATCCCGCTCGGCCAGCTCGCGTGCGAGTTCGATCGCCTCGGGCAGGCCGATGCCCGCCTTCGCGGCCAGCCAGCAGGCCACCGGCGCAGCGACCCGCTCGGAGGCGTGCGCCGCCTCTCCGGCGAGGTCGAGCACGGCTTTGAACTCCCCCGGGGTTGGGGCTGGCAGGCCGAGCTTCTCGGCGTAGGCCGCGAGCCAGTCAGGTGCGTTCATCGTGCGGCCAACTGTATCTCGCCCCGATGCCGGCTCAGGCGCTACCGGCGGCCGGCTACGGGGAGATGCCCGGCGCGGCCAATTGACACTGGTTAACCTTGTTAGCCTGAACCCCGTGATGGTCATGTCCGCGCCGTCGCCGGCAGCGACTCGACCAAGGAGACCGAGATGAGCGACAAGACCTATGTGATCGGAGTCGGGCTGACGAAGTTCGCCAAGCCCGGCACCAAGGAGGGCGACTATCCCGATTGGGCCAGGGAGGCCGGGGAGAAGGCGCTCACAGACGCCGGGATCCCCTACGGCGCGATCGAGCAGGTGTACGCGGGCTACGTGTACGGCGACTCGACCTACGGCCAGCGGGCCGTGTACGGCCTCGGCCTCACCGGGATCCCGGTCGTGAACGTCAACAACAACTGCGCCACCGGATCAAGTGCCCTGTTCCTCGCCCGTCAGGCGGTCAAGGGAGGACTTGCGCAGTGCGCGCTGGCGATCGGCTTTGAGAAGATGGAGCGCGGATCGCTCGGGATGAAGTACACCGACCGCACCCCGGCGCTCGACCGGCACATGGCACGCATGTCCGAGATTCGTGATTTTGAGGCCTCGCCATGGGCGCCGCAGATGTTCGGCAACGCGGGTCGCGACCACATGCAGAAGTACGGATCCACGCCCGAGCACTTCGCGTGGATCGGATGGAAGAACCACAAGCACTCGACGGGCAACCCCTACGCCCAGTTCCAGACCGAGTACACGCTGCAGGAGATCAAGGACTCGACCGAGATCCACGCGCCGCTGACCAAGCTCCAGTGCTCCCCCACCTCGGACGGAGCCGGGGCGGTGATCCTGGCCAGCGAGCGGTTCGTCGACGAGCACGACCTCTACGAGCAGGCGATCGAGATCGCGGGCCAGGCGATGGTCACCGACATGCGGTCGACCTTCGACGAGACCGCCGACTGCATCAAGATCGTCGGCTACGAGATGAGCCGGGAGGCCGCCCGCGGCGCTTACGAGGAGGCGCAGCTCGGGCCGACGGACATGCAGGTGGTCGAGCTGCACGACTGCTTCAGCGCCAACGAGCTGATCAGCTACGAAGCGCTCGGCTTCGCGGCGCAGGGCGAGGGGCACAAGCTCGTCGAGACGCAGGCGACCACATACGGCGGCTCAGGCCCGGTCGTGAATCCCAGCGGCGGCCTGATCTCCAAGGGCCATCCGCTCGGCGCGACTGGCCTGGCGCAGTGCTCGGAGCTCAGCTGGCAGCTTCGGGGGGACGCCGGCGAGCGCCAGGTGCCGGACGTGCAGGGCGCGCTCCAGCACAACATCGGCCTCGGCGGTGCCGCGGTCGTGAGCATCTACCGCCGGGCGGCGTGATGAGTGCCATTCGAGGCGACACGCCCGCGCGGGCCATCGCGGTGGGGCAGACCGGCGCGGCGACCGCTGCGGCGGGCTCGATCCCGGTCGCGAACCCAGCCACGGGAGAGGTGATCACCACCCTGCAAGCCTGCACGCCCGAGCAGCTGGAGGATATGGCCCGGCGCGCGCAGCGCGCGCAGCCGGGCTGGTTGGGGCTCGGGTTCTCCGAGCGCGCCAAGGTGCTGCGCAGGATGCAGAAGTGGGTCCTCGACAACGCCGATCGCTTCCTCGACACGCTCGTCTCGGAGACCGGCAAGACCCGGGAGGACGCCGCGCTGGCCGAGCTCGGCTACGCCGCGAGCTCGTTCGGCTTCTGGGCCAAGCACGCGCCCAGGTACCTGGCGGAGGAGAGGATCAGGACCGAGTCGCCGTTCCTGCTCGGGCGCAAGTTGATGGTCCGCTACGAGCCCGTCGGACTCGTCGGCGTGATCGGCCCGTGGAACTATCCGTTCACCAACACCGTCGGCGACGCGGTCCCGGCCCTGGCGGCGGGAAACGCCGTGATCGTCAAGCCCTCGAGCGTGACGCCGCTGACCTCGCTGCTGATCGAGGAGGGGCTCCACGCCTGCGGGATGCCACCGGACGTGTTCCAGGTCGCCGTCGGCCGTGGCGCGCTTGGAAGCGCGCTGATCGACCTGGTCGACTTCGTGATGTTCACCGGCTCGACCGAGACCGGCAAGCAGATCATGGAGCGCGCGTCGAGGACGCTGACCCCGGTCTCGCTCGAGCTCGGCGGCAAGGACCCGATGATCGTGCTGGCCGATGCCGACCTCGAGCGGGCCGCCAACGCCGCGGTCTTCTGGTCGATGCACAACGCGGGCCAGCAGTGCATCTCGGTCGAGCGGGTGTACGTCGAGGCTCCGGTCCACGACGAGTTCGTGTCACTCGTCACTGAGCGGGCACGCAAGCTCCGCCAGGGTGTGCCGGGCGGCTTTGGCAGCGTCGACGTGGGCTCGTTCATCAACCCGCCCCAGGCCGAGATCGTGCAGGCCCACGTCAAGGACGCGGTCGCCCGGGGGGCAAGCGTGCTCGCCGGCGGCCACGGCGGCGCGGGCGCCGGCCGCGGCGCGGGGGGCAGCTACTTCGAGCCGACCGTATTGACAGATGTCGACCACACGATGCAGTGCATGCGCGAGGAGACCTTCGGCCCGACGCTGCCGATCATGAGGGTCGCCGACGCTGAGGAGGCGATCGCGCTGGCGAACGACTCCCCCTATGGACTCCAGGCCTCGGTGTACTCGCGCGACCTCAGCAAGGGCGAGGCGGTCGCGCGGCGGATCCAGGCCGGCGCGGTGGTGGTCAACGACACCTGCTCGAACTACCTTGCCCTCGAGGCGCCGATGGGCGGCTGGAAGAGCTCCGGTCTCGGCGCCCGCCACGGCGCCGACGGGATCCGCAAGTACTGCCGCCGCCAGACGATCGTCGTGACCCGGTTCGCGATGAAGCGAGACCTGTACATGTATCCCTCCAGCCGCCTGCGCGGCCCGCTGCTGGTGGGCCTGTTCAAGTTGGTGTACGGGCGGGGGAAGCGGCCCTAGGTCCGGATCAGCCGCCGTGGCGGCGCAGGCGCACAATCAGGTAGACGACGATCACCATGTTCAGCACGATCGCACCGGCCTTCAGCGCGCTCGGCTTCTTGACGATCTCCCAGATCTCGGGGATGAACAGCAGCGACGTGGCGACGACGGTCAGGTACTCGCCCCAGCGGCGCCGGCGCCACAGTCCGTAGGCCTCGGCGCCCTCGAGCGCGCCGTAGGCGATCGCGATCACGCCGAAGACCGCGTACTTATTGGGACTGATCGCTCGGATCTTGGCGATGATCTTCTGGATCCCGTTGCTGCTCGGGTCAAACCCGAGATGCCGCGCCAGATCGGAGATCGTGTCACTCCAGTTGGTATGGGGATGGGTGATCAGGACCAGGCCGATCACCACCAGCACGACGCAGCGCAGGCCGCGCTCGGCGGCGATCAACGGCAGCAGGCGGTCGTGCCGCGCTCCCTGGTCCTGAGGGCGTGTCGGTTGCGTCGATGAGCCGCGAATCGCCGTGGCGAAACGATTCGACGCGTTCATCGGTCGAAGCTTAATCCGTCGTCGCTGGGGGTGTCGCTGGTCTCGCCCGGGTGACCCACCAGCGCTCGCTTGCGCGCGTCCTTCTTCATCTTCTTCAACTGCCGGCGCTCGCGCACCGCCGCTTCCCGGTTGAGCTTCGCCATCGTGGTTTTCTTCTTGGAGCTAGAGGCCATCGATACCGCCCTTCGATTGAATTTCAAGCGCGTCGACGAGGCACGAGCTGCTACGCCGGGGAAGAAATTGGGGCCCCCGGCCGATGGACCGTCGCGCGCCGTTGGCGCCGCGTGAGCGTTTGCCCGTCACACTCCGCGCTCGGATTCTACTTCGCCCGCTCCCGATCCAGCAGCAGCGCCAGGGTCGGGCACGCGTCGACGGCCTTGCGGGCGAGCCCGAGCAGCTCATGCGGCACCTCGGCGGGCTCGACGATCGGGTAGCCCCAGTCGTCCAGCCTGATCAGCTCGGGTAACAGCTCGGCGCACAGCCCGTGGGCTTCGCACGCGATCGGGTTGACGCGCAGGCGCGCCTTCATCGACGGACCGCTTGCAGCGCGTCGGCGTGGCGCTGATGCTCGACGCCGCCCAGGGGCAATCCGGCTGGCGGGGCGGTGCAGCGCTCGCGCCGGTGGGACTCTATCTCGTACCCGAAGGTCTCAAGCGCGCTTTCGACGAACCGCGCCGCGCCGTCGGGATGGTTGCAGGCGCCCCGCCCGCGGACTTCGGCGCTCCAGCGGAGCACGCGATCTCGCTCAGGTTCGTTGCCGCTGCCGTGCGCGAGCGCATCGAACGCGTCGGCAATCGCGCGCAGGCCGAACACGCAGGGGCCGCACTGACCAGAGGACTCATCCGCGAGGTAGCCGATCACGCGCGCGCTCTCGTGCAGACCGCAGGAGCTCTCCCCGAGCGCGATCAGCACACCGGCCCCGAGCGCGCAGCCGACCGAGCGAAGCTCCTCCCGGGAGAGCCTGAGCCGGAAGGCTCGCGCGGAGTCGACCCAAGTGCCGAAGTAGCCGCCGACCAGCAACGCCTGCAACGGCTCGGTGGAGCCTCCCGCCGCCGCGAGCAGATCGATCATCGGAGTCCCGAACGCCAGCTCGTAGACACCGGGCGCCGCGACGGCGCCGGCAATCGTGACCAGTGCGGACCCGGGATCGGCCATCGTGCCCAGCTCGCGATACCAGTGGTGACCGTGACGGGCGACCAGCGCAAGCTGGGCGAGGGTCTCGGGATTCTGAACCAGCGTCGGCCGGCCACGGTAGCCGCGCTCGTAGGGCCGCGGCGGCACGAATGTGGGCGTCGATGCACCACCGTTCAGATGGTTGATCACGGCGGTCTCCTCCCCGGAGACGTAGCCCTCGGGAGCAACCGTGAGGCGGATCGCGACGCTGTCGCGCGAGCGCACCGATATCGCGCTCTGCAGCGCAACGCGCGTATCCCGTGCGCCCTCGCCGACCTTGACGAACACCTCACGCGCGCCGATCGCCTCCGCCGCCAGTACCGCCCCATCGAGTACGAGGTGCGGAAGCCGCGAGAGCAGCAGGCGGTCCTTCCGGCTCGCCGGCTCGGTCTCACTGCCGTTGACGATCAGCGCGGCGGCGCGCCCATGCTCGGCCACCGCACGGAGCTTGACGGCCGTGGGAAAGTCGGCTCCACCCCGGCCGCGAAGCCCGCTGCGCTCGACCGCCTCGATCAGCGCCGTCGATTCGGAATCGGGCAGCGGCCCGTGGACCCGCTCGTGCTGCGCCAGCGTCATCACCCCATCGGTCTGATCCAGCCCCGCGAGCAGCCGCGGCAGCCCGCCTGGCCCGGTCGCGCCGATGCTCATCGGCCGCTCCCGGTGGGACTCGCATACAGCGTGCCGCTCACGCTGCCGGTCTGGCTGTCGATGCTGAGATCCGCGCGCAGGTCGAGCGCAGAACCCGCAGACCCGGCGACATGCGCCGCGAAGCGCTGCCCCGCGAGCGAGACGACCTTGCCCTGCATGACCGACGCGAGACCGCCTGCCTTCAGATCGACCTGGCTGCCGGTCAACGACAGCCCACCCCCGTCGATCGGAGACCCGGCCAGGCGGATCCGAAGCCTTCCCCTCGCCCCGCCGCTCAGGCGCAGGGCCAAGTCGATGATTGCCCCTCCGGCCTCGGGGGTCTGGAGCACCGTTCCGGCGAGATGCGCGGAGAAGGGCGGGCTGAGCGCGGGGGCGCTCCCGAGCGGCGGCGAGACCGGCCGCACGCCGGCGGGCGCAGCCGTAGCCGGAACCGTCCTGGCCAGCAGCGAGGCCGGCGTTCCCGCCCGCCCGGCCCAGCCCCGCTGCAGCGGCCCCGCGAGCGTGAAGATCGCGATCCCCAGCGGGGTTGCGAGTGCGAGCGCGATCGCCGGCGCGCCAAATCGTTGATGCTGGACGGAGGAGCGCCTGATTCGCGTCCATACCGCGGCCAGGACCGCCGCGATGCACCCGACGGTCAGCGCGAGCATCCACCAGATCTTCGTGTCGCTGCCCGTGCCCAGACCGTGCAGCACCGCAACCGGCCAGCTCGCGTACGCGAGCCAGTGGATCGTCCGCCAGGTCCGGTAGCCGAGCCGGCGGCGAACCAAGCTCGTGATCACCAGCGCGAGCAGGATGTCGAATGACAGCGCGCCGAGGCCCAGCCACAGCGGCCGGTAGCTCGAGGCGAACGGGATCACCGCGTCGGTCAGCGCGACCGGGGCGAAGCTGTCGAGCACGCTCGTGACGATGTGCGCCGCGAGCAGCACGATCACGAGCAGCGAAACATCGCGGTGCAGCGCGTCGATCGCAAACCGTGGCCAGCGCGGGGCGAGCGCAAAGCGCACCGAGCCGAGCACGCCGAGCACGACGCTCGCGCTCAGCAGCAACAACGAGACGACGCCGGTGCCCCGCGCGAGGTACCAGTAGGCGCTCGGACCGGCGGCGGCGACGATCGCGGTCATGCGCGCCGGCGATCGGCCGCCGCTTGTTCTTCGGCGGGCGGGCGGGCGCCGGGCCTGAGATCGTCGCCCTCGGACGGCCAGCCGGCCAGGTGCCACGCGTTTCCGTCCCCGGCGACCAAGCGGCTGGGCAGCCCCAGCGAGCGTAGCCAGTCGGCCGCGCGCTCGCCGCGCACGATCGCCGCGGTGCTCGCGATGTTGGCGTCCAGGCAGGAAGCCGCGGCCACGCTCACCGTGCGCCAAACCTCGTGCGCGGGGGCGCCGTTACTGGGATCGAGAAGGTGGTGAACCGTCTCGCCCGACACTCGCCACCGGCGCACGATCGTGCTTGAGGTGGCGAGCCCGCCCGAGCGCAGCGTGATCCATTGGCCGGGCGCATCGACTCCGGATCTGTGATCGTCGGTCACGCGGATGCGCCATCCCTCCGGTGGCGCCGGACCTTCGATCGCGATATCACCACTGAGGCCGACCAGCACACCACAGCCCGCCGCGTCGTGCGCGGCGAGCGCCGCTCGGTCCGAGGACAAGGCTTTTCCCGTTGCACCAAGGTCGGGATTGGCGCCGCGGGGGACAATGATGGT
>JBPCRJ010000001.1:0-7267 GCA_050996975.1 Solirubrobacteraceae bacterium | reverse complement strand
AACCCCCGATCCGCCGCTACGAACCGCCATCAGACAGACCCTGAGAACCGAACCGGCCCGCAGCACCACGACCCGCGGCGCTCATCACAGGCACCGCCGTCAAACATCACTTCTTCAGGGGTCTTCTCGAAGGTTGGTGTCGAACGGGTCCCGTGAGTGCTGCGTGGGCGCGGGGCAGTCGGCTGCGTTGCCTATGGCGGTCGATCTCGATCATGCTCTCGCACGGCGGTCAGGCTGCGCGGATCACGCCGAAGGCTCGTGCTGATTAAGCTTCGCGGTCGTGAGCTACGCGAAGAAGAGCCTCCGGGACGTTGAGGATATGGCGGTCAAGCACGACTTCTCGGACGCTCAGGAGGCGCGCTTCCCCCGTGCAGACCTGGGTGCGGAGCAGACTGGCGTCAACTACCTGATCATCAAGCCCGGGCGACGCGAGGCGTTCGCTCATCGCCACCGTGAAGCCGAGGAGATCTACGTCGTCTTGACGGGCTCGGGTCGCGTCAAGCTCGATGACGAGCTGGTTGACCTGGCGCCGTACGATGCAGTACGGGTGAGCCCGGGAGTGACGCGGTCTTTCGAAGCTGGTCGCGACGGTCTAGCGGTGCTCGTGTTCGGACCGCGCGTGGAGGGAGACGGAGAGATGGTCCCCGACTTCTGGGGCGAGTAGAAGCCCGCTCCGACTGGCCTACCCGTAGTCGACTTGCTCCGCTGAGGTGCGCGAGGACGGCGGAGAGTCTTTTGCGGGCGAACATCTCGACCGCTTCGGCGACGGTTCCCCTTCGCCCGGGATGGGGAAGCTGGCTCGCTGCTCTGCTCGCTGCTCGGTTTGACGGGTTCGGGCTCGCGATCCTCCGCGGGTCCACTGGCGCGAGCAGGCCAAGCGCCCGCTGGGTACCCCAGCTACTCGAGCCAGCCCGGCCGGACCAGCCCGGTCGCGAACGCGAGCACGACCAGGTGGGCGCGGTCACGTACCCGGAGCTTGACCATCGCGCGGCTGACGTGGGTCTTGGCGGTCGCGACACTGACGACCAGGCGCTCGGCGATCTGCTCGGTCGAGAGTCCGCCGGCCGCCAGCGCCAGAGACCGTCGGCGAGCTGCGCCAGGTCGTCAGCGACCTTCCGCGCGACCCGCGCCCGCGCGGTTCGGCCGCGATGCTCGTACATCACGCCGGCCTGTGGGTACTGATCCCACTGTTCTTCCTGACCCGGTTCTTCTTCTGGGGCTCCCGGCCGTGGGGTCGGCGCCGCTACCAGAGCCCGCACGTGTAGACCCGCCAACCGCGGACACGAGCAAACCCCGGCGGCGCCCCCGCATGGCGCCGCCGGGGAATAAGCCGCTCCGCAGAGCACAGGCGCCTTCGACGGCAAGGAGGCGAAGGGCCGTGCTCGGCTTGACGCCGTTGGGAGCGGTGCAGCTCGTCGACCGGCTCGACTCGGAGGGCTATGGCGCATGCGGCCGCGCCGAGAGCGGGCCCTGTCGTCTCGACTCCGCGATCGCCTCCTGCTGAGGCTCAGGGCTGGCGTGCATTCGCCAGCAACGCGTCGATGAGCGCCCGGAGATCCTTGCTGTAGGTGTCCTGCTCGTGCGTCGCAGTCCACGCCGTGGCGGCTGCCGCCAGCATCGGGTAGCGCTCAGGATCGGGGGCACGGCGAAGCTCCCGCTGCTGACTCGGCCCCTCGGAGCTCGCGCCGGCGCGCACTAGCAGGCAGCCGAGCGTGAAGTTCCACATCAGACGGTACGCGCGCACCGTCGCCGTTATCGACAGGCCGGCGTCGCGCAGCGCCGCATGGATCTCTTCGATCGCCCCGAGCACCGACGGTGCCATCATCCGTCGGCGCGCCAGCACCTCAGGGACCCAGGGGTGCTCCGCGAGGCTGTCGTAGATTGTGGACCACAGCACCAGCATCGCGGCCTTCGGTTCCGGCGGGCGCGACGGGTACACGACGCGGGCCGCGAGGCGGTCGACGAGCACCATCAGCAGCTCGTCCTTGCTGGCCACGTGCCGGTAGGGCGCCATCGCGGACACGCCGAGCTCGCTCGCGATCCGGCGCATCGTCAGCGCCTCGACGCCCTCGGCGTCGAGCAGCCGGATCGCCGTGGCGAGCACGGCTTCGCGATCGATCCTCGGCGGGCGGCCCTGTCGGCGCTCGGCGGATCCGCCGCCTGGCCGCCGGCCCGACGAGCGCTGTTTGGACGACCTTGGCGACATTTGATTTACGTGTATAGTAACTCGCATGGCACACGGAACTCCCACGCTCGCCACCGGCAAGATCTGCTACCTCGAGATCCCGGCAGCCGACGTCGAGCGCTCCTCGCGCTTCTACCGCGACGCGTTCGGCTGGGCGCTGCGCACCCGCGGCGACGGCGCGATCGCATTCGACGACGCGGTCAAGGAGGTGAGCGGCTCGTGGGTCACCGGCTGGCCGCCGTCGGCTGAGCCCGGGATCATGGTCCACATCATGGTCGCCGACCTCGAGGAAGTGCTCGCGGCGGTCCGCGCTGCCGGCGGCGAGGCGCTAAACGAAGACGCGGCGCCCGGCGAGCGGGTGGCGCACGTCCGCGACCCGGCCGGCAACGTGATCGGGATCTACCAGCAGCCCGGCCTGGCTGAACGCGAACGGACGCCCACGCCGGTGCCCGAGCACCTCCACACGGTCACGCCGCGGCTCGCGCTCAGCGATGGCGCGGCCGGAATCGACTTCTACAAAGCAGCGTTCGGTGCCACGGAGCTTGGCGAGCGCTACCACATGTCTGACGGGACGCTCGTTCACGCGGAACTGCTGATCGGCGACTCGGTGGTGATGGTCAAGGACGCCCAGGACGACGAGTTCAACGCGCTGCTGTGCACGTACTGGCCCGACGTGGACGCCGCGTGGGATCGTGCCGTGCGCGCTGGCGCCGAGGTCATCTACCCCCTTGCCGACCAGTTCTACGGCGAGCGCGGCGGGCGCCTCGGCGATCCGTTCGGCAACCAGTGGATGCTGGCCGCGCGGATCGAGACGGTCACGCCGGCCGAGCTCGCCGCGCGGGAAGAAGGTGACGTGCTCTGAATCCAGCAATTCAGGAACACGGAACCACCTGAACCCACCGGAGGAACACCGAGTCCTGCCGGTTCGCAGGCAACGTTCCCGACCCTGGCGCTCGCCACGCGCAGGGAACACACCCAGGGAACATCTCATGCCGACCCACTGATCGCGAACCCATAAGGCCTGGATTTGCAGTGCATTCCCCGATGGGCGGTACTGGCCTCGAACCAGTGCCCTCCTGCCTGTAAGGCAGCTCCAGCGAGGTCAAACTCCCGTGTCTACTGGGAATCCCCTTTGTTGGCGGGCAGTAAAAAGGGCGTTGTTTGCGAAACGTTTGGGACCCGCCATGGTCCCGCGAACTGAGGCGCCGCCGGGGGCCGGATCATGGTCAGGTATGGGACACCGACGGGCGGCGCTCCTCTTAGTCATCGAGCGCGACGGCGGCCCGGTCTACTACGCGAAGTGGCACCTTGAGGACGGCACCCAGGTCAAGCGTCGGGTCGGACCGGCGTGGCTTGACCGAAATCGCGCGGGAGCGTGGGGCCGGCGGCGCGGACGGCCGACGAGTGGGTTCCTGACCGGGAAGGAGGCGATCGTCGAGATGGACCGGAGAGCTGGCGCTCTCGGACGTGTCGATGTCGGCGATCGAGCGCTGGCACTCCGGCTTTCGGCGCTCGAGGACGGCGGAGAAGGTGCTGATGGCGATCGGCGCGATCCTCGCCTGCGCGCTGCGCCGTGGCTGGGTCGCTGGGAACGCGGCGCTCGGGGTGGAGCGCCATCCGGTGGCTACTCGGGTGACTATGACCTTTACGCGCGTGAGGAGGTCGACGCGCTGATCCGCCACGCCGCCTCAGGGCAGGACGGGGCGGTCTACGCGACCGCGGCGATGACGGGGCTGCCCCGCGAGGAGCTCGTCGCGCTGCGCTGGCGCGACGTCGACTTTCAAGGGCAGGCGATCCGTGTGCGCGGCAACTACAGCCAGTCCGCCGCGTCTAGGCGCCGCACAACACGACGCGGACTGCGCGCCCGTTAAGCGCGGAAAGCCCACCCGTGGGTGGACTCTCGGCCATCAGAAGATCAGGCTGCTCTCGCGGAAAGGGGACATTCAGAAGAAGGTCTCGCCCTCTGGTTGCCGTCGCTATCTGACCCCTTCAGCCTAACACTCCCGCCAACGACCATCACCGACACGTTCCGGACCTCCGCACCGCCGGTAGGTCGCCAACGCGATCACGCCGCTCGCGGCGCCTCCAAGGCCGAAGCGATCGCGCCTGCAGCCAAGCGATCGCTGATTCGGTAATGGAGGTGCACAACGCCGCTCCTGAACCGGCGCTCTTCCACGAGCTCAAGCCGGGCGCACCTTGTCCGGCAATGCGCGCTTGCCGCCGCCGACGACGATCGCGCTGAGGAACAAGTGGCATTCGTCGACGAGATCCGCGGCCCGGCCGGCGAATCCACACCACCAACGGTGAGGTCCGATACCGACGTCTCCTTGAGCCGCCGGACCGCGCCCGGGTCGAACTCGCGCTCGATCCGCGTCCTTTGAGCTGGTCACCGTCTGAAGCGTCCGGGAGTAGACGACCTTCGAGGCGACTCGCCAGAGCTCGGCGAAGTCCCCTACCCCGGCTGACTGATCGACGCCGGTGCCGGCCGTCTCCCAGAACACAATGGTTTCGTACATAAGAGGCCGTAGAGGTAGGCGCCGATTGGCCGCTCGAGTTAGTTGACGGCGGCCAGCACCTCATCATCCGGCGCAGCCCAATCGAACATGCCCTGCTCGTCCTCGACGTACCGCTGAGACCGAAATGCTCCCCCAACCTCATCGATCTGCGGTGGGTCGTCCGCCGACTGCGTTCGCTGCGTCGCCAAAGGAATTGCGCGATGCGAGGCGCCAAGGCGGGGGAAGCGATCATGGTGGCAGTCTCCGCGGAGGCTGCTGGGTCGTGACCGTCGCGGGCGCTACCGGTCGGTGACGGCCTCGGGTGAGTGGCCGGTCGCGACGGCCTCCGGCTGCCCTGCGTGGGGCGGTGGCGTTGGGTCCAGGCGCCGTGACAAGAAGACTTCGAGGATCGCCGACGCAGCTCCGGATCCGGCCCCGGCTTTGAACGCGCCCGGCGAGATGTCCTCACGGCCGAGGACGCAGGCAATGCAATCCGCGACGTCCGCAGGCGCGGAACCTTCGAGCCACCCTCGTACCGGCTTGCCGCGGTCAAGCGCGATCACTGTCCCAAGTCCGAGCGCGATGTCTCGCGCGCCGAGCATGCGGGCGAACAGCCGCGCGATACCGTCCGCCGCCCGCCTGCCGCCCATGACGCGGGTGGCCAGGCCGGGCGCAACCACTGCAGTGATCCCGAGCGCGATCCGGCCGCGCGCAACCGACATCGCCAGCGTCACATCGTCCATGCCCGCGATCATATCCGCGCTTCACCTGACTCAATCACGCCGTCGAACGTGGTGTAATCGAAGCACCAGGGGCGCTAGGCGAAAGGACGTAAGCTGCGCCTAGTCGCCCATTACGCTCATGCGGCGAGAAGGGGCTGACGACGGATGAATGCGATCGTCGCGATAGACGCGGTTTCCGCGCTAAGGAGGGAGCTAGGCCTTACGCCTGAGATGCCGGTGACCGAAGCAGAGCAGGCTCTCGTGACGGATCACGCGCTCTCAGCACGGCCGGGCAACGCTCGTGGGCCGCTCGACAGAAGCGACCGCATGCCCGCCGGTCAGCGAGACGGTTTCTGGTTCCGCGCTGGGGTGTCCCAGCGCAGCTCAGGATTGGGTCTTCTCGTCATCGAGATCTGTTGCTTTCCCGAGCTTCTCATCTGCGTGAGGCGTTGCTTCGGGTTCGGCTTTCACCTCAGCCTGCTGCGTGCGGCCCTCATCAGCCAGGGCCTCGTTGCCTACCAACTCGCCGGCCGTCTCCTTGGCCTTACCGGCGAGCACGCCAAACAGTCCTTCCCGTGTCAGCTCTGGGTTCTCCTCGTCGGTCAAGTCGGTCACCGCTCCTTCCGCCGTGGTTGATATGGGACCTACGCAAATGGTCACGCCCGGGAGACGACAACCTACCGGCAACATCGCTGGCCGTTGCGCAACCCTGAAAATACACTTGGAAGCGGCCCAATAGCGGAGGCCCGATTAAGACCCCGTGAGGCAGGTGTCTCGCCGCAACCAGCGTCTTCCCTCCTGTTCGCCAATCTCCCGTCTGCTGCCGCGGCTCGGTGCGGCGGGGTTCGTGATCGCCCTCGTATCCGCAGCTTCCGGGTCCCCGGCGGGCATCACGCCGAGCGGTGCAGCGGATCCAAAGCGGGTCTCTCCGGCACGACTGCCTGAGTCCCTGGCACATCGTCCACAGGCCGAGCTGCCGGTCTGGCGTGCGATCGCACCCACGCGAAGGGAGGCGCGCTGGTTCGCCGGCGCAACGGGACAGCCTGACCTCGTGCTGCTGGTCATCCGGAGCCGAAGCGGAAGCGGAAGCGGAAGCGATGCAATCGTCGCTGCGAGTCCGTCGGTGACCCGAATCGGTTAGCGTCGCGGTGCACTGCAATGGGGTGGTAAGGAGGAGCGAGCATGGAATCCAAGGCGATCGACCCGGTCGACTTCCGCGAGGCGCAGCACAAGCACTGGGACGCTGCTGCGGTGGGATGGAAGGAGTGGAGCGAGTTCAATGACAGCGCGGACGGGCACATCAGCGAGCGGCTGGTGGAGCTCGCTGGCGTGCAGTCGGGAAGCCGGGTCCTGGACGTCGCCGCCGGCTATGGCGAGCCGGCGCTCACCGCCGCGCGTAAGGTCGGTCCGGAGGGCCGTGTTGTGGCCACGGACATCTCGGCCGAGATGCTCGCGTACGGGCGTGAACGCGCGGCGGCGGCCGGCTTGGGCAACGTCGAGTTCGTGGAGTCGGACGCGTCCAGCCTCGATTTTCAGCGCGCGAGCTTCGACGCCGCCGTGTCGCGCTGGGGAATCATTTTCGAGCCTGATGCTGAGGCCGCCGCGGGGCGCATCCGACGCTTCCTCAAGCCGGGCGCGCGGATGGCGATCAGCTCGTGGGGCGAGCCTGATCAGGTCCCCTTCCTCTCGATTCCGATGCGGACGACGATGGAGCGGCTGGACGTGCCCCCGCCCCTGGCC
The DNA here is from genome assembly GCA_050996975.1 of Solirubrobacteraceae bacterium. Lineage (GTDB taxonomy): Bacteria > Actinomycetota > Thermoleophilia > Solirubrobacterales > Solirubrobacteraceae > Palsa-465. The sequence continues at coordinate 125 of JBPCRJ010000001.1, read as the reverse complement.
GGAACGCCCGGGCCCCTCTCCCGGCCCACCCCCGCTGCCATCGGCGGGTTGCTCGAAGGAGGTGGGTTCTCGAAGGTCGCCGTGGAGCAGGACGAGGTCACCTTCGAGTTCGACTCCCCGGAGCA
>JBPCRJ010000152.1:0-8329 GCA_050996975.1 Solirubrobacteraceae bacterium | reverse complement strand
GCGCGTCCACCCCACAAGCGTCTTGCGCTCCCCATCCGTCAGGTCGATCGACACCGCAGCAGGCCCCCGTGGCATACCCAAACTATACCACAAACCAGGCCCAAACTAATGACTCACGACACTAGATCAGGCGCTGCGCTTGGCGCAGCGGGCACATGAGGGTCAGGTGGACAAGGCCGGCGCACCCTACATTGACCACGTGACGCGGGTCGCAAACCTCGTGACCACGCCGGACGAAAAGATTGTGGCGGCCCTTCACGATGTCGTCGAGGACACCCCCATGTCGATTGCCGACCTCAAGCAGGCGGGTTGCCCCCGCCGGATTTGGACCGCGGTCGATGCCTTGACCCGTCGCGGCGATGAGGACTATGACGCCTACATCCACCGACTGGCGGCCAATGGGCTAGCCCAACGCGTGAAGGCGGCCGATCTCTTCGACAATCTCAACGAGGAGCGCCTGTCTCGGCTGCCAAGTGCCGACGCGACAGCGCTCCGCGCCAAGTATGCGCGAGCGGTCGAGATCCTCGGCGCCGGGCCGCAGATCTCCGCGTGGCGTGCCGCTCGTGACCTCAAGGACGCGTGCTTCCGGGCGGTCATGGGTGACGGTGACGCCATGCGAGAAGTCATGTCTCAGGCTCAGGCCGACGCGACCTTTGGTTGCGCAGTCTGCGCCAACACCGCGGCGCGTCTCGTTCTCGCCGGCGACCACCTGCTGAGCGTGGGCTTCGTCTGCGACGTGTGGTTTTGCTTGTCGCAGACGTCCGCGGGGGAGCCGGGCGAGCTCGCTAACGCGCTTCGCGCCAGGGACCTCGCGAGGTTGCGCGCCCTCAACCCGGACTTCGTCCCGTTCTGGTGCCGCCGGTGTGACGCTTGCTACTGCCGAGACCACTGGGGTGAGAAGGTGCCCTTCCATGATTCGACGTACGGAATCTGTCGTGCCGGCCACCTGCAGCAACTGGACGGCAATTGATGGCGCCCGAGCCGCCATGCTGCACACGATGAAGCCGCAGGTCAACCCGGGAGCCGTCGTCCTCACGTACGACGCCTCCTTGAAAACCCACGTGCCGCCGGGTCGTCGACGACCAGAACAGGCCCGGGAGGTGACGCAGGTCGGCTTTCCCCGCGGCCTGGAACCCGGCAAGGATCGAGATCGAGCTGAGGCGCCGCTACTCGGGGGAGCGGCGTCAACGGACGAGCACCGTCGCCGTGACGAACGGACTTGTCCCCCCGGTGTAGCCCGCAAGCGACATGGCGTAGCACCACATCCCGGCCGGCGGGAAGGAGTCGATGCCGAGCGTCTGGGTCCCCAAGATCCCCCGGCAGGCTCCGCTGCAACGTGCCCGTAGCGGCGCACGACCGGAACGATCTTGTCGTGCTGCCGGCAGCCGTGCCACATCGACACCTGGCAGAGGTCGACCCGCCAGACCTGGCCGGAGCGCCATGCGGAGCCAAAGCCGCCACGGCCAACAGGCCGCTCGGCGGCGACTGGTGAGCCGGCGCTACAGCGGGTTGGGATCCACGAGGTCGACGTCGCCGGTCACGACGCCCGCCTGCACCTGACCGTCCAGGGAGAGCTCGACCTGGCCACCGCGCCGCTGCTCAACGAGCAGATCTCCCCTCGCCGAGCGGACCGATGCGCCGCTGATCGTGGTCGACCTGGCCACCCGTCTCGTTCATGGATTCGACCGGGCTGACCGTCCCTGCTGAGAGCCAACGACCGCTCCCGCCGCAACGGGAACAGGCTGCGCATCACCGAGGGGCCGGCTCAGGTTCAGCGCCTGTTCGAGGTGGCCGGCGTGCGCAGCAGCCTGCCCCTCATCTCGCCAAATGATCGCGATCCGGGCCGGCAAGGTCCGAGCGACGGCGGATAGCCAGTGCGGTTACGGGCGCCAACCCCGATCGCGGCACCCTGATCCAACGCGCGCCCGGGCGCGCATAAGACGTTGCAAGGACGCTCTCGGGCTCTGCCCACGGCCCGAGAACCACAGCAGGCGTCACGGCTCTCGCAAACGCGGACCTGACGCGCGCACTGAGCGGGTTCCCGGCGCTCCCACCCTCCTGGCCGCCGGGAACCTGCCAGCTGCACCTCTCCCCCACCCCCGCCTCGGCGGGCTGCTACCACCGATCCAGCGGGTCGTCATCGACCGCGTCGCCGTCGTTGCCGGCGCGGGCTCGCTTGAGCGTGGTCTGCGCTTCGCGGGCGTCGCCGAGGTCAACGAGCAGCCGGAACTCGCCGGCGGTCGTCGCCTCGACGCGCGCGTCGCGGCCCAGCACGCTGGTGAAGCCGTCCTCGAGCTCGGTCGCGAACGCCGCCTGATCCGGGTGCACCCCAACGGCCGGCTTGCGTAGGGCGGGTGGTTGGCGGTGCGCGGCGCGTTCGAGCTCCCGCACGGACAGGTCGCCGTCGACAGCGCGCCGCGCGAGCTGGCGTTGGCGGTCAAAGTCGCGGCAGAGCAGCAGCGCGCGGCCGTGCCCGGCGGTGAGGCGGCCTTCGTTGATCAGGCGTTGCGCCTCGTCGGGCAGCTCGAGCAGCCTGACCAGGTTGCTGATCACCGCGCGGCTGCGCCCAACTCTGCGGGCGACCTCGGCCTTGCTCAGGCCGCGCCGCTCGCACAACAACGCAACGCTGCGGGCCTCTTCGATCGGGGTCATGTCGTCGCGGGCCATGTTCTCGATCACGGCAACCTCGAAGGCCAGGTCGTCGTCCAAATCACGTACGACGGCGGGGATCGTGTCCAGGCCGATCAGGAGCGCGGCGCGCCACCGGCGCTCCCCCGCAACAAGCTCGAACCGCCCACGCCCGATCGGCCGGACGATCACCGGCTCGATCACACCGCGCTCCTCCAACGACCCGGCGAGCCGCAGCAACGCGACCGGGTCGATGCGCTGCCGCGGCTGGCCGGCGTTGCGGCTGATTGCGCCGAGCGGAAGGTCAAGCAGCTCCCCCACGCCAGCAAACCGGGTCTCGGAAGGCATCCGGGTATTCCTACCACCCGAATCGGCGTTACACGTGGAACGCTTCTCGGCGGCCCGTGAAACGCGCCCCAGCGAAGTCCGCGAGAGCACGAGCAGGCCCTTACGGAGCCCTCGTGCGCGGTCGCAGCCGTTCGCCGCAGACCCCGCCCCGCCCTTCTTGCCTCCCGCTGCTGCCCTTCCCCCTGGCAATTCCGCCAGGACGGCCCAGCGACCGCAGCGAAGCGGCCATCGCCCTCCCCCACGCCTTGCTCGCCTCGTTCGCGCTCGCGACTACCGGTCGCGGGCGGCCCTCTCCCCCGGTTTGCTGCATAGCGGTCGTTATGCAGCAGATCGCCGATCCGGTGCTGCTCGACTAGGCCCAGCCCGGCAGGCTGGCGCTGGGTGGCCGTGGCTAGCGCGGGTTGGGCGGTCGCGGGACCCCCAGCTGCTTACAGATCGCGATTGCGACCACGGAGCCGATCTCATTGTGGCGAGGAACGACCGAGCGGCCGCCGGTCGGACCGCTCCACTTCGTGTGGCGGGCACCCTCGTCGAAGGCCTCGGCGCCATGCGAGCGCAGGTGGCGCTCCAAATCGCGACGCTTCAAGAAGCGATCAGCGGAAGGCCGAGCGACTCGCGGTCCGGATCGCCGATCTCGTCGGGTTCCGGTTTGAGCATGAGCCGCAGCGCGTCGATCACGTTCTCGCGCGCCTCGGCGCGAGTCTGGCCCTGGCTGATCGCCCCGGGGACCTGCTCGACCTGGGCCATGACCCAGCCCTCTCCACCGTCGGTGTAGCGGACCGTAAAACGCAAGGTGTCGTCCATGGCATTCACGTTAGCGCGGCACCGGTCATCGCGCGCGAGCGCGCGCCCCACGGGCCCACGGGCCCGCCGGGTTGCTGCGCACGGCTGCACGGTGATCCCCCGCCGCCACGCCCCCCGCAGCGTTTGCCGCATCACGCTGGCGGTCTCGCGGAGTCGTCGCATCGCTTGTCGTCCGGATGGTCTGTCTTGCTGTGGGCGGAGGTGGTGCTGGTGGCGCGTCGGTATGGCTTGTCGGCGGCGGCCGAGCGTGATCAGTCGGGGATGTGGCGGTCGGCCCAGTCGACGGCCTGGGCTGCGAAACGCAGCGCGCTCTGGCGATCGACGGTGGCCGGGGACGTTGCGCCGTAGCGTGCAGCGACGGCGTACGGCGTGAGCAGGTCGGCCTCGGCGAGGGAGGGCGGGAGTTCGATCTTGGCGTCCTCGCAGAGCAGCATCAGGACGGCGATGTTGTGGGTGCGGGGGAAGTCGGCGCTGGCTGCTGCGAGCATTGCCTTGAGCGCTTTCTCTACTGCCTGTTGGGCGTGGAAGAAGACGATTGCGTCGGATACCGCGACGTCGAGTAACGCGGCGGCGGCGGCGTGGTCGTCGCGCGCGAGCTCGAGGAACTCACGCGCGAGGTCGCTTTGGTCGGCCATCAGCCGACGAGCACGCGCCCCTCTGCCAACGCAGCGTGAACAAAGCTCCCCGGCACTTCGCGCCACTCATCAGCCTCGCGTTCGGTGAGGACGACGATCTCGATCGGTAGGCGTAGGTCGCGTAGCTCGCGCATCAGCCGCACCGACTCGAGCGCGGTGTTGTCAACGTCACGCTCGATCACGAGGATGTCGAGGTCGCTTCCGAGCGCCGCGTCCCCACGCGCGTGCGACCCGAACAGGATCACCCGCGCCTCTGGCGCTGCGCTCGCGAGGCGCCGCCCTGCTTCGACGATCTCAAGCTCTGCGATCACCCGAGACACGCTACCGCCTCCAGCCGCGGCCATCGGACGGCCTGGGCCGCGTCGCCCTCGCGGGCTGCCTGCACCGATCGCGCCGCGCGCGGCGCGATCGGTCGTACGACTGGTAGCATGACTGGTGTGAAGGTCAGTGTCAGTCTGCCCGATGAAGATGTCGAGTTTCTCGACGCGTACGCCCGCGCGCACGCATTCGCGTCGCGGTCGGCGGTTGTTCAGCGCGCGATCCGCACGCTGCGCCTTGAGGAGCTCCCCGACGCGTACCAGCAGGCGTGGGAGGAGTGGCGCACCGGCAGCGACGCCGGGCTGTGGGGCGAGACCGCCGGCGACGGTCTCTGATGCGCCGCGGCGAGATTCGGCTTGTCGATCTCGACCCCGTGCGCGGCGCGGAGGCCGACAAGCGCCGGCCAGCGGTGATCGTGTCCAACGACGGCGCGAACGCGACGGCCGCGCGGCTCGGGCGCGGCGTGCTCAGCGTCGTCCCGGTCACGTCGAGCGTCGCGCGGGTCTACCCTTTCCAGGTCCTCCTCCCCGCCGGGACCGGCGGCCTGCAGCTGGACTCGAAGGCCCAAGCCGAGCAGATCCGCTCGATCGCGTTCGAGCGCATCGGGCAGCTTCACGGGAAACTCCCCGCACCGCTATTGGCTGCGCTCGACGACGCGCTGCGGCTCCACCTCGCGCTGTAGCCCGCCGGGGCTCGCTCGCCGCGTGCCGCCCACCTCGTCGCCCCGGACCCCCACGCCAATGTCGGGCGGTTATGTGCACGCGGAGGCGAACGGCTCGCCGTCCGCGTCGTCGTCGACCGCGACTACGCCGTCGAGGATCCCGTTCTCCGGGGCGGGCGAGCCGAGACGACCGAGGACGAGCTCCGCTTCGCGGGGCGTCAGGTCGAGACTCACGCGCAGCATGCCGGCCTTGCGCGGCTCGACGCGGACGTCGTGGCAAAGCACACTTGAGAACCGCTGCTCGAACGCGACCGCCAGCGCCGCCTGGTCCGCGTGAATCGGCCGCCCGGGTCGCGCGCGCGGGTCGTTCGCGTCATGCGCCGCCTGCTTGAGCTTCTTCACCGACCACTCCGCCGTCGACCCGCCCGACCCAAGACTTCCTTGCCGGCCGCGGCCGGGTCTGGCCAGCTGATTTGGGCCCTTTCCCCGGCCCTCAACCGGGATTCGCCATATAACTGCGTAAATGTCGGGAATCTCGCCGGCCCCACGGGCGCGCAAGGCGGCGTTGCCCAACGTCTGTTACGCCGCCACGGCCGTTCGCCGTCGCCTAGCCGCCTGTTTGGGCTAGCAGGCTGATTTCATCGGGGGATCAGGCCCCCGGTGGGCGCGGCGACCGCTGCCGCGCCGGGTTGTCCTGTGACCGGCAAAACCCGGGCTGAATAGGTCGCGATTGCGAAACAGGTGGTCGCGACAACTACCGCCAGGATGGACAAGACCAGCGCTGCGCCCAGAACCCTGTTTTTGAAGCGCAACCCCCGAACCACTTTCAGCTTCTCGGCAACTATCTTCAGCGCAAACTCTGCGACGTCCACGTCGCCCCAAACCTCAGGTTGAGTGAGCGTCGCGACCCATTGCGAGTAGTTCAGCGCCTTCTTCGACCGAAACGGTAAGTAGACCCGGCCATTCCACGGAACGTTGACGCCCAAGCCGAGCAATGCGGCGACGCCAAAAAACGCGAGACTCACCACGAATAGCGTGCCCGTCAATGGGCGCCTGCACATCGAGGTGGATCTTGCGGCGCCGCCAAGGACAAGGATCAAGGTCACTAGCCCGCCAGAGGCGGTGACGATCATCGCGCCTCGCTGGCGCATGGAGCTCTCACGGTCCCGCTGATGTGCCAACTCGGAATCAACGACATCAGCAATGAGGCTCGCCCGCGGGGTGCCTTGCTTGTCTCGCGCCCGCCTCATAGCCGTGATGATCGCAGCCAGTCGCTACCCCCGTACCCCCCGCTCTCACGCCGCCGCATCGGACGTCCGAAGGTCGGCGGAGTGGGGTAGACGGACAGGTTCCCATGGTCAAGGGACCCTTCGCGCGTTTCCGCGCCCCGGGATTTTGCCGCCCCATCGGCCCCCGAGTGCGAAGGGCGTAGGACGGACCGGGGGGCGCGGGACGCGCGGTCGCGCGCGGCCGCGAGAAGGAGGAAGGGCCTGGACCAACCCGTTGGGTGGCCGGGGACTGCTATGCCCCCGGCCACCGACTCTCTTGGGGCCCCACCTGTTCTTCTTTGCTGCGCGGGTCAGCTTTGGGCGAGACTTCCGGTATGGGATCGGCGGACGGGAATCTTGATTTTCCAGGGCGCGCGCGGCGTGTCGCGGAGTTCGCCGGTGCGTATCGCGAGCGCTTGGGGTCGGGGGGTGGCGGCACGGTGTTCGTTGTCGGCGAGGACGGCAGCGGGCGCAGCGAGTTGCTGGGAGCGCTCGCGGGCGAGCTGGGTGGCGTCACGCCGCGGCCGGTGGTGCTGCGTGGCGGGTTCCGCGAGGGGCATTACGTCGCCGAGGATGATGATCCTGGCCGGGGCGAGCGGTTTCTGCGTGCGGTCGGGCGCGCTGGTGCGGAGGGTGAGCGGATCGCTCGCTGGTTGGGCGCCTTCGGTGTTCCGCTCGCGGGCCTCGCGGCGCAGATCCTCGGACAGGTAGCGCTCCCGGTGGAGCAGGTGCTGCGGCTCGTTGGCCGCGACGCGCCGGACGCCGTCGAGCTCGCGCCGCGCGCGCTACGACGCCTCTGCGACGACGGTCCCGTTGTGTGCATCGTCGATGACGCTGATCAGGCCGCCCCCGGCGGCCTGTGGGCCGATCTAGTGCTCAGCCTCGCACGGCGCACCGCGATCGATCTGCCGCTGCTGCTGATCCTCGGCGTCAGCGGCCCGCGCGAGCTCGGCGAGCATCACGACGACGAGCCCGAGCACCTCAACGTCGCACGCCAGCTCACCCACGCCGGCATCGCGACGTGGCACCCGCTTCCATCCGTCGACGACGGCGAGCTGCAGGACTGGACTGGCCCGGCCGCGCCCGAAGTGCTCGCCGCGTTGCTCGAGATCACCGGGGGGCTCGCTGGATGGACCGCGGAGCTGTGGCGCGACTGGCGCGCCCGCGGGATCGTCGACGACGTGACGGGCGGGCGGTGGCGCTTCACCCCCCGCCGGAGCCTCCACCTCGATGATGTCGACGACGTCCTGGAGGGGCGCCTGGGTCGGCTCTTCGACCCGACCGATCTGAATGCGCTCAGCCGCGCGCGCAACGTGCTTGCGTGCGCCGCGCTCGAGGGGCGCCGCTTCACGCCCGCCGCGGTCGCCCGCGCGCTCGGCCGCGACGCCGACGACACGATTGACTTCCTCGACGAGAACCTCGCCGTCGAGGAACACCCCGACGACGGGCTCGTCAGCGACGACGGCTGGGCCGCTGTCAGCGATGAGCGCGGCGAGCGGCAGGTCGCGGTGTACAGCTTCGCGCGCCACCTCGACTGGCTTACCGGAGTCTGTCAAGCTCGGTGAGACGCTTCGTGGTCGAATTTATTGAGCTGCGGCCTCCTTCTCGTCGGGCTTGTTGATCCAGGCGGCGGTCGGCAGGTCGGGCGGAACTGGGGGCTTGCGGAC
>JBPCRJ010000142.1:0-9343 GCA_050996975.1 Solirubrobacteraceae bacterium | reverse complement strand
TCGTCTTCGCTTTCCTCTTCGGCGTCTCGATGGATTACCAGGTCTTCATCATCAGCCGGATGCGCGAGGGCTACGACCGCACCCGCTCCACCGAAGCTGCCGTCGTCGAGGGCATCGGGCGCACGGGTCGCCTAGTCACGAGCGCCGCGCTGATCCTATTCTTGGCGTTCGTCGCGTTCAGCGCCGGCCCGGGCACGGAGACCAAGATCTTCGCCACCGCGCTCGGCGGCGGAATCCTGATCGACGCGACGATCATCCGCGCCATCCTCGCCCCCGCCCTTGTCGCGCTCCTCGGCCGCTGGAACTGGTGGCTACCAGACTGGGCCGCACGCATCCTCCGCGTCAAGCCGTCCCCCGTCGAGCCGCTCGTCGCGCTCAAACCCGCCCCCCAGCCGGTCTAGCCTCTAGACCGTCGGTAAACACTCGTTTGCCGACAGTCGCCCGGACGGCCGCACGCTGCCGCTCTTGAGCCCGGTCTCGCGTCGACAACCCGCATCGGGAAACCCCTACTACGTGCCGGCGTCGCCCGGGACGCGATCTACGTCGACCGCGCGAGCGGTGCCAAAGGCCAGCCGCCCGCAACTCGACGAGCTGCTCAAGCTGCTGCGCGACGGTGACACCCTGAAATCACGCGGCTGGATCGGCTCGGGCGCTCCGTCCTGCACCTCGTCACCCTCGGCGCGAAGCTCCGCGAGCGCGGTGTTGGCCTGCACGTCATCGAGCAGGGCATCGACACCGCGACAGCCGAGGGTCGCGCGATGTTCGGGATGTTGTCGGTCCTCGCCGAGCCCCAGCGCGAACTCATCGTGGCCAACACGCGCGACGGCCTCGCCGCGGCCCGCGCACGAGGACGCAACGGTGGCCGAAGGCCCAAACTCAACGCCGACCAGATCGCACTCGCCCAGCGGCTCTACGACGCTGGCGAACACACCGTGCAGCATATCGCCGACATCTTCAGCGTCCCACGCACCACGGTCTACGGGCACCTCGACAACGCGACCAAGGGCAACCGCCCAGGAGCGCAAGCGTCGCCGACGGTGCCGGCCGCCGCTTCGACGGGCTGAGTCCTCGCCGGATCAGCGCGGTTGGCGCCTGGTGACAGCGTTCTTACCAGCACCCAAACTCGTAAGCGACACCGTCGGGGTCGCGGATGTAAACCCGGCGACCGCCGCCGGCGTTGTCGATCTGACGGTCGACGACTCTCGGAGCGGACCCCATTCAAGGGCCAGCTCGATCGCCTTGTCGAGCGCTCGGTCAAAGAGCGGGTCGTCGACGAGGAACGCATAGTGGCCCGGCCGTGCACCGAAGCGCTCGTCGAAGTCAAGCGTGAGCTCGCTGGTGACCTGAATCGGTACGAACGGTCCCGTGAGCCGACCTGGTGCGACGGCGATCAAGTCATCCAGCAGCCTGGCACTGCGGTGGCGGTCGGCGACGGGCACGATGGTGTGGTCAAGAATGATCGTCATCGGGCGGTCTCCTCTGTTGGGCGTCCGGGTGGCTGACGTTCAGCTCAGCCGAAGGGCTTGATGACCATGTCGAACACGGTGAGCAGCACGAGCAGGCTGATCGTCCACCCGATCGCCGTCACTCGCCGGGACTGGGCGAGGTACTCGGGGCTCAGGGCAGCCTTGGCATCAGGGCCAATGCTGGCGAGGTCGCGCTCGGCGAGTTCGAGCTGGCGTTCGGTTATGGGACGGATGACCAGCGCGCCAAGGACGCCGATGACGATCGCTGCGGCGATGCCCCAGAGGACCCAGAACTGTCCGAAGGCGTGATCGTGGTTGGCGAGGTAGAGGCCCGCGAGGACGATCACCCCGAGCGCTGGGCCCGTGATCCGCTGTCCAACGGCGATTTGCGCGCGGTGCAGGGCCGGGAGCGCACGAGCGTCTGTGCGTTGAATTACGGCGTGAAGCACGGGATAGGCGAAGCTGGCCCCGAAGCCAACGATCACAGCGACGATGTGAATGGCCAGGACGACGTCTGGGAAACTGACAGCGAGGTCAAGCATCGTCACTACGGGCCGCCAGTCGTGCGAGCGGGTGAGATCGCTGGGGGTTCACGCGGCGTTTCTGCGCGCGGCGGGGTGGTATCGAGCGAGACGGGCGAGGAATCTCTGTCAGGCTGTTCTGTGGAGGGCTGTGGCTGCCTTGGCGGGTTTGGAGCGGGATTTCGGGGAGTGCGAGGGTTACGATCAGCGCGAGCGCGGCTAGTGGTGCGGCGACGATGAACACGGCTTGGACGGCGGGGATGATGTGTGCGTGTGCAGCGAGCCCGAGCGCCTGTGGGCCACTGTGCGATCCGTGCACGCCGGCGCGTGCGGCAAACACGGCGCCGAGTGCGGCCGCGCCGATGGCGCCGCCGAGCCCGCGGAAGAACGATGTGGTGGCGGTGGCGGAGCCCAGCTCGCGACGTTCCACGCTGTTCTGAACCGCGACGATCAGTATCTGGCCGACCATCCCGAAGCCGAGGCCAAAGACCGCTAGGCCGATGCCGGTGCCTGTTCTCGAATGCCGCGGGGCAAGCACGGCCAGCAACAGCAGCGCGGCGGTCATCAGCGCCAGGCCGGCGATCGGGAAGCGCTTATAGCGTCCGGTGCGGGAAATCCTCCGCCCCGACAGGGTCGTCGAGATCGTGATGCCGGCCATCATCGGGACGAGCAGCAGACCGGCTTGGGTGGGGCTCGCGCCGGTAGCGGTCTGCAAAAACAGCGGTACGAACACGGTGATCGCGAACAGCGCGGCGGTGCTGAGGAACAGCGCGACGCTGGTGACGGCAACCGTCGGCGTCTTGAACATATGCAGCGGGACGATCGGGTCGGCGGCGCGCCGCTCGTGCGCGATCAGCGCGCCCGTGAGCAGGACGGTGGCGGCGATCAGCGCGAGGATCGGGGCCGAGTCCCAGGCGTAGCGTTGCCCGCCCCAGATGCAGGTGAGCATCACCGCGCTGGTCGCGAGGACGAGCATGCCGGCGCCGACGGCGTCGAGCCGCGGGGCGGGTCGGTCTGTCGGGGGTGCTGGCAGTCGGAGGTGCAGGCCCGTGAGGGCGAGGACCCCGAGCGGGAGGTTTACGTAGAAGACCCAGCGCCAGCTGGCGTGCTGTACGAGCAGGCCGCCGATCAGCGGGCCGAGCACGGTCGCCACCGCGAACGTGGCGGCGATGTAGCCCTGGTAGCGCCCGCGCTCGCGTGGGGAGACGAGGTCGCCGACGGTGGCCATCGCGAGGGTCATGAGCCCACCGGCGGCCGCACCCTGCACGCTGCGGAGGACGATCAGCATGGTGATGTCCTGAGCCAGGCCGCACAGTGCCGACGCGATCAGAAACAGCGTGAGCGTGATTTCGAGTAGCCGCTTCCGACCGTGGCGATCGCCGAGCTTGCCCCACAACGGAGTGGTCGCGGCGGCCGCGATCACGTAGACGCTCACGACCCAGGAGACGTCCGTCAGGCGGCCCAGGTCAGCCGAGATCGTCGGCAGGGCGGTGGACAGGATCGTTTGATCGAGCACCGCGGGCAGCATCGCCAGCACGATTGCTGCAAACGCGAAGGCGACCGATCCGGAGGCCGTACCCGCCACCCTGCTTGGATTGGAGTTCGCGCTCATGATCGCCTGAGAGGTACTTGCACGCCGCTCATGACGGGCCGCTCCACTCGGTCACCATCTCCGCCGCGGGATAAATGCTGATCGTCTCAAGCGTCCTTGCGCTGCTGTTGCGGGTGGAGTGCTTCGCGCCGGCGGGCACGACGAGGACTTGGCCGGCCGCAGGCGGTGACCGGGACCCCGTCGACGGACACGATCACCTCGCCCCCCTTGCACCACGAGCACCTCGGCGTAGGGATGGCGGTGCACGTCCGGTGTGGTGGCGAGGTCGGTGGCGGCGGTCAGCAAGATCGGTTCGGTGGTCATGGCGCTCCTCTCGTTTGGTGACAGGGCTAACGTTAGATCTCTAAGGCTTTGATGTCAAGTGGTCATGCTAAAGTGTGGTTCGTGGATCGACGACGGGCGCTACCGCCGATTGGACTGCGACTCTCCCATGTCGCCCACGTCGTGACCGAAGCGTTCGAGCGGGCCATGGCCGACGCCGGCGGCTCGGCCTCCTCGTGGCAGGTGCTGCTGCTCGTCCGCTCCGAGCAATGGGACACCCAGTCACGGATGGCGCAGGCGATGGGGATCACCGGCGCGACGCTCACCCACCACCTCAACGCCCTAGAGCGCCAAGGCCTCGTGCGACGGTGGCGCGAGGACAGCAACCGCAGGGTCCAGCGCGCAGCCCTGACCGACGCCGGCGAAGCACTGTTTCTACGCCTTCGCCACGTCGCCCTCCGTCACGACCAACGCCTGCGGTCAAAGCTCACCGAAGCCGAGATTGAGTTATTGGCACAACTGCTGGACAAGCTTCAGGCGGGCCTCCAGCCGCCCGAGCCCGACAGGTCTGCCGCCGCCACCGCTCGCCCACTAGGCATTGAAAGCGCCGCGCAGGAATGAATGAGCAGAGGCCCGCCGGGCGACGACACTTCCGCATTCCGCCCGAGTGATGCAGCAGCGGAACCGAGGTCGACTTCGACGACGGGCAACTCTGCCTGGGGGTGATGGCGGGTACCCGCCGCGCGAACGACCTCCGCCGCGATCCTCGTGTCGCGATCCACAGCTAAGGCGTCGATCCTCCGGAGGGAAACCCGAGCGCATGGAGTGGAGCAGACGTCCGATCGGTTCCGAATCGACATAGCCGATGTCGTGCTGACTCACGTCGGCACTCCCGCGAACCACCTCGTCATCGAGCGGTCGAGCCCCGACGCCGGACTCGTTCGCCGCGAACGCCACTGACTGGGGTACGGCGAGCGCCTCGGCAGGACAATGGGGGCGGTTGCCGCAGGCGACACGGCTCGAACTGCTCTGAGCTGAGGTGACGCTCAGCTGGCGAGTTCTCTGAGCGGCCCCGTCAAGCGATCGGCCAGTCCGGGGTCGGCTCGTTCGGTCTGGACGAGCAGCGCTCGGGTGATGGCACCGAAGGCGCGTCTGAGCTCTGGGATCTCGAGCGAGCGGACGAGCCCCGGCGCGACGGCCGCGGTCGCCTCGGGCGGGAGGTTGTCGATGCCCCGACCTTGGACCGCGGGCACGCCGTGGTGCAGGCACGCCAGGGCGAGCACCTGGTCGCGCATGGCGCTGATCATGTACTCGGCCTGCCACACCCGGCCTCGGGCGATGCTCGAGCGGGCGTGCAGGGCATAGAGCCAGCCCATGCCGATCAGCTCGACGACGCTGGGCGCCGCCGCGATGCGCAGCGTGGGCGGCGGTTCCGAACAGCAAGCGAAAGGCCGGCCCGATCGCGCCGAAGTCCGACGGAGCCCAGAACGAGACATCGACCTGCAGCGTGCTGGCGAGCAGGAAGACCCGATACAGCGTCTCGCCGCGGATCACATCCAGGTGATGCACGGCAGCATGCTCGCCGTACATCCGATCAGTCCAGTCAGCGATCGCCCCGCACGGTCCGCATCGGAGGCGAGACACAAGGCGATGTCTATGTCTGACCAGCGATCCTCGCGACCAAGCGCGGAGGACCCGAGCAGCGCGGCGGCGCTGATGCGAACATCCCCTCGGGCGCCCAAGACGAGCTCGTCGCGCAGCCGTTCGCGATCCTCTGCGGTGAACACGGTGTGGACACTACGGACGCGGTCGGCGCCAGCCGGTGGCTCAGATGGTCAGCACGACTGGCGCGCTGTCGCGCACGACCACGGTGTGCTCGGCGTGCGCCGAGCGCGCGCCGTCGCTGGTGCGCACGGTCCAGCCGTCGCTCGTGACGCGTACCGCGCCGCTGCCCGCCGAGATGATCGGCTCGATCGTCAAAACCAGGCCATCAGTCAACCTCTGGGAGAGGTGTGAGACATAGTGGTTGGGGACCTGCGGCGCCTCGTGAATACGTCGGCCGATTCCATGCCCCATAAGCTCGGTGCACACCGCGTACCCATCGGCCACGACCGTCGCCTCGACCGCGGCTCCGATGACGTTCAGAGGCGCCCCCACGCGGGCGGCTCGCATGCCCGCCGCCAACGCCTGATTCGCGGTCGCCACCAGTCGAAGGTCGCCTGCACGAGCCCTGCCAACGGGCACCGTGACGCACGCATCGGCGTAGAAGCCGTCGAGCTCGGCGGTCACGTCGAGCTTCACCAGATTCCCCTCGCGCAGGCGGCGGGAGCCGGGGATGCCATGAGTGGCCTCGTCGTTGACGCTGATGCAGGTCACCCCGGGAAAGCCGTAGTCGAGCTGAGGTCCCGACCGCGCACCAGCCCGCCGGAAGACGAACCCCGCGACCGCATCAAGCTCGCCCGTCCTCACGCCTGGCCTGACCGCACGCCTCATCATCCGCAGCGCCTCGGCCACTACGCGCCCAGCCGCCCGCAGCGCCGCAAGCTCCTCGACGGTCTCGACAGACACGAACCAGCGTACGCGAGGCCCGAACGCGCTGCCTCATCGCTCCCGTTGAGGATCCGGTTACGGCGACGAGCCGGCCTTGCTGGGCTGTCAGCGCGGGCGAAGTCTCGCCGTGGAGCGTTCGGTCATCGGTGTGCGGTCTCGCGGGCGACGGTGAGGAGGAGGTCGCGTCTGGGGTTGGCGTGGAGTGGGGTCCACGCGAGTTGGATTCGAGCGGTGATGGGGTTTCCGGAGAGGTTGAGGAATCGTACGCCGGTGCGGCTGGTGGGCGCGTAGGAGGCGGCCTCGAGGGCAACGCCGAGCCCGGCTCCGACGAGTCCGAGGCGGGCCTCGATGCCGCGCATCTCGTAGGCGATCCTGGGCGTGAAGCCGGCGGCGCGGCAGGCGGCGGTGAGCTGGTCGAAGAATGCGGGGGACCCGGCGCGGCGCCAGAGCACGAATGGCTCATGCGCGAGTTCGGAGAGGTCGATGACGGAGCGCTCGGCGAGGGGATGCGAGGCGGACACGACGGCGTGGACTGGTCCTTCGAGCAGCACTTCGGTCTCGAGGTTCGGTCGGGGGGCGACTTCGCGGACGAGCCCGGCGTCGAGCGCGCCGGTGAGGATGCCGGCGGCTTGCTCTTCGGAGGTCAGCTGGCGCAGGTCGACCTGGAGTCCCGGCGCTCTCTTGGTGAGGGCGGCGATGATCGACGGGAGCAGGGTGGCTAGCGCGGCGCCTTGGGCTCCTACAACGATGGTTCCGATCTCTCCTGCCTGCGCGGCCCGGGTTTGTTGCACGATCCGCTCGAGCTGGAGCAGCACGCTGCCAGCGCCGTCGGCCAGGACCTCGCCGGCGGGCGTCAGGGCCACGCGACGGCTGGTCCGGGTCAGCAGTTGCGCCCCGACGGTGTGCTCGAGACGGCGGACGTGCTGGGAGAGCGCTGACTGGGCGATCCCGACGCGCTCGGCGGCATGTCCGAAATGCAGTTCTTCAGCTACAGCGAGAAATGACCGGAAGTGACGAACAGCAAGATCGATCACGAATCGCGATTGAAGCAGAAGCATCAGGGTCTTGTTGTGAAGAATCCTGTTTGCCAAGTTGGACGCCATGCCCTCGACTTCCCGGCAGCCTCGCTTGCTCATCGCCGCGCTGTTGGTGGCGACGTTCATGGGGTTCCTAGATCTGTTCGTCGTAACGGTGGCGTTGCCGAAGATCAGGGCGGATCTGCACGCCAGCTTCGCCACGGCTCAGCTGGTCGTCGGGATCTATGTCGTGGCTTACGGTGTCGCGCTGGTGCTCGGCGGCCGTCTCGGGGACCGGTTCGGAAGGCGGCGACTGCTGCTCGGCGGGATGGTCGCCTTCACCGTCAGCTCCGCGCTGTGCGCAGCGGCGCCGACAGCGACCGCGCTGGTGCTCGCTCGCGCTCTCCAGGGGCTGTCGGCAGCGGCGATGCTCCCGCAGGTCCTGTCGATCATTCAGGTCGCCGTTTCGCCGGAGCGCCGGACGGCGGCGATCGGCGCCTACGGCGCGGTCATCGGCGCAGCATCCGTCACCGGACAGGTGCTCGGTGGCGTGCTCGTCCAGGCCAATGTCCTGGGCCTGAGCTGGCGGGCGTTGTTCGCGCTGAACCTCCCCCTCGGTCTCGCAGGTGTAGCGTTCGCACGCGTCGTCGTACCGGAGTCAAGAAACCCGTCTGCGGCACGCCTGGATCTCGCTGGAGCCGCGTTGCTGAGCGTCTCGCTGCTAGCGATTCTGCTCGCGCTGGTAGAGGGCCCCGACCACGGCTGGCCGGCGTGGACCTGGGCGTCGCTCGCGCTCGGCATTCTGTCCGCCGCAGCGACCGGACTGGTCGAGCGCTCCGTCGAGCGTCGTGGAGGCGTCGCCCTGCTTCCCCCCGCACTGCTCGCACGCCGCGCTGTCCGCATCGGGCTGGCGCTCACGCTCGCGTTCTACGCCTCCAATACCGGCCTGTTCGTCGTGCTGACCTTCTTTCTCCAGGACGGGTTGCACTCCAGCCCGCTCGTCGCGGGTCTGACCTTCGCGCCACTCGGCCTGGCGTTCACCGCCGCCTCACTGCTCGGCCGCCGGCCCGGCGCGCGGCAAGACGCCGGCACGATGCTTGCGGGGGCATGCGTAATGGTGATCGGCCTGAGTGCCGCGATCGGGATCGCCGCTGCCGGCGGAGGTCCCGCCGCCCTCGCGCCAGGACTCGCGATTCTCGGAGCCGGGGAAGGGATGGTGGCACCGCCGCTGATCGGCACGATCCTCGCCCGCGTCCCGGCTGAGGACGCCGGTGCCGCCTCGGGGGTGCTCTTGACCGCCACCCAGATCGCCAACGCGCTCGGCGTCGCGATCGTCGGCGGAACGTTCTCCGCCGCGAACGCACTCGGCACCCATGAAGCCTTCACGATCAGCGCCAGTGTCGCGCTGCTGCTCGCCGTCTTGACCGGCGTCGCAGCGGCGATCCTGCGCCGCCGACCACTCCCGCCGCCTGCCGGCGAACCAACTGCAGCGACAGCCTGAAACCAGCAAGCGCAAGGAGACACCGATGACCACCCACAACTTTGATCTGACCGCCAAGACGGTGCTGGTCACCGGAGCCACCGACGGGCTCGGCCGCGCGCTGGCCGGCAAGCTTGCCTCCAGCGAAGCCACGATTCTCATCCACGGCCGCGATCCAGAGCGCATCCGCAAGACCGAAGCAGAGATCCGTCACACGACGGGATCTGACCAGGTGCGAAGCTGTCAAGGATCACCGAGATTCCCCAGTTGTGATCACGTGGATTCCTCACCCTGTGGGGTGGCCGGTGAGGGCGGGTCGGAGCGCGTTGAGGGCGTCGCGGTGGCGGCGCATGCGGTAGCTATCGCCGGTGACGGAGAGCACGCTTGCGTGGTGCAGCAGGCGGTCGAGGACGGCGGTCGCGACGGTGGTGTCTTCG
>JBPCRJ010000136.1:0-5744 GCA_050996975.1 Solirubrobacteraceae bacterium | reverse complement strand
AGGGCCGCCAGGCCAGCGGCGGTGATCTCCCAGCCCTCGCTGGCGAGCTGGCGCAGGACGGCAGTCATGTCCAGGGCGGTGTGGAAGATGACGCAGTTGGCCAGCAGCGTGTTGAACTTGATGATCTTCTCTTGCTCAGCGGGGTCGTTGCGCTCGATCGCTTCGTGCCCGAAGCGCAGCCAGGCCGAGAAGCCGTTGTACGCCTCGACCTTGTTCGTCGCGGCGGTGATCTCTTCGCGCAGCTGGGGTTCGGAGATGAACCGCAGCAGCGTGATCGTGCGGACCGCGCGGCCGAGCTCCCGGAACGCCTTGTAGATGTTGTTCTTGCGCGACTCGGTCCCGAGGCGGCGCAGCAGCAGCGTCGAGGAGAGACGGCCCTGGCGGATCGAGAGGACGACCTGCATCAGGTCCGCCCAGTGGGTCTGGATCAGCTGCCAGTCGATCGTGTTCTCGCCCGGATCTCCGAATAGCGAGTCGATGTGCGCGTAGCGGACATCGAGCGCTGGGCGGTGGAACGTGAGGTCCTTCCAGTTGCGAATCCGGGCGAGCAGCTCGAACCCGAACAGGTGCGCGAGCGCGTGCACGGGGTAGCTCTGCCCCTGAGTGTCGGCGTGAACCTTCTCCGGCTGCGCGTCGGACTCCTGTTTGAGCAGCCCTTCGATGATGTACACGGCTTCCCAGACCCCGCACGGGATGAAGTGGCTGAACAGCGCGATGTAGTTATCAGCGACGTGGTGGTAGGCGATCCCACCGTAGCCGCCGTAGCGAATGTGGGACTCGGCGAGCAGGTTGTCGATCAGCGTGTCGACCTGCGTCCCGTCCGCCGCTACGCTCGTCCCGTCACCCCAGGCCTTGACGAGATCGAGCTGCAGATACGCGTTGACGACGTCCGCGCCCGCCCGGTGGAGCTTCGCCGTGCTGAAGTGCCGAGCGGCGGTCGCGCCGAGCTCGTGCGCGGAGACCCCGCGGATGTGGCGGGCGGCCTGCGCCGGGCCGAGGTTCGCGCCGTAGGCAAACGTCGTCAGCACGTAGCGCAGCAGCGGGTCTGAGAGCTTGGGGTCAGAGCCCGATGCGGGCCCGAAGCGCCGCCACCACTGGAGCCAGTACGCGGTCCGCGCGAGGATCTCAAGCAGCGTCCGCTCGGGCATCCGCTCCTTCAAAGCCTCCTCGAGCGCCAACACGCCCGGGTCTGGATCCCTCGCTCGGCGGCGCTTGAGCGATGGCTTCCCGGTCGCCTTGTCGATCACGAGATCGGTGTTCTCGGGATAGCCGGCGTCGACCGCCGCGGCGCGCTCGGTGAGCGTCGCGCGGAGCGCGTCGGTGAACGCTTGCGCGCTGGTCGGCAAACCGGCCTCGGCGCAGAACTCGCCGAGTAGCTCCTCGCACTCCTCCCACGGCAGCAGCTGCGCTGACCAGTTCGCGTACGCCTGCGAGCCGCGGACCGCGATGTCGCCCGTCCGCAGCTCCGAGGCGAGATAGGTGAAGACGCACGCCTCGAAGTGACGGCGGTGCAGACGCCCAGGATGCTCGCGGTCATAGACGATCCGCTGCCACTGCTCCGAGGCGAACGACAGGTCGACCCGGACGCCGTCAATATGGTCGGAAATGAAGTCTCGGACCAGGTGCGAGTGCGCCAGCGCGTGCTCCACGGCGTCAAGCACGCTGCGATCAGCGCTCGTCTGCTCGACAACCCTGGCGAACGCGAACATCGTCGCGCGATCGCGGCGGCGGTGCCGAGCGACCAGCGGCATGAAGTTGTTGGCGTGATGCGCCGCGACCGCCTCGATATCCGCCAGCTCCGCGTCAAACCCGCCCGCCTGCTCCACCGTCCGCCGCGCCATCCGCAACGCGTCGGCCGATTCGGCGGGGCTTCGCGGGTCAAGGCAGCTCAGCACGCTGCGGTAGTGGATGATCAGTCGCTCGGACATCTCTGCCTGGCGCTCCCGGATCTCGGCGAGCTCGTCCTTCGCGAGCTTGGTGACTGCCGCCATCCGTTTGCAGAACATCTCCGCCAGGTCATCGCGCGCCCGCATCCGCGCGACATGGACCATGCACGCCAGCAGCGCCGTGCGCTTCAGCGGCGCGACGTCGCGCATCACACCGGCGTCGGCAGCCGCGGCCTCCCCGGCGAAGTCGGCGATCTTCGACTCCGCGATCCCCTCCAGCCACGCGTCGGTGTCACCCACCGAGTCGACCCACCGCAGGTGCGCGACCTGCTCGCGAAAGCCAGACCACGACGCCCGCCCCGCCCGCGCCTTCAACCGGTTATACGGGGTCTTCGCGGACGGCCCAGTCACCTCCAGAAGATCCTCGAGGCGCACACGGTCCGGCAGCCCGACTCGACCGTCGATGCGCTCGAACATGGCCGTGTTCACCGCGTGACGGATCCGGCCGGCGATCTCATCAAGCGTCGAGTACGCGGGCAGCTCAAGCGACGCCTTCACGAGCATCTCCAGCGCGACGTTGATCAGGTCCGGCGGATGGTTCTTCACCTCCGCCGCCGAGCGGATCGCATCCTCAGCGATAGTCCGCGCCCGCTCCGGATCGTGCACCACCCCCAAGCGCTTACGCACCAGCCAGCGCTGCCATTTCCCTGTCTCAGCCCCGCGCGACGCGGTCGTTCCCTCCGGCAGACCGAGAGCACGGCGGAAATGCTCCACGACCGCCAACGGCACCTCATCGGCCCTCGGAAAGTACCCCAGGCGCTGAAAGCACCTCAACGACAGCACCAGCGCCAACAGGTGCTCGCCAGAGCGAGCGTGCGCCCTGGCCCACGCCACCTCGTCCTCGGTCGGGCTCAGCAAAGCGAGCTCGCGGGCCGTGACCAGGCGCCGAAACCGCGGGTACGCCGTGCGCTCAACCGACGCCATCGAACCAAGCCCCCGAGACGTCAGGCCCGCTGACCGGAGCGCAACAGATACTCCAGGAGCTCGACGTCGCTCTTGGCAAGCTGCCGCTCGATCGTCCCTCGGCCGAGCTCATCGGCGAGCTCCAGAATCTGCATGAGCACCAACCGGCTCCCGGGCAACGCCCTCCAGCCGCGCGATCTCGCGGCTCTGAGCGCCGGCGAGTCGCTGCGCACGCCAGCGCGAGAGCTGCCTCTCATAGACGCCGCACCACTCGAGCCCTTCGCCATTGACGCGCTTCGCGTGCTCGACCGTCGCGTCATCAAGAACGTACGGCTTGGGCCGGGCTCTCAGCAGCGTCGCGTAGTGCTCACGCCCATCACGCAAACCCCCGTCGATCAACGACGCCATCCACGGCAGCATGCTGATCGGCTGCCAGCTCGGCTCACCACGGCCGTACAAGCCGCCGAGGCTACCCTCCTCGCAACGGCCCTGACGACTCCAAAACCGCAGTTTGCGACGAGCACCGCGCCGCCGCTATTACACCTTTTGGCCTTATCTTGGCTGTACCCCTTCATCGCCCAACGCCACAAACGCCGCAAGAGCTACGGCTGGTGGGTTGTCGCCCACCAGACGCATCGCATGGGCCTGATCGACCTCAACGGCACCATCGTCGCGCCGCGACCCAGCCGGTCACGGCGTCAGGGGACCTGAATGCCGGCGGTGAAGAACGTCGGTGAGCCGTGTGCGGGAAAACCGCATGCACGGATCGATGTGGCCGGGAGGAAACCAGCACCAGTCGGTCATGCCGCGCGGTGCGGGCGCCTCCCGCCGACCCGACCACTCCCGGTGTTGACGGTTCAGGCCGCGTGTTTTTGTAGTGTTCCTGTTGCGTCGTCCCAAGTTTGGCGGACTTCGCGTGGGGTGCGGTAGTTCAGTCGGCTGTGGGGCCGGTCGTGGTAGTGGTTGATGTAGGCGTTGATCACCTCCCGGGCCTGGTCGAGGGTTTCGAACTCGTGGCGCCAGACGCAGCGTTCTTTGAGGTAGCGGAACCACGATTCGATGAACGCCTGGCTTTCGGGGTCGCGGTAGCCGCCGCGGCGATGCTTGACGCCGAGCCCTGAGAGCACGAGCCGGGTGGCGCGGGCGGTGAACGCCGAGCCGTTGTCGGTCCCGAGCGTCAGCGTCCCTGGCCCGATGCCCTGCTCGGCGACTGCGGCCTGGATCACGGCGATCGCCTCGACCGCTCGGCAGCGGAGCGAGAGCTTCCAGCCGATGATCTCGCGGGTGCAGCAGTCGATGATCGCGTTGAGGTAGACCCAGCCGTGCTCGGCGACCCAGATCGAGGTCATGTCCAGATGCCATAGCTCGGCAGGTCGGGTGACCTTGAAGAACCCCGGCCGTCGCCGATGCGGTTCGTGCGTGCGCCGCTGGATCAGCTTGCGCTCACGCATCACGCGCAGCACCCGCTTGCGGTTCACCGCCCGCCCCAGCTTGCGCTGCACCCAGGCAGCGACGATCCGGTAGCCGTCGGTCGGGTTCTGCTCGGCGACCTGCACGATCGCCCGCTCGGCCTCGTCGGCCGGCGGCCGGCGGGAGCGATCAGGCCGCTCGCGCGGCCTCGGAACCCGGTAGATCGCTTGGCGTGAGATCTTCAGGATGCGCGCCCGTGCGAGCTCGGTGCGCTCCTCCTTGCCTGACAGGCGCTCGGAGCCGCCCTCGAGCAGCTTCTCGCGCCACGTGTAGTAGAGGTTCTCGGAGATCTGATGCTCGCGGCAGACCTCAGCGACCGACCGATCACCACGCAAGCCGGCGAGCACGATCTCGAGCTTCTGCGGAACCGTCCAGGTGCGGTACTTCTTCTTCTCGCTCAACGTGATTCTCCTTCGGATGAGCGGCCCATCCTGAGAGGCGCCCCGGACACGATCTCCGCCTCGGCGCTACGCGCCTTCGGCTCCGATCGAGTCCGGGCAACCCTCAGTCAGCGAACTGTCAACGCCCTACCGGGGAGCGGACCAACACCCTCCACCTCGTCGGACGATGATGTTGCGTGCGCTGGTGGGGGAAGCGATCCGCTGCATCGGCTCCCAGGGCGATGGTGATCAGGGAGCCGGACGCTCCGGCGGGCTGGTGGCCGACTTGCGCTCAGGCGCGCAGTTGTGTGTCATTGGCGCCCCATGCCGGCAAAGACCGCCGAACGAGTGCTGGCGCTACCAAGCCACGCGAGCGCAAGCGAGCCATAAAAACTGACGGCGACCGACTGGCGAGCGTGTCGCGCACGAGAACAACCCCACCCCCGCGCCACGGCGCGAGGAAGTGCGATTAAAAACGCCGGTCCGCTTTAGAGAGCGGACCGGCGTGTGCTTCTGAGGGGAGGTACTGCTATGAGGTACGTCGCGATTGATAGTTTCGGCTTCGGACCTGAACGGTCGTTAAAATCCTCGCTCGGTATTTGTAGAAGCCCGGTAGGAAGAACACGGAGTCGCGATCAGCGCCAGCCCCCGCGGGACGTCGAGTGGCCGCGGCGGCGTGTTCAGCGGACCGCCGCCGTGCGAAGCGGTCGCTAACGTGCGTGCCACGTGATGACCGCAGAGCCCATGGTTGCTCGTGGCGCTCATTACACGGCGCTGCTCGACACGATCGATCACCGAGAAGCCACCAAACTGCACGCCGGGGAGCGCGAGCAACTGCTGGAGGCCGCGGATGCCTTGCTGTTCGGCGAGCCTGACAGCGAGTGGACGGTCCGCTCCGCCGAGGTTCTGATCGAGGCCTTGCAGACCAGTGAACGGTGGTCAGTAGAGACCTGTGATCAAGTTCGCGAGCACCTATCCGGCTGTGCTGCTCTGACCGGGGCATCGTAAGAACCGAGCGCTCGGGCCGGCGAGCCGCGAAGGGGAC
>JBPCRJ010000080.1:0-27268 GCA_050996975.1 Solirubrobacteraceae bacterium | reverse complement strand
TGACGCTCGTTCAGCTCCCCTGCTACCGCTCGATACCGATCACCGATCGCGCGCTCATCGATCACCCCACCACAGTTCTACATAACCCAGCCCACTCCTCCCACCTTATTCTTTGACGCGTCCTTAGAAGGCCAACCGCTATCACCCGGGAGGCACAACATTCGACGGGTATCGATTCTCGCGCTGGTCCTGCTCGGCGCGGTCGTGGCTGCCCCAGCGGCGAGCGCCTACGACTCCGGCACCCCAAGGGCGGGAGATCCGCTGGCCGGTCACCCCTGGTTCGTCGACACCGAGCGCGGTGCCTGGTGGGTCGCCCTGCGCGCGGATCCGGTCGCGGCAGCACCGCTGCGCCTGGCCGCCGACAACCCGATGGGCAAGACGTTCGGAAGCTTCAACCCGGATCCGCAAGCCGGCGTGAGCTCCTACGTCGCCCGCGCTCTGCGCTCTCAGCCGGGCTCGATCCCGTTCATCAACCTGGCGCGGATCGAGGGGCAGAGCTGCCCCTACCCGGGAACCAGCTCGACCAGCTCGACCAGCTCGACCAGCTCGACCTTCTCCGAGGCGGCGATCGACGGCTGGGTCAGGGGCTTCTCCGCTGGCATCGGCAATGACCGGGTGATGGTGATCGTCGAGACGGACAAGCTGACGACGATCGGCTGTCTTCCCCGACGGGCGCGGGCGCGGCGCTATCGAGAGCTGTCCTACGAGGTCCGGCTGATGCACAGCAACAACCCCAACGCAATCGTCTACATCGACGCCGGCAGCGAGGACTGGGGCAAGAGCGCGGCCACGATCGCCGCTCGGCTGCGCTCGGCCGACGTGGCTCAAGCGCAGGGCTTCTCGCTGGGCACCTCGCACCATGACTGGACCTACAAGGAGGTCGGCTTCGGCCGGCACATCTCCCGGCTGCTGCGCGGCAAGCACTTCGTCGTCAACACCACGGAGAACGAATGGGGGCCCAAGGCGCACGGGGCCTCGTGGTACGCGGCCTCCTATCACAAGGGCTGCGTCCCTCCCGGCGAGGGACTCGGCATCGTCCCGACGGTCAGGACGCCCGACCCCCGCCTGGACGCTTTCGTCTGGAGCGGCACGCCGGGCTTCGAAACCGGCGACTGCCTCGGTTACGGCGCCGGCGCACCGTACGCGTTCTCCCTTCCCCTGGCGGTCAGCCTCGTCGCGCACGCGAATCCGCCGCTGGGCTGACGCTCCCGAGCTCGTCCGCATTCCGGTGCGAGACGGTAGCCTCGAGCGGTGCTTGCGCTACCATCGCGTCCGGTGAAGGGCCCCGCGCAGCCGGCGGCGCAGGACGCCGATACGGCTCCGCGGGCGCGGCCCGCTGATCCGCCGGCGCCGGCGAAACCGCAGGACCACGCACGAGCGGGCTTCGCTTCCGGGCGCCCCCGGGTGAGGATCGCGGTCGTCCTGCTGCTGACGCTCGCGCTGGTCCTGCGAGTGCTCTACGCGCTGCACACGCAGAGCTACGTGGCGCAGACCGACGCCCACAGCTACGACGTGCTCGGCTCGCAGATGGCCGCAGGTCACGGCTGGGCGACGAAGCTGTTCGGCTATGCGTATCGACCCCCGGGGTATCCGTTCTTCCTGTCCGGGATCTACGATCTCGTCGGTCTGCCCCACGGCGCCGATCGCACCGCGGCGCGGATCGTCCAGGGGGCGTTGCTCGGCACCGGGACGGTTGCCCTGATCGGGCTCCTGGCCTGGGAGCTGTTCGGAGCGAGCGCGATGCTGGTCGCGCTCGGGATCGCGGCGATCTACCTGCCGCTGGTGGTCGTCGGTGAGGCGCTGATGACCGAGAGCCTGTTCACGCCCCTGGTCCTCGCCGCCACGTACTGCGCGATTCGCTCCCGGCGAGCGCTTCACCGCTACCGCTGGGTGCTCGCCGCCGGGGTGATCTGCGGTCTGGCGAGCCTGACCCGCACCAACGGACTGATCGTCGGTGTGGTGCTGGCGGTCCTCGTCTGGAGTCGCCATCCCGGGCTCCGTCCACGGGCTCTGATCGCCCCCGCGCTGACGATCCTGGTGACGGCGATCACGATCGCGCCGTGGACGATCCGTAACGCCGAGGTACTGCATGCCTTCGTTCCGGTGACCGTCGAGACCGGCGCCACGCTCGCGGGAACCTACAACCACGTCGCCCGTAAGCACGACTGGTTGTGGGCGGTCGGCGGCTACCACGACTACGCCGCGATCACCTCCGACCGTCGCCTGAGCAGCCCGGAGCGCGACCGCAAGCTGACCGTCGCCGTCGTGCACTACGTCGAGCAGCACCCCGTGTATCTGCCCCAGGTGATCTTCTGGAACACGGTGCGGTTGCTCGACCTGGGGGGCCGGCACCGCTCGCGCATCACCGCTAGAACAGATGTCGACGCCACCGCCGGCGTCGCCGACGCGATGACCTACAGCTTCTGGATCGTCGGCGTGCTGGCGATCATCGGTATCTTCACTCGCGCCGTGCGCCGCGCGCCGCTGACCCTGGGGCTGATGCTCGTCGTGCTGTGGTTGAGCGTCGCCGTCGTAACCACCGGTACCCCCCGCTTCCGCTCGGTGCTCGAGCCGTTCTTCATCATCCTGGCCGCCTTGGCGCTCCAAACCGGCGGACGAAGGCTGGCCGGCGGACGGTGGCGGGGAGGCGAGCGACGGGGGGCCGGCGGACGGCGGCGGCTCGGGGGGCGGCCGCTCGGGGGGCGACGGCCGGCCGCTGGGCAGGCCAGTGGTGCCGTCCCGGCGCCCAATCGACGCTTATCGAGCTTGAGACGGGCCGCCGGGTCTTGAACTCGGACTTTCCGAGGCGACCCGTCGCTCGCGTCCGCGGTAGGAGCGCCCGCGCCAGGCGGGCCAGGATCCGGCGGCGGCGGGTGACCGCCGTGGTCCTCCTGGTTTTTCTCGCCACCGGCAGTTGGCTGGCCATCGCTCAGCCCGCGGCCGTGAGTTTGCGCCCGCACCGGTGGGACGTGCAGGTGGTGCAGACGACGGCCACGCTTTCGGACCGCTTGCGGCGCTTGCGCGATGTGCAACTCGTGACCAAGGCGCCGCGGGGCGTTCCGGTGATCCACGTCCGCGATGGCGTGCTCTACCAGCGTATCTCCGGGGTGGGGGGCGCGATGACCGACAGCGCGGCCTGGTTGATGCACGAGAAGCTCAAGCGAGCCACCCGCACGGCACTGATGAAGGACCTCTTCAGCGCCGCCGGCATCCATCTGACCTTCATCCGGGTGCCGATGGGCGCGTCGGATTTCACCGTTCATGGCGAGCCATACTCATACGACGACTTGGCACCGGGGCAATCGGATCCCCAACTGCTGCGCTTCTCGGTCGCCCACGATGAGCGGTACGTCCTACCCTCGCTGCGTCAGATGCTGGCGATCAATCCGAAGGCCCAGATTCTGGCGAACCCGTGGAGTCCACCGCCATGGATGAAGGCCAACGGCGCCTTTGACGACCGCCACTTCCGCGGCACGCTGCTGCCTTCCGCCTACACACCGCTGGCCGGTTACTTCGTCAAATTTGTCCAAGCCTATGCTCGCCGCGGGGTACCGATCGCCGCGATCACGCCACAGAACGAGCCGCGAGCGCCGGCGCGCTATCCGTCGATGAGCCTGCCCGTGTCAAGCGAAGCGCGGTTCATCGTGCGTGACCTCGCGCCCGCGCTGAGGGCGGCGATGCTGTCCACGAAGATCTACGGCGCAGACACGGCTTGGGGGGCATCGTTTTATCCTGCCCAGCTGGCCGCCACGCCAGCGCGAGGCGCGCTCAGCGGAATCGCCGAGCACTGCTATTCCGGGATACCCGATGTGATGAGCAGTCTGCACGCGGTGGATCCCGGGCTGGATCAGATAGTCAGCGAATGCGCGCCCGAACTGACGCCGTATTCGGTGCCCGAGGTCGTGATCGGCTCGATCCGCAACTGGGCCAGCGCCGTGGCGCTGTGGAACCTGGCGCTCGACCCTTCAGGTGGGCCGGTCCAACCGCCCAACGGCGGCTGTGGCTCCTGCCAGGGCCTGGTTACGATCAACCCCCGCGCGCACACGTTCAGGCTCAGCTTGGCGTACTACCAGCTCGGGCAGGTGGGTCGGTTCGTGCAGCCGGGCGCGTGGCGGATCGGCTCGGAGCACTTCGTCAGCTACTACGATCGTCCGTCGGGGCAGTACGGCGTCACGGCGGGACTGGACGACACGGCCTTCGTCAACCCGGACGGAAGCCGGGTGCTCGTGGCCTACAACAACTCCTCGGCGCCGATTCGGTTTGCCCTCGACTGGAAAGGCCGCTCGTTCACCTACACGCTCGCCGCGGGGGCGACGGTCACGTTCAGGTGGAACCGGCCCTAATTGGTTCGCGGCCCGGACTGATCCTCGACGTGCAACGGCTCGCCGGCGGCGTTGCCTACCAGCGATAGTGGGCGAAGGCTCGGTTCGCCACCGCCATGCGGTAGACGTCGTCCTTGCGCTTGTACGCGTTGCCCTGCTGCTGCTGGGCGTCGAGCAACTCGTTGGCCAAGCGCTGGGCCATCGTCTTCTCCCGTCGGGCGCGGGCGAACTGCACGAGCCAACGGACGGCCAGCGTTCGAGCGCGGCGCGAGGGCACTTCCACGGGCACCTGGTACGTGGCGCCCCCCACCCGGCGGGAGCGGACCTCGAGCGCCGGCGTCAGCGCCTTTATGCCCGCCTCCAGCTGCTCAACCGGGTCCTTACCGGTGCGCTCGGCGATAATCGCCAGCGCGTCGTACACGATCGTCTCCGCGAGCGACTTCTTGCCGTCGAGCATCACCTTGTTGATGACCTGCTGGACGAACCGGTTGCGATGGATCGCGTCCGGCTCGATCGGCCTGATGTGAGCGGCAGCGCGGCGCGGCACCGGCGGCTACTTTGCCTTCACGCCGTACTGCGAGCGAGCCTTCTTACGGTCACCAACACCAGCGGCGTCGAGCGTCCCGCGGATCACCTTGTAGCGGAAGCCGGGCAGATCCTTGACCCGCCCGCCGCGCACGAGCACGACCGAGTGCTCCTGCAGGTTATGACCCTCACCCGGAATGTAGGCACCGACCTCCATCCCGTTGGTCAGGCGCACGCGCGCGACCTTGCGCAGCGCCGAGTTGGGCTTCTTCGGCGTCGTCGTGTAGACCCGCGTGCAGACGCCGCGGCGCTGGGGAGCGGCCACCTTCTTCTTACGGCCCTTGCCCGACTTCAGGCCCGGCGTCGCGAGCTTCTTCTTGGGCGCGGTACGGCCCTTGCGAATCAATTGGCTCGTGGTCGGCATGCGACGCGCAAGGCTAGCAGGGAAGCGGGACCGGACGCCGCCGGCTCCGGCGAGAGCAGCGCCGGATGAGCGTCATCCTGACCGGCAGCCCATGCGCTCGCTCGCCTCGCTGAGCACCGGGCGCAGGATCGCTTCGATCTGCGCAAACTGGTCCGGACCCGCGATCAGCGGCGGCGCGAGCTGGATCACCGGATCGCCGCGATCGTCCGCCCGGCAGATCAGGCCCCGGCGGTAGAGCTCGCTCGAGAGGAAGCCCAGCAGCAGCCCCGATTGCGCTCCCGAGAAGGACTCCCGGGAGCGCTGATCCTTGACCAGCTCGAGCGCCTGGAAGTAGCCAGCACCGCGAACGTCGCCGACGATCGGGATCTCACGCAGGGACTCGAGCATCGCCCGGAACTGAGGCTCGCCCCTGCGGACGTGCTCGAGCACCCCTTCGCGCTCGAGGGCGTCCAGGTTCGCGAGCGCCACCGCGGCGCAGATCGGATGCCCCCCGAAGGTGAAGCCGTGGGTGAAGCTCGCCTGGCGCTCCGGCTCGAGAAACGGCTGCGCCAGCCGGTCTGACACGATCACCGCGCCCATCGGGGCATACGCGCTCGTGAGCCCCTTGGCAGTCGTGATGATGTCGGGCCGGTAGCCGTAGCGGTCGGCGCCGAACCACTCCCCCAGGCGTCCCCAGGCGCAGATCACCTCGTCGGAGATCAGCAGCACGTCGTGGGCGTCGCAGATCTCGCGCACGCGCGGGAAGTAGCCGTCGGGCGGCGTCAGGCACCCGCCGGCGTTCTGCACCGGCTCGAGGATCACCGCCGCGACGGTGTCGGGGCCCTCGAACTCGATCCGTCGGTCGATCGCGTCGACCAGTGAACCTTCGCCAACTCCCTCGGGCAGGCGGTAGACGTTGGTGTTGGGAACGTGGCAGCCGCCCGGGACCAGCGGCTCGAACGGCTCGCGCAACGCCGTGATCCCGGTCGCCGACAGCGCCCCGAGGCTGGTTCCGTGGTAGGCGGTCTCCCGCGCGATCAGCTTGTGCTTGTTCGGTCTCCCGGTCAGCTTGAAATATTGGCGCGCGAGCTTCAGCGCGGACTCGACCGCCTCGCTGCCACCGCTGGTGAAGAAGACCCGGTTCAGGTCGCCCGGGGCCAGGGAGGCGATCTTCGCGGCCAGCGCCACCGCGGGCGGATGGGCGTAGGACCAGTTGGTGAAGAACCCCAGCTCCTTCGCTTGATCCGCGCCCGCCTGCGCGATGTCGGCGCGGCCGTGACCGATGTTCACGCAGAACAGTGCCGAGAGACCATCGAGATAGCGCTTGCCCTCCGCGTCCCAGACGTAGCACCCGTCTCCGCGCACGATCATCGGGATCTCGTGCTCGTCGTATGCCCCCAGACGCGCGAAGTGCATCCACAGGTGGCGCCGGGCCAGTGCCTGAAGCCCTTCGCTCGTCGTCTCCTCGGTGCGCGGCATCTCTGCAGTGAGATTAGGGCGCTCCGCCCGTAAAGGGCTCCGCGCGGATGTTTGCGCCCGGGCTAGGCCGTCGCGCCGGCGGCGCGAACCGGCGCCGGCATCAGCCAGGCCGCGAACAGCACGAGCGTGAACGCAAGGCACTCCACGACCAGCGGCAGCGGCTGGGCCGAGAGCGGATCGCCGAACACGATGATTCCCCCCACGATCCCGGCGAGGTTCGCGGCCGTCCCGGTGATCGCGATCACGGGCACCGCCTCGCCGTCTTGAAGCCCCTTGGCCGACGCGTAGAACGCCGCCACCGACGAGGCGACCGTGACGATCGTCCACGGCGACAGCAGACCTTCCACCCCGGCGCTGCCGACCAGGCCGGACAGGGCCTTGATCGCCACGTCGGAGACCCCGAACAGGATCCCGGCGGCGGCGCCGAGCATGAAGCCGTGGTGCTGTTGCGGAGCTCCGATGCGTGGGCCCATGATCAGCAGTGTCCCAGCCGCGACCAGTCCGGCCTCGAACGCGATCATGCCCGGCACCGAGAAGCGTGAGTGCGCGCCGTGGCTGACCGGCAAGGTGAGGCCGAGCAGCATCAGGCCACACGCCGTCAGACCGAGGCCGAGCCACTGGCGGCGGCCGATGTGGAGGCCGAACATTCGCTCGGCCATGATCGCCAGCAGCACGACGCCGCCGGCGAGCACGGTCTGAACGATCGACAGCGGCGTCATCGCCATCGCGCCAACGTGGAAGATCCAGGCGCCCGCGGCGATCAACATCCCGAGCGCGAACAGCGGCGAGGAGAACAGCGAGCGAGCGGTCGCAATCGGCCGCCGCATGTTTACCGCGGGCGCGGCGCAAGCACCGCGATGCTTGTACAGAAAGCCGACGTTCGTCGCGAGCGCACAGCCCAGCGCGAGCAGGATGCCAAGGAAGTGGGTCATCGGTTAGGGGTGAGCGGGCGCCGGCGACCCCGTGCTGCGCTCACGCCGGCGACGACACAGCGTAAGCCTTCGCCTCGAATCCGCTGCACGAAGTAGATCACATTATCGAGATCGTGGCATTCGGCACCGCTGGACAGTGCAGAGACGGATACGACCAGACCCGGTAATTGCCGGCGCCTGGGGGCTTCACGCGGCCGCCGTGCGCAGGGTCTCTCCGGCGACCCGGTCGGTCGCGTCGTGGGTGCCCGCCAGCAGCCGGCGCGAAAGCTGGGCGCGCCTGAAGAACAGCGGCGCGTCGTGCTCCCACGTCGCACCGATTCCGCCGTGGACATTGATCATCGACCGCGCGGCGAAGTCGAGCGCGTGACCGGCCGCTGATCGCGCGGCGCTGGCGGCGAGCGGAAACTCAGCGGGCATGGACGCTCGCGCCCAGCCGGCGTAGTACTGCAGCCCGCGGGCGTTCTCGAGCTGTCGCAGCACCTCGGTCAGCTCGTGCTTGATCGACTGGTAGGACCCGATCGCGCGCCCGAAGGTGAATCGCTCACGGGCGTAGCTGACGCTTGCCTCCAAGCAGCGCTGAGCCGCGCCGAGCGACTCGGCGGCGATCAGCGCCTGGGCCAGGTACCACGCGTCTCCCAGCTGCTCGCGCGTGACCTCGAGCACCCGCCCGAGCGCACCCGAGAGCTCGACGTGACCGAGCGAGCGCGTGGCGTCGTAGCGCACGACCGGCTTGATCCTCACGCCCGCGCGGTCGGCCGGGACGGCGGCCGCCACGGGCTCGCCGTGCTCGTCGACGCCGACCACGACCAGGAGCTCGGCGCCGGGAGCATCGGGTACGAATCCGATCGTGCCCTCGAGCTCGACCTCGCCGCCGGCGCGGACCGCGCGCGGCGCGCTCACTCGCACCATGCCCGCGCGAGGATCCACCGTCCACCCGGACACGAGATCCCCCGGAGGCCGAGCCGGCAGGTAGGTGGGACGCAGCTCGCCGGCGGCGACGAGCGCCAGCGACTCGTCGCTGGCGGCGTCGAGGATCGAGGTCGCGGGCAGCAGCCCGAGCAGCGGCACGCCCGCGAGCACGCGGCCGCATTCCTCGGCGACGAGCAGCGCGTCGAAGGCACCGAGGCCGGCCCCACCGTGCTGCTCGCCGATCATCAGTCCGGGCCATCCCGCCTGCACCGCGAGCGGCCACAGATCCGGCAACGCTGCGGGGTCCCCCAGCGCCGTTCGCGCCGCCTCTATCGTCCTATACCGCGACAGTGAGCCTCGCGCTGCCTCGCGCAGCTGCCCCTGCTCGTCGGACAGCGCGAAGTTCACTTTGCCAGCGCCTCCTTCTCCTTGACGCGCAGTTCACTGAACGGCACCCCCTTGTCGAGCCGCGGCTCGGGCGGCAGCAGCAGGACACGTTCACCGATCGTGTTGCGCAGGATCTGCTCGGTGCCACCGGCGGACTTCAAGCCCGGCAGGAACGAGGTCAGATAGCTCCAGTCGCTGCCCGGCGCCAGCGCATCGGGACCGACGACGTCGACCGCGAGATCCGCGGCCTGGATCCCGGCATTGACCATCGTCACCTTCGCCAGACCGGCCTCCGGACCGGGGATCTGGCCCTTGGCCAGTGCGGTGAGCGCGCGATAGCCGTTGAAGCGTACGGCCAGCAGCTCGGTGAAGATCTCTCCGAGCCGCTGGCGCACCTGGGGATCACAGCGTGCAGCGGGATCTGCCGCGAGCGTCGATGCGAGCTGTGCCGGTGACCCGAAGGACTCCGAGCCAAAGCCGATCGTCAGCCGCTCGTACATCAGCACCGTCATCGCGGTTGCCCACCCGCCGCCGACCCCGCCGAGCACCGCGTCCTCGCCGATCGCCACGTCCTCGAAGAACACCTCGTTGAACTCGGCCTCGCCCGAGATCTGACGCAGTCCCCGAATCGTGACCCCCGGAGCGTCCATCGGCACGATGAACATCGTCAGCCCCTTGTGCTTGGGAACGTCTGCGTCGGTACGCGCGAGCAGCAGCCCGTAGGCGGCGAACTGGGCGTTCGTCGTCCACGCCTTCTGCCCGTTCAGGGTCCACGTGCCCTCGCTCAGCCCCGCGACGCGGGAGTCATCCGGCGCCTGCCGGCGCGCGCGCATCTGCACGGCCGCAAGATCCGACCCCGCGGCGGGCTCTGAGAACAGCTGGCACCAGACCTCGTCGCCGTGCAGCATCGGGCCGAGAAAGCGCGCCTTCTGCTCGTCGCTGCCGTGAGCGATGATGCACGGCCCGAGCATCCCGATCCCGATCACGTCGAGGATCCCCGGCACCTGCGCGCGCGTGATCTCCTGGTTCACCATCACCTGTTCGATCGGCCCCAGCCCACCACCGCCGACCTCACGCTGCCAGGTGACGGCGGCCAAGCCCGCCGCGGCCAGTCGCCCCTGCCAGGCGCGGCGTCGGTTCACGTAGCTCATGTCCTCGTAGGATCCCGAGCGCGACGGGGCCTGCGCTTTGTTCGCCTCAAGCCACGCCCGCACCCGCTGGCGATATGAAGCCTGGTCGGGCGTGTCATTGAGGTCCAATTAGTGTCCTCTGCTTCCGGTTCAGCGCCGAGTGCGTGTTCGCCCGCGCCCGCCAAGGTGAATCTCGATCAACGCGCCAGGGTGAATCTCGATCAACCGATCTTAAGGGATCGCCCGCGGACAGTCGTAGCTCGCCGACCTCTCCTCCATCTCCGCATTTCTTCCTCATCGCCGATCTCGCCTGCTTAATCTTAATCGATCAGCCGAGCTAAGCTCGGCGATCCTCAAAGCTCGGCGATCCGCCGCGCCAGGAAGCGTCGCTCCACATCCGAGCTTGCGAGCTCGAGCGCGTGCTGGTAGGCCGAGCGGGCGGCTTCGATCCGGCCCAGGCGCCGCAGCAGCTCGGCGCGGGTCGAGTGCAGATAGTGATACTCGTCGAGCTCGAGCTGCTCGACGAGCGCCAGCGCCTGCTCGGGTGAACCGGCCTGCGCGACCGCGACCGCCCGGTTGAGCTCGACGATCGGCGAGCCGGTGAGCGTCGCCAGCTGCGCGTACAGAGCGCATATCTGCGCCCAGTCGATCTCCTCATCGACCTGCAGGGAAGCGATCGCCGCCTGCAGCACGTACGCGCCGCGCCCGCCCAGCGCGAGCGCGCGGTCAAGCCGCTCGCGGCCGGCCGCGATCTCCTCCGCGTCCCAAAGCGACCGGTCCTGCTCGGCGAGCAGGACCAGGTCCTCCCCCGCGAACCTTGCCCGGCGGCGGGCGTGGTGAAGCAGCATCAGCGCCAGCAATCCGTGCACTTCGGGCTCATCGGGCATCAGCCTCACCAGCACGTGCCCGAGCCGGATCGCCTCGGCCGCGAGGTCGACGCGGCCACGGTAACCCTCGTTATAGATCAGGTACACGACCGCGAGGACGGCGTCCAGGCGGTCGGGCAGCAGATGATCCGCCGGAACCGCGAACGGGATCCCGGTCGCCTTGATCTTCGCCTTGGCGCGCGAGAGCCGCCGCTTCATCGCCTCGTCGGCCACGAGAAATGCGCGGGCGATCTCCTCCGTCGTCAGGCCCCCGAGCGCCCTGAGCGTGAGCGCGACCTGCGCCTCGCTCGCCAGCGCCGGATGACAGCAGGTGAAGATCAGCTCGAGCCGCTCGTCCTCAATCACCGTCTCGTCCATCTCGTCCTCGATTGCTGGTGGCCCATCGTCCTCGATCGCGTCCGACACCTCGAGCAGGCGCGTCTTCTCCGCGAGCCTGCGCTCCCGGCGGATGCGGTCGATCGCGCGGTTACGGGCCGTCGTGACCAGCCACGCGCCCGGGTTCGCGGGCATCCCGTCCCGAGTCCAGCGCTCGGCGGCGATCGCAAACGCATCCTGAACGGCCTCCTCAGCGAGATCGAAATCGCCGAGGAAGCCGATCAGATGAGCGAGGACGCGTCCCCACTGCTCTCGGAAGACCTGCTCGATCAGTGCTAACGCTCCACCACCGGACGCACTTCCACCAAGCCTCCCATGCGCGCCGCCGGGATGCGCGCGGCGAGCTCGATCGCCTGATCCAGATCATCCGCCTCAAGCAGGTAGTACCCCCCGAACACTTCCTTGGTATCGGCAAACGGGCCATCCGTCGTCAGCGTCTTGCCATCCTGCACCCGAACCGTGGTCGCCGTGCTCACCGGCTGCAGCTGCTCCCCGCTGATCACCCCAGGCTCCTGGGAGATGGCGAAATACTCGGTCATCACCGACTTCTGCTCGTCCTCGGGCAGACGCTCGAACGCCTCCATCGCGACGCCCGAGTAAATCAACAGTGCGTACTTCATCTCGACCTCCAGAGGAGAAGGTGGGGTGTCGCCTGTACGACGAACGAGCCTCCCGTCAGGGGACACCGATGGCCGAGCAGCACACGACGGCAGGATCGCCAGGCCACAGGTGGTCCCCGGCGTTTCACTCCCGCACCGTGGTGTCGAGCTCGAGCTGGTGAACCGAAGGCTCGAGCGGCGCATCGGTCGCGCGGGGGCGGCCACGCTTTGACCAATGGCCAACCACGTCGTGCGCGCGGCACGAGCGATAGGTGACGCGACGGTCCAGCGGCTGCACCCCGAGCCCTCCGCCGGTGTTGCCGATCACCAGCGCGTGGAAGCGGCGCCCGAGCCGGTCGACCTCGACTATGTCCCCCAGCTGAATCCCCTCGAGTCGCACCCCGAGAAGGGTACGCGCGGGCGCGGCGACGAACCCGACAGCGCAGCCGCCGGGGCCGCGTCCACGGCGACACCCGTGCCGGCGGACTCGCTGGGGCCGCGTGCACGGCGCGGCGACGGACCCCGCCAGCGCAACCGACTGGGGCCCGCTCACGGCGCAGCCCCAGCGGCGCAACGGCAGAAAGCCCGCTGGCTACTCCTGCGAAGAGCCGCCGTTCCCCGAGGGTACGTCCAGATCGGCGAGCTCCTCGGCGAATCCGAGTGAGGCGCCGGCGCGGCCGATGTCCTCCAGATCCGAGAGATCGGGCTCGATGCCGCCGCTGAATCCGGTCAGCGACTCTCCGTCGATCAGGCCGAGCTCGGCGGCGAGATCCTCGTGGTCGAGCAGACCGATGTCATCCATCCCGCGGGGGATCTGCTCGGTGGGCTCGATCTCGATCCGCCGGTAGCGCTTCAGACCCGTGGCGGCCGGGATCAGCTTGCCGATGATGACGTTCTCCTTGAGCCCGTTGAGGCGATCGGTCTTGCCCTCCAGCGCCGCGTCGGTCAGGACCTTCGTCGTCTCCTGGAAGGACGCCGCCGATAGGAACGAGTCGGTGTTGAGCGACGCCTTGGTGATCCCGAGGATGATCTCCTCGGCCTGGGCCGCCTCACCATCCGCATCGATCACCGCCTGGTTGACGCGGGCGTAGTCGAAGCGGTCGACGAACTGGCCCGGGAGGAGGTCGGTGTCGCCCTTCTGGTCGACCCGAACCTTCTTCATCATCTGGCGCACGATCAGCTCGATGTGCTTGTCGTTGATGTCCACCCCTTGGGACTTGTAGACCTCCTGCACTTCGCGTACGAGGTACAGCTCGGTCTCCGTACGCCCCCGGATCGCGAGCAGCTCGTGCGGGTACAACGATCCCTCGTTGAGCTGAATCCCGGGCTCGATCTGCTGGCCGGACTCGACGAACAGAAGCGTACGCCGCGGGAACGTGTGGCGGTGCTCCTCACCGCCGTCGTCGGTGATCACCACCGTCAGCGACTTGTCGGCGTCCTCGATCGAGACCTTGCCGCCGAGCTCGGAGATCTTCGCCAGGCCCTTGGGCTTGCGGGCTTCGAACAGCTCGACCACGCGCGGTAGACCGTGAGTGATGTCCGCACCGGCGATTCCGCCGGTGTGGAACGTGCGCATCGTCAGCTGGGTACCCGGCTCGCCGATCGACTGGGCAGCGATGATCCCCACCGCGTCACCGATCTGAGCGACCTTGCCGGTGGCCATCGAGCGCCCGTAGCAGGCCTGGCAGACGCCGGTAGGGGCCTCGCACTTGAGCACCGAGCGGACCGGGATCTGAACGAGCATGCCCTTGTCGGTCTCCTCCGCCCACGCTTCCACGATGTCCGCGTAATGGGCCCGATCGATCTCGACGCCCTGCTCCACGATCACCCGGCCTCGCTTGGTCTTGATGTGCTGGGCGGCAAAGCGGC
Source organism: Solirubrobacteraceae bacterium (assembly GCA_050996975.1). GTDB lineage: Bacteria > Actinomycetota > Thermoleophilia > Solirubrobacterales > Solirubrobacteraceae > Palsa-465. The sequence goes on along the minus strand of JBPCRJ010000080.1, from coordinate 13,451 downwards.
CGATCAGGTTGTCGTTGGGCTCACCGGTCGGCCGCAGCCGGCGGGTCTCCGGCTCGACCTCCAGCGTCGACACCGGCATCTCGATGAACTGCGTGGTTCCGCAGTCCTCGGCCCGGATGATCACGTCCTGGGCCACGTCGACCAGCCGGCGGGTGAGGTAACCGGAGTCCGCGGTACGTAGCGCGGTGTCGGCGAGGCCCTTGCGGGCACCGTGGGTCGAGATGAAGTACTCGAGCACGGTCAGGCCCTCCATGAAGTTGGCCTTGATCGGACGCTCGATGATCTCGCCCTTTGGGTTGGCCATCAGGCCACGCATGCCGGCAAGCTGGCGGATCTGCTGGAAGGAGCCGCGCGCACCGGAGTTGGCCATCATGAAGATGGGGTTGAGCTCGTCCAGATTCGCGGTCATCGCGTCCGCCACCTCGTTGGTGGCCCGGTCCCACAGCTTCGTGACCGCCTCGTGGCGCTCTTCCTGATCCATCTCGCCGTCGTCGTACTGCGCCTCGATCACCGCAAGTTGCTCGTCGTAGCGGGCCAGGATCGCCCCCTTGGACGGGGGCACCTGGACGTCGTTCTTGGAAATCGTCACTCCCGCCTGGGTGGCGTAGTGGAAGCCCACGTCCTTGAACGCGTCGAGGACCTGCGAGATCGTCGGTGCGCCGTAGGCCTGCACGAGGTCATCGACGAGCTTGGTCGTGTCCTTCTTCTTCGTCGAGCGGTTGATGAACTCATACGTGCTCGGGTCAAAGCCCGTCCCCAGCGCCTCATCCAGCGCTCGCTCGATCTTGTCGTTGTAGATGATCCGCCCGACCGTCGTCAGGATATGGCCGCCCTCGCGCCCCAGCTGGCGGAACTCGGTCAGGTCGTGCAGCTTGACCACGCCGTGCTCGTAGGACCACTCAGCCTCCTGCGCGGTGCGGTACACGTGCGGGCGCGGGGCGTGCGTGGCCGGATCGATCTTCGCCAGATCCTCCGGCTCAGGTCCGTAGGTCAGGTAGTAGGCGCCGAGCACCATGTCCTGCGTCGGGATCGCCAGCGGCGCGCCGTGGGCGGGGGACAGGATGTTGTTGGAGGACAGCATCAGGATCCTCGCCTCGGCCTGGGCCTCGGCCGAGAGCGGCAGGTGAACGGCCATCTGGTCGCCGTCGAAGTCGGCGTTGAACGCGTGGCAGACGAGCGGGTGGACCTGGATCGCCTTCCCTTCGACCAGCACCGGCTCGAACGCCTGGATCCCCAGGCGGTGGAGCGTCGGGGCGCGGTTGAGCAGCACGGGGTGCTCGTGGATGACCTCCTCGAGCACATCCCACACCTCGGGAATCATCGAGTCGACCATCTTCTTGGCCGCCTTGATGTTCTGCGCGGACTTGCGCTCGACGAGACGGGCCATGATGAACGGCTTGAACAGCTCCAGCGCCATCAGCTTCGGCAGACCGCACTGGTGCAGGCGCAGCGACGGCCCGGAGACGATCACCGAGCGACCGGAGTAATCCACGCGCTTGCCGAGCAGGTTCTGACGGAAGCGGCCCTGCTTGCCCTTGAGCATGTCGCTGAGGGACTTGAGCGGCCGGTTGCCTGGCCCGGTGACGGGCCGCCCGCGACGGCCGTTGTCAAACAGCGCGTCGACCGCCTCCTGGAGCATCCGCTTCTCGTTGTTGACGATGATCTCGGGCGCGCCAAGATCGAGCAGGCGCTTGAGGCGGTTGTTGCGGTTGATCACCCGGCGATAGAGGTCGTTCAGGTCCGAGGTGGCGAAGCGTCCACCGTCGAGCTGCACCATTGGACGCAGCTCCGGCGTGATCACCGGCACCGCCTCGAGCACCATCATCTCCGGCCGGTTGCCGGAGCTGATGAACGCCGAGACGACCTTCAGACGCTTCACCGCCCGTGCCTGCTTCTGGCCCTTGCCGGTCTTGACCTGCTCCTGCAGGTCATCGGACTCGGCCGCGAGATCGACCTGCTGCAGAAGATCGCGCACCGCCTCGGCACCCATGCCGCCGCGGAAGTACTCGCCCAGCCCGTACGGGGACCCGAAGCGATCCTTGAGCTCACGGAAGGTCGTCTCGTCGTTGACGACGTCCTTGGGCTTCATCGTCTTGAACAGCTCCCACACCTGTCGCATGCGCTCGGCCGCATCCTCGATGTAGGCCGCGGTGTCGTCGATGTCGGCCTGGAAGCTCTTGCGCAGCTCCTTGAGCATCTTCTCGCGCTCCTCGTCGGAGAGCTTGGCGACATTAACCTCGAGCGTCTCGGCCCACAGATGATCCTCGTCGGAGAAGTCCCGACCGGTCTTCGCGCTCTGCAGAAATTGCTCGCGGCGAGCCAGGGACTCCTTCAGCTCCAGTACGCGCTCCTCCTTCTCGGCCGCGTAGGAGTCGAGCACCTTGACGACTTCATCCGCGAGCGACTCGAGGTCACGCTCGCGGGCTTCGTCGTCGACCCACGTGACCATCGAGGCCGCGAAGTAGAGAACCTTCTCGAGCTCCTTGGGAGCCATGTCGAGCAGGTATCCGATTCGGCTCGGAACGCCCTTGAAGAACCAGATGTGGGATACAGGCGCGGCGAGATCGATGTGGCCCATGCGCTCGCGGCGAACCTTCGAGCGGGTGACCTCGACGCCACAGCGCTCGCACACGATTCCCTTGTAGCGGACGCGCTTGTACTTGCCGCAATAGCACTCCCAGTCCTTCGTCGGACCGAAGATGCGCTCGCAGAACAGACCGTCCTTCTCGGGCTTGAGCGTGCGGTAGTTGATCGTCTCGGGCTTCGTGACCTCACCCGAGCTCCAGGAGCGAATCTGCTTGGAGGAGGCGAGGCCGATCTCGATGGCGTCGAAGTTGTTGATGTCGATCAAAGTAGTTTTCCTCGTTATCGCTTGAATCTTTGGCGTCTTGGATCTGACTACGAAGCACACCCCCGCGGATGAAATGCGGCGGCGCCAGGCCGTGCCCAGCCCGACCTACGTCTCCGTTCCCTCGGTTGCGCCCTCGGCCTCCTCGGTTACGCCCGCGGCTACGCCAGGATCGAGCGCCGGATCGAGCATCGGGTCCTCGTGAACGGCGAAATCGTGGTCGGCAAGCTCCTCGCCGGGCTCCAGGCCAGCCTCGGGCTCGTCGTCGTGAACTGGCGCCTGGGGCGTCTCGCCCGCGGGCTCGACCGGCACGGTTTCCACCTCGGGACCCGACCCCTCAACGGTCTCGCCCACGTGCTCGACCACCTCGTCGGCCGCCGCGCCGTCAAGGGCACGAACGCCGCTCAGGTCGATCCCGAGCTCCTCGGCCGCCCGCAGGAGGTCGTCGTCCTCCTCGCGCGTCTCGGCGCGCTCGCCCTCCTCGGATACCACGTTCACGTCGAGCGCGAGCGACTGCATCTCCTTGAGCAGGACCTTGAACGACTCCGGGATCGACGGCTCGGCGATGTTCTCTCCCTTGACGATCGCCTCGTACGCCTTCACCCGGCCGACGGTGTCGTCGGACTTGATCGTGAGCATCTCCTGCAGCGTGTAAGCCGCACCGTAGGCCTCGAGCGCCCACACCTCCATCTCGCCGAAGCGCTGGCCGCCGAACTGCGCCTTGCCGCCCAGCGGCTGCTGGGTGACGAGCGAGTAGGGGCCCGTCGAGCGAGCGTGGATCTTGTCGTCCACGAGATGCAGCAGCTTCAGGATGTACATGTATCCGACCGTAACCTGCTCCTCGAACGGCTCGCCGGTCCGGCCGTTGAACAGCGTGGCCTTCCCCGATGCCTGCTCACCCGACCGGCGCGCCTTGTCGACGTCCATCCGGATCGAGCCCTTGTGCTCGTCCTGCCAGCGCACAAGGGCGGTATCGACATCAGCGACCGTCGCGCCGTCGAACACCGGCGTCGCCACGTACACCTTCCCCGCCTGACCATCGCGTCCCGATCCGCCGTTGACGGCGTACCGGCGAGCCTCCGAGCCGTCCTCGTACCAGCCGTTGGCCGCCACCCACCCGAGGTGAGTCTCGAGGATCTGGCCGAGGTTCATCCGGCTCGGCACACCCAGCGGGTTGAGGATCACGTCCACCGGCGTCCCGTCCTCGAGGAACGGCATGTCCTGCTGGTCGACGATCTTCGAAATCACGCCCTTATTCCCGTGACGTCCCGCGAGCTTGTCGCCTTCGGCGATCTTGCGCTTCTTGGCCACGAACACGCGCACCAGGTCGTTGACCCCGGGCGGCAGGTCGTCGCCCTCGTCGCGACTGAAGGTCTTGACGTCGATCACGACGCCGCCTTCGCCGTGGGGGACCTTGAGCGAGGTGTCGCGCACCTCGCGGGCCTTCTCCTTGAAGATCGCCCGGATCAGCTTCTCCTCGGCGGTCAGCTCGGTTTCGCCCTTGGGAGTGACCTTGCCGACGAGCAGATCGCCCGAAGCGACCTCGGCGCCGATTCGTACGATCCCGCGATCGTCGAGGTTGCGCAGCGACTCCTCGGAGCGATTGGGGATGTCGCGGGTGATCTCCTCGTCGCCGAGCTTGGTCGTGCGGGCGTCGATCTCGTACTCCTCGATGTGGATCGAGGTCAGCTCGTCGTCGGACACCAAGCGCTTGGAGAGGATGATCGCGTCCTCGAAGTTGTAGCCCTCCCAGGACATGAAGGCGACCAGCAGGTTCTTGCCGAGCGCCATCTCGCCCATATCGGTCGCCGAGCCGTCGGCGAGCACGCTGCCCTTCTCGACGGGCGTCCCGACGTCGACGATCGGCTTCTGGTGGATCAGCGTGCCCTGGTTGGAGCGCATGAACTTCTGCAGCGGATACTCGTCGTGAGCGCCGTCGCCGGTCTGAACGACGATCTGCTCGGCGTCGAGCTGGGATACGGTGCCGGCGTTGTGCGCCAGCACCACGTCGCCGGTGTCGATCGCCGCTCGCCGCTCCATCCCCGTGCCGACCAGCGGCGCGTCGGTGACCAGCAACGGCACCGCCTGGCGCTGCATGTTCGAGCCCATCAGCGCGCGATTGGCATCGTCGTGCTCGAGGAACGGGATCATCGCCGTGGCCACGGACCAGATCTGCTCGGGCGAGACGTCGATCAGGTCGACCTCGGTCGGCGTCACCGTCACGTACTGGCCGGCCTGGGTGCGGCAGATGATCTCCTCACCCGTGAGGCGACCGGACTCGTCGACCGGCGTGTTCGCCTGCGCGATGACCTGCTCCTCCTCCTGGTTGGCGTCCATCCGGATCACCTCGTCGGTGAGCACGCCGTCTTTGACCACACGGTAGGGGGTGGTGACGAAGCCATGCTCGGAGATCTCCGCGTAGGAGGACAGCGAGCCGATCAGTCCGATGTTCGGGCCCTCGGGAGTCTCGATCGGACACATCCGCCCGTAGTGGGTGGGGTGCACGTCGCGAACCTCGATCGGCGCGCGCTCGCGGGTCAGACCACCCGCGCCGAGCGCCGACAGACGACGCCGGTGGGTGAGTCCGGCCAGCGAGTTGGTCTGGTCCATGAACTGGGAGAGCTGGCTGGAACCGAAGAACTCCTTCAGCGCCGCCACGACCGGGCGGATGTTGACGATCGTCTGCGGAGTGATCGTGTCGGCGTCCTCCGTCGTCAGGCGCTCGCGGACAACGCGCTCCATCCGGTACAGGCCAATCCGGAACGCCTCCTGGATCAGTTCCCCGACGGTGCGCAGGCGGCGATTGCCGAAGTGCTCGTACTCGTCGAGGTGGTCCTGGATCGGCTCGCGGGGCATCGACGCCGCCTCGGCCGCGAAGTCCTTCAGGTTCTCATCCGGGTCCTCGGGCATCCCGAGCAGCTTGGGCAGCGAGACGAGCTCCTTGACCAGCGCGATGATGTCGTCGTGGGTCAGGGTGCGCGTGTCGAGGTCGATGTCGAGATCAAGCCGGGAGTTCAGCTTGTAGCGGCCGACGCGGGTCAGGTCGTAGCGCTTGGAATCGAAGAAGAGCTGGTGCAGCAGTGCCTTGGCGGCGTCGATCGAAGGCGGCTCACCGGGGCGCTGCTTCTTGAACAGCTCGATCAACGAGCCCTCCTCAGTGCGAAGCACCTCGGGATCGGCCTCGACCGTGTTGCGGATGTAGAGCGAGTCCTCGAACAGGCTCAGGATCTCCTCGTCGGAGGCGTACCCCATCGCGCGCAGCAGCACCGTGACGGGAAGCTTGCGCTTGCGGTCGATGCGGACATAGACGCGGCCCTTCTTGTCGATCTCGAGCTCAAGCCACGAGCCGCGCGCCGGCATCAGATTGGCGATGAAGACCTGCTTCTCCCGGTCCTTGGGCTCCATCACGTAGGCGCCGGGCGAGCGCACCAGCTGGGTCACCACGACCCGCTCGGTGCCGTTGATGATGAACGTGCCGCGCTCGGTCATCCACGGGAAGTCGCCCATGAACACCGACTGCTCGCGGATCTCGCCGGTCTCCCGGTTGATGAACGCGACGGTGACGGTCAGCGGGCGGGCGAACGTCAGATCCTTCTCACGGCACTGCTCGAGATTGGCCAGGGGCTCGTCGAAGGTGAACTCGCCGAACTGCACGGCGAGGTTCCCGGTGTAGTCCTCGATCGGCGAGATGTCGTCGATCGTCTCGCGCAGGCCGCCACCGCTGGTGTCGGTCAGCCAGGCGAAGGACTTGCGCTGGATGTCGATCAGGTTGGGTACTTCCAGGACCTTGTTCAGACGCGCGAAGCTACGGCGCGTCCGGGGGGCGTGAGCGATGGCCAAGACGGCGACTCCTCGGACGGTCAGAGGGGATCAGGAGCGCGCCGGGAGGACAACTCAGCCTCTCAAGCGCGACCAGCAAAGATAGCACACGGCATTGGTGCCCTGTGCAGGACCGTCCAGCTCTCACGGACCCCGCCCCCGGCACCGCGTATGTGGCGCGGCACCGCTTCATCGGGCGGCTACGACTATCGGCTGACGCGCGCAGTGTAGGGGGAAATCGCCGGCGGGGCAAGGGGGCGAACCGGGCGCGGCTCAAGACGTTCGCCCCTGCCCGCCGACCCCTGCCCGCTTACCCCTGCCCGCTGACCCCTGCGCTGCTCCCATCCGACTGGCCCGGCCAGCAGGTGGGTGCGACCCTCCGCCGGGCCTTCCAGGTCTTCGGCCCGCTACTCGAGGCCTACCTCGCCACGATCACCGGCCACCCGGCCGCTCCGGGTGCGTCCGACCGCACCCCGAAGGGCACCGGGTCACCAACCGCCGCTACTTGAGCTCGACGACTCCACCGGCCTCCTCCAGGTCGGCCTTGAGCTTGTCGGCCTCGACCCTGTCGACACCTTCCTTGATCGCCTTCGGTGCTTCGTCGACGAGCGCCTTGGCCTCCTTCAGTCCCAGGCCCGTCGTGGCGCGCACGACCTTGATCACCTGAATCTTCTTCTCGCCGGCGGCGGTCAGGACGACGTCGAAGGTGCTCTGCTCCTCGACTTCCTCAGCGGCGCCGTCAGCGGCCCCGCCTCCCGGGGCCGGAGCCACGGCGCTGACGGCGCTCGCCGAAACCCCGAACGCCTCCTCCAGCGCCTTGATCCGCTCGGAAAGCTCGAGCACCGAAATGCCCTTCAGCTCATCGATCCATTCTTGCGTGCTGCTCATGTCTGTTCCTCCTGTCGTCCCCCGGACGGCTCAGCATCCGGCGCGTCGTCCAATCTGGGCGGGGTGGGTTCTGTGGGTTCGGATGCCTCCGACACTTCCGGTGCCGCGGTCGGCTCGGGAGCCTCCGACACTTCCGGTGCCGCGGTCGGCTCGGGAGCGCTCGGCGCGGGTGCCGCGCCGCTCACCAGGCCTTGGTCGGCGATCGCCTGCAGCTGGATGGCGATCCCGGCGATCAGCGCGTTCAGACCGCGGGCCAGGCCGGTCAGCGGCGCCGCGATCGTGCCCACGAGCTGGGCGTGGAGGATCTCGCGCGCGGGAAGGCGCGCGATCGAGCGGACGTCGTCGGCGCTGAGCGCCGAGCCGTTCATCAGCCCGCCCTTGAACTCGAGGATCCGCAGCGTCCGAGCCGCGTCGCTCAGCGCCTTGGCCGCGAGCGCCGCGTCGCCCCGGACGAGCGCGAGCGCCGTCGGGCCGACGAGCATCGGCTTCAGCGATTGGGCGCCGGCCTGCTCGGCGGCCAGCTCGGTGAGCGAGTTCTTGACGATCCGCAACCGGGTGTCGGACTCGCGCAGCCGGGCGCGCAGGTCGGCCGCCTGAGCGACGGACAGGCCGCGATAGTCGACAGCGAAGATCGCGTCGGCCGCCTGCATCTGGCCGGCGATCTCTTCGACTACTGCTGCTTTTTGCTCTCGGTTCATGGTCCTCTCAAACCAAACGCCCGCGAGAGGCGGGCGTCGAAGGCAGTCCTCTGGGACTGAAGTCAAGGCTCACCTGCTCCGGGCTTACACGTCTGCGCCGCCGGAGGTCTCGGGCGTGTCTGTATTGAATTGGCTCGGTCAGTCTACGCGGCGACGGGCTCCTCGACGATGTCGCGCGTTCGCGAGGGGTCCACTTTGACGCCCGGTCCCATCGTGGTGGCAAACGTGACCGAGCGGATGTAGCGGCCCTTAGCCGCCGACGGCTTGGCCCGGATCAGCTCGTCGATCACGGCAGCGTAGTTCTCGAGCAGCTGGCGCTCGTCGAAATCGCGCTTGCCGATCACCAGGTGCACGATCGCGGTTCTGTCAGTGCGGTACTCCACCTTCCCCGCCTTGGACTCATGCACCGCCTTGGCGACGTCCATCGTGACCGTGCCGACCTTGGGATTGGGCATCTTGCCCGCCGGGCCGAGGATCCGCCCCAGGCGCCCGACGACCGGCATCAGGTCGGGTGTGGCGATCGCGACATCGAAGTCGTCGAAGCCGTCCTGGACCCGCTTCGCGAGGTCCTCCGCGCCGACGACGTCCGCCCCCGCCTCCTGCGCCTCGCGCGCCCGCTCGCCCTGGGCGAAGACGGCGACCTTGACGTTCTTGCCCAGACCGTTGGGCAGCGCGACCGTCCCGCGGAGCTGCTCGTCGGCGTGGCGGACGTTCAAACCGGTGCGCACGTGAACCTCGACCGATTCGTTGAACTTCACCCGCCCCAGCTGCTTGATCAGCGCGATCGCCTCCGCCGGCGGATACTCGCGCTCGCGGTCGAAGCGCTGCTTGGCGTCGTCGTAGGACTTGCCGTGCCTGGACATTCAGATCACCTCCACACCCATCGAGCGGGCCGTACCGGCGATGATCTTCGCCGCGGCGTCGATGTCGTTCGCGTTCAGGTCCTTCATCTTCGTCTCGGCGATCGCCTTCAGCTGCGTCGTGGTGATCTTCGCGACCTTGTCGCGATGCGGCTCGGCCGAGCCCTTCTGGATCGACAGCGCCTGCTTGATCAGCACGGCCGCCGGAGGGCTCTTGGTCACGAACGTGAACGAGCGATCCTCGTACACGGTGATCACGACCGGGATCACCGTGCCCGTGTCGGACTGGGTCTGGGCGTTGAACGACTTGACGAACTCCATGATGTTGACGCCGTGCTGACCAAGCGCCGGGCCGACGGGCGGCGCCGGGCTGGCCTGGCCGCCAACGGCCTGGAGCTTGATCTGAGTTAGGATTTTCTTGGCCATATCGGGAGCGGATCACTAAACCACAGGGCCGCGAATGCGGCCCCTATTAAATCTTCTTCACCTGATCGAATGCTACCTCGACCGGCGTCTCGCGGCCGAAGATCGACACGAGCACCTTCAGCCGCTGCGCATCCTCGTTGACCTCGGAGATCTCGCCCGAGAAGTCTGACAGCGGCCCGGAGATCACCTTAACCGATTCGCCGATCGAGAATTGCGCCTTGATCCGCGGCCTGTCCGCGGTCTCCTTGTGCAGCAGCCGATCGATCTCGGCTTGGGTGAGGGGGACGGGCTCGTTTGAGGCGCCGACAAAGCCGGTCACCCCCGGGGTGCCCTTCACCAGCGTCCAGGAGTCCTCGTTGAGGTCCATGTTCACCAGCACGTAGCCGGGCATCGTCCGCTTCTCGACCGTCACCTTCTGGTTGTCCTTCATCTCCGAGACGGTCTCGGTCGGCACGACGATCCGCTTGACCGCGCGCTGCTGGCCGAGCGACACAACCCGATGCTCGAGGTTGTGCTTGACCTTGTTCTCGTGACCTGAATAGGTGTTTACGACGTACCAACGAAACATGTTCTATCGATGCTCTGCAGTGTGAGAGAGATGGAGGCTCGGAAAGGAGTTACTTGAGGATCAGCTTGACGATCTTGGTGGCGAGCAGATCGGCCACGCCGAGGAACGCGCCCGCCACGATCACAAACCCGATCACGACTCCCGTGGCCTGCATCACCTGGCGGCGATCGGGCCACTGTACCCGTTGAAGCTCGTGCCAGCTTCCCTGAATGAAGGTCACCAGGCGGTTGCTGGCGCGTACGCGCCGCTCGGGCGCGGAGGCGCCGGGCACCACGAGCTCCCCTCCGCCGCCCGAAGGCGGAACGATCCCATCGCCATCGAGGCCCACTCCGGCGCCGGCGCCGTGACGACCGCCGCCGCCACCGGCACCGGTCCGTAGCTCGCGCTCGCCACCCTGATCGTCGGGTCCCGCTTCCTCGGAGGCCAACTCGGCGCGCTCGAGCTCGGCGGCGCCCAGCTGCGCATCGTCAGCCGGCTCCGGTCGTCCCCGCGCGAGCTGCGCCTCAGCCAGCTCGACACCCGGAGTGGCGTGCTCGAGCGGATCGGGTGCGGTGTCCTCAATCCGATCCCGCCCTGCGTGCTCGAGCGGATCCGGGCTCTGATCCTCGATCGAATCCTGGCTCGCGTCCTCGATCGGATCGAGTGCCGTGTCCTCCGTGCGATCCGCGGCGGCTCGTTCGCGCTGCGCCCGCGCGGTCGCCACCCCAGGCCGCGCGGGGGATCCGTTGGGCGGTCGGCGGCTGCGCCGTTCCTTGGCGCGGGCGCGTTTGCTGTTGCGGGCCAACGGAGTAGCTCCCCGCGCGCTCAGCGTGTTTCGCGGTGCGCGGTGTGGCGCTTGCACCAGCGACAGTACTTGCGCAGCTGTAGCCGCTCCGGGTTGTTCCGCTTGCTCTTGTTCGTTTGGTAGTTCCGGCGCTTGCACTCCTCGCAGGCGAGGGTGGCAGCGATCCGGACATCTCCACGGGCCATCTACGCGCTTCCGTACGGGGTGGTCAGGGCTTCAGCGGCCGGGCTCGGGACGTGTTGATGAACGCCGCCCCGGCGCCAAATCTCAGTGTAGCGCCCTTGTCGGGCTCGATCGAGCCACCGCCGGACGCGTGCTGCCCGGCCCCGCGATGCGCTCGGCGCCGATGGTACCGCTGGCGCGGCTGGCGCGCCGCCGTCTTCTCTCGGCGAAACAGCGGCGACGGTCACGCGAGCTTCGGTTAGAGTTGCGACGATCAGGGCGCACGTAGCGACAGCGGTGTTGGCGCTCGTGGTGCTCGGGTGCGGTTCGAAGGCCCAATCGGGCGCGGCTGGTGCGCGCACGTCTACCACGCCCGTTCCAACCGTACAAGCCCACCCGCAGGCCGTCGAGCCGGTCGCCGGGCAGGGTGCTCGAGCCGCGGCGCCCACACCAAGCGGCCACCCCGCCCCGGCCAAGTTGCGGCCCGATCGCGCTCCCACGGGGCCCGCCAGCGCCGGCAGCGGTCCCGCCAGGGGAGCCCCCACCGACGCCCAGGTGCGGGCCGAGGTCGCACACTTCCAGCTCGCGATCGCCCAATACCACCTGGACCGCCTCAACCTCTCGGGCGCCCTGATCGATCCCTCGACGCTTCCGCCCGGTCAGTACTTCGTCAGCATCGCGTCGGTATTCACCGACTATGGCCTGCCAATCGCGTGCGGTGGCGTCCTGCACGTTCCGCAGCTCGGTGTCGCCAACAAGACGTTGCCGTGCGGCACCGAGGTGACCTTCGTCTACGGGGGACGGGCGATCCGCGTGCCGGTGATCGACCGCGGGCCATACATCGCCGGGCGCGAGTGGGACCTGACGGGGGCGAGCGCAGAGGCCTTGCGCTTCCCGGGCTTGGGGGCGATCCAGTGGAGACTCGGCTGACCCTGGCTCGAGCCTCGACGCAGCCGCTTGCGCGCTGCCGGCGTGAATCCCCGATGCTGAGCACGAGCGGAGCCTCTCCGCTTCGCGTAATCGCCTCGCGGCCGGAACAATGGGCGCATGATCCGGCTGATCGGCCTGGTGATCTCGATCGGGATCGCCGACTCTCTGAACCCGACCACGATCGCACCTGCGCTCTATCTCGCGACCGGCGAGCATCCGCTCAGGCGGGTGAGCGAGTTCACGCTCGGCGTGTTCGTCGTCTATCTGGTCGGCGGAGCGGCAATCGCGCTAGGACCCGGCCAACTGGTGCTCTCGCTGCTGCCCCACCCCGGACGAGAAGCGCGGAGCATCGCCGAGATCGCCGCCGGGGCGGTGATGCTCGTGGCCGCGGCGCTGCTGTGGCGCAATCGCGCCAAGCTCTCCGACCGGCAGGTCCCGGAGATCCCCCCGGGCAAGTCCAGCGCGGTGCTCGGCGCGACGATCACTGCCGTTGAGCTGCCGACCGCCTTCCCCTACTTCGCCGTGATCACGGCGATCGTCAGCTCGGGCCTCGGTCCACCGCGCCAGCTGGCGCTGCTGGTGCTGTTCAACCTGTGCTTCGTCGCGCCGCTGATCGGGATCGCCGGCACGCTTCGGTTCGCGGGCGATCGCGCCGGAAGGATGCTGACGTCCGGGCGCAACTTCCTGCAGCGGCGCTGGCCGGTGGTACTGGCGGGCCTGGCCGTGCTGGCGGGGGTGTTCGTGATTCTGCTCGGCGCGACCTCGCTGGCCGCCAAGGGCCACGGCCATTTTGGCCGTCTTGCCCGACACTTCCGACTCCTGCTGCCTCCCTGAGCCGTTGAGCCGCGATACTCCCGGGCATGCGACGAGACCTGGCTACCGCTCCGATCGCCGCCAGCGGCCTGATCGCCGGCTTCGGAGTCGCGGCGATGACCGGCTCGCGAGAACTCGGTGGTCTGGTACTGGCGGCCTGTGGCCTGGTGTGCATGGTCGTCTGGCTGGAGCGGGATGGCGGGCGCACCGCCGCGACGCTCACCGCGGTCGGGCTGCTCGCCTTCGCCCTCTCCCATCTGCTCGGACTCGTGATCGGAGCCTGGCCGGCCGTCCTGCTCGCCGCGGCGGGGATTGGGATCGCTTGCTGGCGTAGGTCAGATTCGCGCCGTGCTGTGACCCTCGAAGCATCGGCCCTCCGTACGCACCGATCAGTCGCATTCGCTACGCGAGGCAAGGGCTCCAAGCGGAGCGCCCGCAGGTAGCGTGCGCGAGGTGTTCGTCGATCGGCTTCGAGTGTTGGTTGTCCGCTCCTCCAGACTGGGAACCGCAGAGCTGCGTTCAGGCGCGGGCGCATGAGACTCCCTGTGTCAACCCTTGTGGCGCAGATAGCGCCGGCGGGCTTGCGGTCAAGCGCTTCGCGCTCTGCCCTGCGGGCAGCCTGCGGTGACGGCGGCGCTCGCCGTCGCTGGATGCT
>JBPCRJ010000024.1:0-22568 GCA_050996975.1 Solirubrobacteraceae bacterium | reverse complement strand
ATTTCCCCGAACACTGCGGATCCTGTCGCCGAACAGCCCGCTGCGTGCTCGCTGGGCTCTCGGCCGTGCCCCCTGAGCGGCATGGCTCAAACCGCCGTGGCCGCGCGCCGCCGCCCGGCTCGCCGAGCGGGCTACGGCTTTGCGCTGGCGCGCCCGCCGATCAATGTCCGGTTCCCCATCCGCAGTCAGGTCCGCAGCGCGATGCTGTTCGACGTTTCGAGCGGCCGGGTGCTGTGGGAGCGAGACGCCGACCGCGTGCTCCCGATTGCGAGCCTGACCAAGATGATGACGGCGCTCGTGGTCGTGGCGCACTCTCGGGCACCGGCCCGCGTGCTGATCACGCGCGCGGCGGTCGACTTCTCGGGCTCGGGGGTGGGGCTACTCCCCCTTGGCCGCTCGGTGGCGCTGGGGACGTTGCTGTACGGGCTGATGCTCCCGTCGGGCAACGACGCCGCGATCGCGCTCGCGCTGCACGTCGCCGGGACCCAGAGTGCCTTCGTCGCGATGATGAACGCTCGAGCTCACTTGATGGGGTTGCGCTGCACCCACTTCACCTCCGTCTCGGGGATCGTCGACCCGGGCACTCATTCGTGCACCGGCGACCTGGCGATCATCGCCCACGCGGTGCTCGAGCAGCCTCGGCTGACGCGGATCGTCGGCACTCCCAGCACGGTGCTGCCGTTTCCGATCAAGGGCGGCAAGCTCTACCTGTACAACAACAATCCGCTGCTGAGGCTCGGCTACCCCGGGACCGATGGTGTGAAGACGGGCTATACGGACGCCGCCGGCTCGTGCCTGGTCGCGACCGCGAGACGGGGGCGCAGGTGGCTGGGCGTCGTGCTGCTGCACTCCTCCGACACCGCCGGTCAGGCCCAGCAGCTGCTGAACGACGGCTTCGCCGCCCCGCGGTGACCGATACGCCGTGCACAGATCACCAGCGATGACCGATGCGTCCCACCGCAGATCTCCAGCGATGACCGACCCGCTCAGCGCGGATCACCAGCGATGACCGACCCGCTCAGCGCAGACCGCGACCGGGTCTCGGCGTTATGCCGTAGCGTGCTCGCGCGAAACTGGCTTGCAGGCTCGCGAGGAGACATACCGTACGCGTACACCGCGCCGAGCCCGGGACGCTACCCGTGGCAGTGGTACTGGGACTCCTGCTTTTCGGCCATCGTGTGGCGACGCTTCGATCGCGATCGGGCGCGCGCCGAGCTCTCGAGCCTGCTCGCCGCGGCCCGGCCCGATGGCTTCATCGGGCACACGATCTTCTGGGCGCAGCCCGTCGATCGTGCGCGCTCGCTGTTCTACAACGTGCAGTCTCGGTCTGACTTCATGACCAGCACGATCCAGCCTCCGCTGCTGGCGTGGGCGTGGCGGATCGCGGTCGGCGATCCGCGGGAGGTGCCCGCGATCGCAGCGCACCATGACCAGGTGCAGCGCGATCGAGACCTCGACGGCGACGGACTGATCTGGATTCTGCAGCCCGACGAGTCGGGACTCGACGCCTCGCCGAAGTTCGACTCCGTCTGGGGATGGCGGGCCCACGGCCTGCCCACGTTCCCGTTGCTGGTCCGGCGAAACCGCCGCCACGGCTTCGATATCCGCCGGGTCCAGGCGGCCGGGGGGCCGGTGCTCTGCGATGTGATGACCAACGTCCTGCACAACCTCTCGCGGCTGGCGCTCGGGCGCTCGTCGATCACGCCGGCGCTGATCGACCGCTGCTACGACGAGCGGGCCGGGTGCTTCCGCCAGCTTGTGCGCTCGAAAGCCACCAGACGCGACCGCAGCGGACGCTTCGCTCAGCTTTCGCACAGTGGCCGAGCCGTGCACGATCGAAAGCCCGAGGTGCTGACGTGGGCGGCCCTCTCGCCGCTGGCGCTGCCCGACCTGCCCGAGGCGATCGGGCGGCGACTCGTCGAGGAGCATCTGCTCGATCCGGCGAAGTTCTGGCTGCCGGTGCCGCCACCTTCGGTGTCGTTCGCCGAGCCGGCATTCTCGACCAACGATCGGTTCCTGTTCCTGCGCCGTTACTGGCGTGGGCCGACGTGGATCAACTCCGCCTGGCTGCTGTGGCTCGGGCTGGTCAGGCTCGGGTATCGAGCTCAGGCCCAGCAGCTCGAATCGGCGATCATCAGGACTGTGGCCGCGGCTGGCCTACGCGAGTACTACGACCCGCACACCGGCGAGGGCATGGGTGCGCGCGACTTCTCGTGGTCCACGCTCGTGATGGAGCTCGCATACCCGGATCCCGCCGCGGCGCAAAGCCACCTGTGACACGCCCTTCGACCCGGTCACACGCCCTTCGACCCCGGTCACATGCCCTTGGACCGCAACTCTCGCGGGCGCACCCAGATCTCCTCGACGAGAATCGTCACCATCGAGAGGATCGGGACCGCAAGCACGAGTCCGAGCAGCCCGAACACCTCGCCCACCGCGATCACCCCGAAGGCAATCACCGCGGGGTGCAGGTGCACGGCCCGCGCCATCACGACCGGAGCGATGAAGTTGGCCTCGATCTGGTGAACAACGCGTAGATCACGAGCACTCCGATCGCCGTTCCGGGCGAGATCGTGAGCGCGAAGGCGATCGGCGGAATGCTGCTGGCGATGGCCCCGAAATACGGGATCACCTCGGCGGCGGCGCCTAAGGCGGCGAAGAACACGGCGAACGGCAGGCCGACCAGCAGGTGCAACGCCAGGTACAGCAGCACGCCGATGATCAGCATCGCGATCGCGAGACCCCGTAGCCAGCCGAGCCATGCGGCGCGCAGACGCAGCAGCACGCGCATGACCTCGGGACGCCGGCGGGGCGGGAACAGGCGCAGCGTGCCATCGAGCAACGGCTGGGGTCTGGCGGCGATGTAGTACGCGGTGATGATCGCGATCACAAGTCCGCCGATCACGGTCGCGGCACCGAGCCCAATCGACGCGATCCGACCGAGCAGCCGGGTCGGGTCCCGGGCGTAGGTCGCCGCATACTGCTGAAGCTGGCTGGCGACGTGGCCTGGCTGGCCTCCGGTGAGGTGGCTCACCTTGACCTCGATCGTGTGTACGAGACCCGGCCCGGCGTTGATCAGCGTCCCCACCTGGTTGATCAGAACGGGGACCAGCAGCGCGATCAAGCCGCCGAGCACGCCGACGCCGATCGCCAGTCCGATCAGCGCCCCGCCCGTCCGGGGGATGCCGCGGCGCTCGAACACGGTCGCGCTCCAGCTCAGCGGCAGGCTGAGGATGATCGTGACCAGCACCGCCAGCAGCAGCGTGATGAGCTGCTGGACCAGGAGCCCGACGATGATCAGCGCGGCCGCGAGCAGGACCGCCCCTGAGATCGCCCGCTGCGCGCGGGCGACCCCGACGGGTTTGGACGGCGCTGATGGTGATCGCAGTGAAGGTTCTCCGGGCATCGCGTCTAGTCCGGATGCGCCGAGGAGTGCCGTGAGCCTACCGCGACGGACTGCGCCCCGGGATCATCCGCCTGCGAGGGCCGTTCACGCTCGCGCGCCTGCGGTGGGCCGGGGTGATCATGCGTCTGGGGTGATCGCGCGTGATCGCGCGCCTCTTGGGGGCGGACCCAGAGTTCGTCGACGAGGATCAGGGTCAGCGAGATCAGCGGGACCGACAGGAACAGGCCCAATACGCCGAGCAGCGCCCCGGCGATCAGCACCCCGATCGCGATCACCGCGGGGTGCAGGTTGACCGAGCGTGCCATGATCAGTGGCAGCACCAGGTTGCCCTCGATCTGGTTCACGACGATGTAGACGACGGCGACCAGCACCCCGTCGTGAAACGAGTGGGCGAGCCCGTAGACCACCGGCGGCACAGCGCTGATCACCGAGCCGTAGTTCGGGATCACCGTCAGCAGCGCGGAGAAGACGGCGAAGCCGACCGCGAAGTTCAGTCCGATCAGGCTCATCCCGATGAACAGCAGCCCTCCGAGCACGACCATGTCAAGCGCCAGCCCGCGCAGCCAGCCGAGCCACGCGGTCCGGATCCGCTCGAGGATCCACAACGCCTGCGCGCGCTGCTCGGGCGGCGCGAGCCGAATCAGGCCACGGACCAGCGGGGTTGGGTTGATCGCCATGTAGAGAGCGCTGATCAGGACCACGACGACCGCGGCGAGCCCGCCGGCGAGCGTGATCCCGATCGATGACAGCGGCCCGAGCAGCACGGCGGGATGCTGGGTGAAGCGGTAGGCGAACCGCTGAACGGTGCGGGCGATTGTCCCCGGCCCCAGCCCAAAGGTGTGGTTGATCGCTCGCTCGAGGCGGCTGACCGTGTTCGGGAGATCGCCTACGAACGCGTTCACCTGATGGACGAACGACGGTACGACGAGACCGAGCGCCAGCGCGATCACTCCGAGCCCCAACAGCAACGACACGAGCGCTCCGAGGGCTCTGGGCACCCGGAAGCGCTGTAGCCAGCCTGCCCCGGCGGCAACCGGCAGCGCGATGATGATCGACAGCGAGAGCAGCAGCAGCAGGCTGATGAGCGCCTTGAAGAGCAGCCCGGCGGCCACGAGCGTAAACGCCAGTACTACGGCCCGGTAGGCCATCGCCGGGACAAACGTGGCTCGGGCAGGCTCGGGCTCGATCGAGCTCGGCACGCTAGCCCAGCCCCACGTCCGTGACCAGCGGCTGGCATGCAGCCGTCCGGAGATGTTCGTCGGCGCGCTCGATCTGGCCGTCGCGGCCGATCACCCAGACGGTCTCCTCGGCGGCAAACGCCTCCTCGGCGCTCGAGCCGAGCGCCGCAGCCGCGAGCAGCGTGCCGCCGATCCGGTACACATCGCGCACCGCGCCGATCCGGAACAGGGCGCGCGTCTCATCCAGCATGTGCCCGCTACCGGCGCGCAGCACGGTGGGCAGATCCTCGCGCAGCGCCAGCGCGGCGACTACTGCCGAGACGTTCTCGATCTCGTCTGAGGTGACCGCGGCGAGCGCCAGCGCGCGGGGAAGCTCCAGCGTCCGCAGCACGCCGCGGCTGTTGCCCCGGCCGATCACGACCGGGATGTCGTACTGCTTGGCCCGTCTGATGTTGTCGGCGTCGGCGTTGGACTCGACCGCGACGACGGGAACGCCGAGCGTCCGCAGGCTTATGCACAGCCGCAGACCGATCTGTCCCAGCCCGACCACGATCACGTGGCCAGTGCGCGGCATCGCCCGCGGGCCGACGATCGCGACCAGGCGACGGTCGAGCAGCCGCTCGATCAGACCGGCGGTGAAGACGGCGGTGAACGCCAGTGCCGCGAGCATCATCGCCGCCGAGAACAGCTTCAGCCAGGCCGGCCCGTGATCGACGGCGGTGCTCGGACCCACGGTGACGATCGTCTTGGTCGCCGCGTAGACGGCATCGACGACCGACTCGTTCAGCGCCAGCGAGACCACGAACGAGTCGGTGAGCAGGATCAGCGCGAACCCCAGCAGGCCCGCAAGGAGTGTTTTGGCGCTGAGCTCGAACGGATGCGCGAGCGAGCTCAGGTTCGCCCGGACACGCGCGAGGGGATTGGTACGACTCACCGTCAGCGGCGCGGTCACGGGTCCCTGTGGCCCAAACGTGATCCCGAGGAGCTCATCATCCGAGGATCGGACGGAGAGCAGATCACCGTCCAGGCACGCCGCCGCCAGTGGCGCAGCGACGATGTCGGCCATCGACATCACCCGGACGCCCTGAATCGCGCGCCGCAGCTGCACGCCGAGGTCGCGGTTGTAGATCGTCACGATCAGCCGCACCCCGGGTCGCAGGCCCTCGACCACGAGCGCGAGACGGAGCGACGCGCGGTCATCGCGCGAGATCACCATCACCGCATCGACGTGGGTGCTCATCGCCTGGCGGATCTGGCGATCGCCCGGCTCTCGCAGCTGGACGATGCGCGCGCCGGAGTCGCCCAGCGCGCGGCGGGCGACATCAACCAGGCGTCCCTGTCCGATCACGAGGACGCGTTGGCGCGGGTCGTGCTTCGCTGGCGATCGCTCACCCATGCCCGGGCGAGTATCGGGCATCGGCCGGTAAAGGACCGCTCGGGTGGGCGGCTGCACCCCGGCCTTGCAACCCGTCGCGCACCCTATACTTGTGCAGAACCGAGCGAGGAGCGGCGCGTGCAGGAAATGGTGATCTACGGCGTGAGCTTCGACATGGTGGGCAAGCAGCCGATCGTGTTGCTGAAGGCCGTCGAGACCAATAAGTTCCTGCCGATCTGGATCGGGCACCCCGAGGCGGCGGCGATCCTGATGAAGCTGCAGGGCGCCTCGACGCCGCGCCCGATGACCCACGACCTGCTCTCCGACGTGCTGGGTGAGCTCGAGGCCGAGTGCACCCGGGTCGCGGTGACCGAGCTGCGGGAGAACACCTTCTACGCCTCGATCAGCCTGCGCGTGAATGGCCGCGAGCTGGAGATCGACTCCCGCCCGAGCGACGCGCTCGCGCTGGCGGTCCGAGCCGGCGCACCGATCTTCGCCGCCGACGAGGTGATCGCCGAGTCGGCCATCGAGTTCGAGCACGAGGTCGAGGACACCGAAGAGGTGGTCGAGAAGTTCAAGGACTTCCTCGACCAGGTCACGCCCGAGGACTTCGCCGGCGAGTGACGCCGGGCAACCGCGCCGGGCCCGCGATCGTCGTCGGGGACCGCGCCGGGCCCGCGATCCCGCGATCGTTTCGGTACCGCGACTGACACATTAATCGGGGGCGGCTGCGTCGCCCCTTTATTTCTTGCTGGTCACGCTCGCCGAGGCGAGGATCCGTTCGATCAGCTCGTCGAACCCGAGTCCCGCGGCCTCGGCCGCCTGCGGCAGCAGGCTCGTCTCGGTCAGCCCGGGGATCGTGTCGACCTCCAGCACGTAGAGCTCCCCGCTGTCGCGCTCGAGCATCAGATCCGCGCGCGCGAACCCCGAGCAGCCGAGCAGCTCGTACGCCGCGAGCGCCAGCTCGCTCGCTCGCACGCTCACCTCTGCATCGAGCTCCGCGGGGCAGACGAACTTCGTGGCGCCGATTTCGTAGCGGGACTCGAAATCGTAGAAGCTCTCCTGCTCGGGGACGGCTTCGACGATCGGCAGCGTGGCCGGCGCCGCATCCTCGTCGAGGATCGAGACGGCCAGCTCGCGCCCGGTGACGTGCCGCTCCAGCAGCACCTTGCGGTCATAGGAGAACGCCGCGAGCAGGGCGCCGGGAACGTCGGCCGGCGTACGGGCGAACTTGATCCCGAGGGCGGAGCCTTGTCCTGCGGGCTTGACGACGATCGGGAACTCCAGGCGCTGCTGCATCGCGGGAAGTGCCTGCGCCGCGCCGAGGCCCTTGAACGCGGTCTCGTTGAAGCCGAAGAAGTCTGGCGTGGGGATGCCGCGGTCGCGCATCGCGTGCTTGGCGAGGACCTTGTCGGCCGTCCGGATGCAAGCCGACACGCCCGACCCGGTGTAGGGGATCCCCATCGCCTCGAGGAGCTCCTGGACCGTTCCGTCCTCCCCGTCGCGCCCGTGCAGGGCGACGAAGGCGACGTCCGGGCGGCCAGCGGTGAGACGGGCGACCAGGTCCGAGCCGACATCGATCGGGATCACCTCGTGGCCGAGACGCTCGAGTGCGTCCTGGGCGCGGGCGCCTGATTTCAGCGACACCTGGCGCTCGAGCGAGCTACCCCCCTTGAGCACGGCGATACAGGTCACCGGCTGGCCTTAGGTCATCCGGCGCGCTTGCGCGTGGCCGGCATCCGTAGCACCTTGGCCAGCTTCAGCTCGGCGCCCGAGGCGCGTTGGTCGGACGGCGGCGGTTCGTCCTCACCGGCCGGGGCGGCGGCGCTCGCCGGGTAGGCGCCGGTCAGCGTGCCGTACAGCGCGACCTGCTCGCGGACGATCTCGCCGATCCGGCGTATCCCCTCGCGGATCTCGTCCTCGTTGCCGCCGGAGAAGTTCAGGCGCATCGAGGACCCGCCCCGCCCGTCGAGGTACGCCGCGCGCCCGGGGACGAACGCCACGTGCTCCTGCAGTGCCCGCGCCAGCAGGTCGGTGGTGTCGATGTAATCGGGCATGGTCGCCCAGATGAACAGCCCGCCCTGGGGATGGGTCCACTGCGCTTCGCGCGGGAAGTGCTCGGCGAGCGCGTCCAGCATCACGTCGCGCCGGCGTCGGTAGATCTCGATCAGCGATCGCACGTAGTCCTCCCACGGCCCGGACGCGAAGTAGGCGCCGACGAAGTACTGCGAGATCGAGGACGAGCACAGATCGGAGGCCTGCTTGCCAATGTTCATCTTCTGGAGGATCGGAGCCGGCGCCGTGGTCCAGCCGAGTCGGACGCCCGGCGAGAGGATCTTCGAGAAGGTGCTGGCGTAGATCACGAAGTCGCTGTCGAGCGAGCGCAGCGTGGGCAGGGGCGTGCCCTCGTAGCGCAGCAGCCCGTACGGATTGTCCTCCAGCACGAGCAGCTCCCGCCCGGCGGCGATCGCCACCAGTGCGCGTCGTCGCTCGAGCGACATCGTCACGCCAGCCGGATTGTGGAAGTTCGGGACCGTGTAGATGAACTTCGGTCGGCGCCCGCTGCGCGCCAGCTTGTCGAGCGTCGCCTCGAGCTCGTCGATGCGCATGCCCTCACCGTCCATGCCCACCTGCACGACATCGGCCTGATAGGCGCAGAACGCCGGGATCGCGCCGGGGTACGTCGGCGCCTCGGCGATCACCACGTCGCCCGGATCGAGCAGCGTCTTGCAGGCGAGATCGATCACCTGCTGGCCACCGGTGGTGACGAGCAGCTCGTCATCGTCGATCTCCATCCCCTCGGCGGCCATCACGTCGGCAATGCACCGCTTGACGAGCGCGAGACCGTCCGTCGGGGCGTACTGCAGTGCGCGCGCACACGAATCGACGGCCACGATGCCCATCAGCGAGGCGTAGGAGTCCGGGGGGAACGTCGAGGTGTCCGGCAGACCTCCGGCGAGCGAGATCACGTCGTCGCGCTCGGTCAGCGCCATCAGGTCGCGCATCGCCGAGGACCTCATCACCTTCGTCCGCTGCGCGAACAGCGACGCGTAGCGTTCGATGTCCCGTGCCGTGGACCGCGGGCGCCGCAAGCCCCCGCCGCTGGCGGGACTCATCGTGCCCTCTCGTCTATCGTCACGCTCCGTCACGGTACAGCACGGTGCACCTCGTCTTCGACATCTTCCAGGGGATCGGCATCGCCGCGGCGATCGGCATCCGCCCGTTTCTGCCCGCGCTGGCGGTCGGCGCGCTCGCGGCCGATGATCTCCAGATCGGCTTCAAGGGCAGCGATTGCGCGTTCCTGCAGGGGACCCCGTTCCTGCTCGGGATGCTGGTGGGCGCGATCCTGATCGCGCTCGCCGAGCGGCGCCTGGCGCAGAGCCGGGTCGAGCGGGGGCCGGTGGCCATCGGCCTCGGGGCGATCGCGCTGGCGCTCGGAGCGCTGCTGTTCGCGGGCTCGCTGTGCCGGGGGCACTACGCGCTCTGGCCCGGGATCGTGGGCGGCGTGATCTGTGCCGCAGTGGGGATCGCGGCGACGCGCCCGCTGCTGGCGCGCGTGCGCGCACGCCTGCAGGCTGTGCGCTCGAGCGCCGAAGGCCCGACCGCCAGCCTGCTGCCGTTGTACGCCGATGGTGGCGCCCTGCTGTACGCGGTGCTGTCGGTGCTGGCGCCGCCAGTCGGTCCGATCGGCCTGGCGCTGTTGCTGTGGCTCCTCTACGCCGGGCGCCGGCGTAAGGGCCAGAAGTACGCCGGCCTGCGGATCCTCCGTTGAGCGGCGCTGAGCATCCAGCCGGAACGGGCAGCAGTTCGCCCAAGCAGCCAAAAAAGTTGGTGTTGGTGGTGATCGACGCGCTCAAGCCGGCGATGCTCGAGCGGGCGATCGCGGCTGGCCGGGCTCCGGCGCTGCAGCGCGTCCGGGACCGGGGGGTGTACGTTTCCGACTGCGTGGCCGCATTCCCTTCGGTCACGCCCGTGTGCGCCGCCACGATCGCGACCGGCGCCGGACCCGACGGCCACCTGATCCCGAGCATGAACTGGTATCACCGCGTGGAGTCCCGCTATGTCGAGTACGGCTCGAGCTTCTCCGCCACCCGGCAGTTCGGCGTCCTGCGCTCGATGACCGACACGGTCTACCGGATGAACGCCGAGCACCTCTCGCCGCTCGTGGACACCGTGTTCGAGTCGCTCGACGACGCCGGCGCGCGGACCGCCGGCACGACGTACTTGATCTACCGTGGCCGCCATCAGCACGAGGTATCGAATGAGACCGCGCTCGCCCGGGTCGTCACCTCGACGCTGTTTCGCCGTACGATCTACGGACCGGGCGAGCTGTTCTACGCCGATCTCTATGCGAGCCGCAAGACGGGCTGCCGGGGACAGATGGGGATGCCCGGAGTGCGCGACCAGCACACCGGGTGCGTCGGGGCCTACCTGGTCGAGCACGACCTGTTCGACTTTCTGCTGTTCTCCCTCCCCGACAACGACGCGTGGTCGCACCGCAATGGCCCCCACGCCCAGGTCACGTCGATCGCGGCGGCCGACCGTCAGCTCGAGCGCCTGATGCACGCCGGCGGGGGTCCCGACACGTTCCTCGACGAGCACGCGGTGATCGTCACCTCCGACCATTCGCAGGCCTCGGTCGAGGAGCGCATCCGCCTGGACCACGCGTTCGCCGACTTCGATGTCGCCAAGCCCAGTTCGTCGCGCTCGCTCGGAGCGGAGGTGGCGCTCAGCCCGGCGCAGCGCTCGGCGATGGTCTACGTGCTCGACGAGGAGCACCGTGAGCAGGTGCTCGAGCGCTCGCTGGCGGTGGTGCAGGAGCTCGACGGGATCGACCTCGTGCTGTGGCTCGTCGGCGACTGCGGCCAGGAGGCGGTCGTCTGGAGCCAGCGGGGCGAGCTACGGTTCGCGCCCGGCGGTGAACTGTGGGACGCGCGCGGCGAGTGCTGGAGCGTTCAGGGCGACCTGACCGCGCTGGGGGCGCGGGCGCAGGACGGACGCTTTCACAGCTCGGAGTACCCCGACGCGCTGTCGCGGATCTGGTCGGCCCTCAAGTGCCCGACCGCAGGCGACGTGCTGCTGTCCGCGGCCCCCGGCTACGAGTTCGTCGACTGGGGCGGGGCCGATCACGTCGGCGGGGGCAGCCACGGGTCGCTGCACCGATCGGACTCCCTCGGGGCGCTTTTGTGGTGCGGAACCGGACCGGATTCCCGCGATGCACGTGAGCAGTGGTCGCTGCGCGACGTGGCGCCGATGGTGCGGGCGCATTTCGGGCTGAGATAGCGGGTAAGCGGGAGGGTCTTCGCTGGCGGGAGAGGGGTGACTCTCGCCGGCGCTCAGGGGTTGACCTTCGCCATCGCTTTCGTTCCCGCGAGGGAATCGACAGCCTGTCCGGACGGCCGGAAGCGGAATTAGGAGGGCTTTAACGAATTAGGAGCGCGTTAACGGTCATCCCGCATCCTGCCGGGTCGGGCATCGGCGCGAAGCTACACCGATACAGTCTCACCGATGTCCGAAGACCTGACCAGCACCGTCAGGCTCCCGTTTCGGGCGCGAGTGCGCCACGGCGTGCGCCGCGGACACAATTGGCTGCAGCTCGCGCGCTTCGCGGCGGTCGGCGCGAGTGGGTACGTGGTCAATCTGGTCGTGTTCGCCATCTGCGTGCACGCGCTGACGATCGACTACCGGATCGCCTCGGTGCTCGCGTTCGTCGTCTCGGTCGTGAGCAACTTCTGGTGGAATCGACACTGGACCTTCGATGCCCGCCACGCGCACCCGACGGCCCAGGCGGCGCGCTTCTTCGTGGTCTCGCTGGTGGCGTTCGGGTTCACCTACGTCGTGCTCGTGGCACTCGTCGACGGTCCCGGGCTGGCGAAGGTGCTCGCGCAGGCGCTGGCGATCGCCGCCGGTACGCCGCTGTCCTTCCTCGGTCAGAAGCTTTGGAGCTTCCGGGCCTGAGGGCCCGTGCCGCGACGCGAGTCGCGCTCCTGGTTGCGCTCGCCGTCGCGCTGCTGGTGGCGCTCGCCGTCGCGCTGCTGGTGGCGGTCCCGGGCTCAGCGGGAGCGGGGGTCGGGCGCATGCCGGCCCGTTCCACCCACGCCAACACCGCCTCTGCGACCGTCGACCCGAGCGCCCCGGTGCTCGTCTTCACCCCGGACCGACCGCCTTCGGGCTACCGGCGGACGGCGGCGCAGGTGCGGCGGATCGCGGCCGGGGCGCCGAAGATCCGCGCGGAGCTCCACCGCCACCCCAAGGCGATCGCGTACGAGTACACGAAGGGCCCCGGGCGCTGGCAGGTGAGCTGGTTCTCACCCGGGCGGGGCGCGAAGGAGCTCGCACAGGTCTACGTCGATGACTCGAGTGGCCGGGTGACCGAGGCGTGGACGGGGTTCCAGGTCGCCTGGACGATGGCGCGGGGCTATCCGGGCGAGTTTGGACGCCACGTCAACGCCTGGTATGTCTGGATCCCGTTATGTGTGCTGTTCCTGGCTCCGTTCCTCCCCTTGCGCCGGCGGGGCAAGGCCTGGGGCTGGCGGCGCCCCTCGCTGCTGCACCTGGATCTGCTGATGCTGCTCGGCTTTTCGATCTCGCTGGCGTTCTTCAACCACGCGTTGATCGGAATCTCGGTGCCGCTGGCCTACCCGTTCCTGCTCTACCTGTTGGTGCGGATGTTGCTGCTCGCGTTCGGGCGAGGCGTGCCGCGCGGGCCGCCAACGCTGCTGGTGCCAGTGTCCTGGCTCGCCGTAGTCGTGGTGTTCCTGGTCGGGTTCAGGGTCGGTCTGGACATGACCGACTCCAACGTGATCGATGTCGGTTACGCGGGAGTTGTGGGAGCGGAGAGACTGACCCACGACAAGCCGCTGTATGGCGGCTGGCCGCATGACATCGCCGCCGGCGACACCTACGGACCGGTCAACTACTTCGCGTACGTGCCGCCGGTGGCGATCTTCGGCTGGCGCGGGCACTGGGACGATCTGCCCGCCGCCCACGCGGCCGCGATCGCGTTCGATCTGCTGACGCTGCTCGGCCTGTACCTGCTCGGACGCCGGATCCGTGGCCCGACGCTCGGGGTGCTGCTCGCCTACGCGTGGGCCTCCTACCCGTTCACGATCTACGCGCTGAGCTCGAACAGCAACGATTCGCTGGTGGCGATGCTGACCGTGCTCGCGCTGCTGGTGGTCAGCTCCGCGCCTGCGCGGGGAGTGGCGGGCGCGCTCGCGGGGCTGACCAAGTTCGCCCCGCTGGCGCTGGGACCGTTGCTGTTGCGCGGCACCGGCGGGTGGCCACACCGGCGCTCGGTGGTGCTCGGGGGCCTCGCGTACGGCCTCACCGCGATCCTCGCGATGGCGCCGGTGCTGGTCGGCGGACACCTGGGCGTCTTCTGGCGCGACACGATCTCCTACCAGGCCGCCCGCGGCTCGCCGTTCTCGATCTGGGGGCTGTGGGGAGGGCTGGGCTTCGCGCAGCACGCTGTCCAGGGAGCCGCCGCGGTACTGGCGGTGGCGCTCGCGTTCGTACCGCGACGCCGAACGCTCGTCCAGCTGGCCGCGCTTGCGTCCGCGGTTGTCATCGCCCTGCAGCTCGGGGTCACCCACTGGTTCTACCTCTACATCCCATGGTTCTTCCCGCTGGTGATGGTGGCGCTGCTCGGCTCGCAGCGCGACCGGGAGGGCCGGGAAAACCGAGAGGGCCGAGAGGGCCGAGAGGGCCGGGAGGACCGCCCCTACCTGACTTCCGGTGCCGGCTCCAACACCGGCTCGATCGACTCGGCGCGCATCGGTCCGGCGGTTCGGATCAGTACGCCATTGAGCCACGGGTCCTCGCTCGAGGTCTCGAACTTGACCGGCATCTGAGTGATCATCGCCTCGATCGCCAGCTCGCGCTTGACGCCGATCACACCTCCGCGCGGACCGGTCATGCCGACGTCGGTGATGTAGGCGGTGCCGCCGGGCAGCACCCTGGCGTCGGCGGTCGGGATGTGCGTGTGGGTTCCGACCATGGCCGTGACGCGGCCGTCCAGGTGCCACCCCATGCCGACCTTCTCGCTCGTCGCCTCGGCGTGCATATCGACGAGCAGGTGATCGACTCGTCCCTCCAGGGCGTGCAGCGCCGCGTCGGCCTCGGGGAACGCCGGGTGCCCCGCCTTCATGTGGAGGTTGCCCGATAGGGAGAGGACGCCGAGCCGCACGCCATCCCCAGACAGGACGCACGATCCGTGCCCCGGCTGGCTGCGCAGGTAGTTGGCCGGACGGAGGATTCGCGGCTCGGCATCGAGGTAGGCGTAGATCTCCCGGTGACGATAGGCGTGGTTGCCGAGTGTGATCGCGTCGACTCCCGCGCCCAGCAGCTCTCGCGCGATCTTGGGCGTGATCCCGACCCCGGCGGCGGCGTTCTCGCCGTTGCAGACCACGAAGTCCGGCGCGAGGCGCTCGCGCAGCGACGGCAGCAGCGCCAGCAGCGTGCGCCGGCCGATCGCGCCGACGACATCGCCGACAAACAGGATCTTGACTTTCTTGATCGCTTGCACGCCTCCCGCATACTTCCACTGCATGCACTCTCGCGTCGTCGTGCCGCGCTGGATCCAGCTCGTGCTGCTGCCAATCGCGATCCTCGGATCGTTCGTGCTGGCGCGGGCGGCGGGGCCGGTGTTGCTGGTGCTGATCGTCGCGAGCATCGTCGCGCTGCTCCTCAACCCCCTGATCAAGATGCTCGAGCGCAAGCGGGTGCCGCGGGGGCTGGCGATCCTCGCCATCTACCTCGCTGGGCTTGCGGCGCTGGTCGGGATCGGCGCGCTGCTCTCCAGTCCGGCCAGCAGCCAGATCAGCGACTTTCAGAAGGACGTCCCGCATCTCGTCCGGCAGGCCAACCACGGCCTCGCCAACCTCCAGAGCTGGCTCGATCGCAACGGCATCAAGGTCCAGATCCAGCAACAGGGCCACACCGCGTTGCAGACGCTCCAGTCCAATCTGATCAAGCGCTCAGGGGCGATCCTGTCGTTCTCACGCGATCTGCTGACCCAGATCCTGACGATCTCGTTCGAGCTGGTCCTGGTGCTTGTCCTGTCGGTCTACCTGCTCGTCTACGGGAGGCAGATCGGCCGGCTGGTGAGGCGGGCGATGCCTGCGGGGGACGGAACGCCCGACGACGACTTCCCGCTCCTCGTCCAGCGAGCCGTGTTCGGGTATGTCCGCGGCCAGATCCTGTTCAGCCTGATCATGGGCGCCAGCGCGGCGATCTGCCTGTGGATCTTCGGGGCCGCCGGCATCTTTCCCGACGGCCAGCGCTACACGCTGTTCTTCGGCGTCTTCTATGGCCTGATGGAGCTCATCCCCTACATCGGCCCGATCATCGGCCCGCTGCCGGCGGTGGCGGTGGCGCTGTTCACCGATCCAATCAACGCCGTCTGGCTGGTCCTCCTGTTCGTCGCCCTTCAGCAGCTGGAGGGCCATTTCGTGGCGCCACAGGTGTTCAGGATCTCGCTGCGGATCAATCCGATCGTGATCATCCTGTCGCTGCTGCTCGGCTACCGGCTCTACGGGGTGGCCGGCGCGCTGGTGGCGCTGCCACTGGCCGCCGTGATTCGCCAAACGGTGATCTATCTGCGCCGCCACCTCGTCCTGGAGCCGTGGCCGATCTCTCCGGCGGTCCTGGGGGTGCTGGCGGACCCAGCCGAGCGGGAGGGCGTGGCGGGATCTGAGCGGGAGGGCGTGGTGGGGGGAGGGGATCGCGAGGTCGGGAAGAGCCGACCTGAGCAGGAGGGCGGGGCGGTGAGAGGGGATCGTGAGGTCGGGAAGAGCCAACCTGAGCAGGAGGGCGGGGCGGGGGGAGGGGATCGCTGCGCGGATTGCGGCTCGGCCGCAGGCCCCGGCGATGCCTTCTGCCGGACCTGTGGCGCCGCGTTGGCCGCCCGTCTGCCCACGCCGGGGTAGCCTTCCTCGCCGGTGTTCAGGACTGCGGCCACCGCCCAGGGGGTCAAGACGATCGACGGGGAGATCGCCGGGGTTGGCGCGCGTTCGCTGACCAAGCGGTTCGGCTCCAGAACAGCATTGGACGCGGTCAGCTTTGAGTGCCATCCCGGCGAGCTAGTCGCCGTCATCGGTCCCAACGGTGCCGGCAAGACCACGCTTCTGTCGATCCTCGCCGGTGTCCTTGAGCCCACCGAAGGGGAGCTCATGCGCTCGCCCCGGGACATCGGCTGGGTGCCCCAGCAACCGGCGCTGTACTCGAAGCTGTCGGTGGCCGAGAACCTGCGACTGTTCGCCCACCTTGAGAAGCTCGCCGATCCCGAGCAGGCGGTGAGGCGGATGCTGGTCCAGGCCGGGTTGGAGGACCGGGCCGGTGAGCAGGTGGCGCGGCTCTCGGGAGGGAACCGACAGCGGGTGAACATTGCCATCGGGCTGCTGGCCGAGCCATCCGTGCTGCTGCTCGACGAGCCCTCGGCGTCGCTCGATCCGCGCCAGCGCGAGCGGCTGTGGGAGTTCGCCGGCGGCCTGGCGAGCCGCGGCACCACGGTGGTCTACTCGACCCACAACGTCTCCGAGGCCGAGCGCTATGGCGGCCGGGTGCTCGTGCTCGCCGACGGCGAGCTGCTGTTCACCGGTACCACTGCGGAGCTCGAGCGTATCGCGTCCGGTGGCGAAGCCGGCCGGGTCCGCGGCTTCGAGGCTGCGTTCGTCGCCTTCCTCCATCAACGCGGGCACTGAGCGCCGGAGCGAAATGCGCTGGCTGCTCGTTAAGGACCTCCAGATCCTGCGCCGCTCGCCGCTGCTCGTCGGGCTGCTGGTTGTGTATCCGATCGCGATCTCGCTGATGATCGGGTTCGCGCTCTCGAGTCCGCCGGGGAGGCCCAAGGTTGCGTTCTACACCGCCGTCGCGCCCGGCAGGGGGAAGATCGGGTTGGGGCGCCAGCAGATCAACGTGTCCGATTACGCCAACCGGCTGTTTCAGTCGGTGGCGCCGATCCGGGTGCATTCTCGCGCGGAGGCGATCGCCAAGGTCCGTGATGGGCAGGCGCTGGCGGCGCTGATCGTCCCCGCCGACATCGCCGACCAGATCCAGGCGCTCGTGAGCACCGGAGTCGGCAGCCCGGCGGTCGAGCTGGTGCTCAACTCCCGGGACCCGATCGAGCGCAGGTTGGCCGAGCAGGCCATCGAGGCACGGTTGAATGACGTCGAGCAGGCGGTCTCCAAGCAGGTGCTGCGCGTCGCGGTCAGCGATCTGCAGCAGGTCCTGAACGGCGGGACGATCAACTTCGGCCCCGAGAGCTTCCCGCTCCTCGGGCTGCGCCGCACCCGGACGATTCTGCGGGGGACGAGCGCGGCGCTGCCGCGCCATTCTTCGCTGCGCCCGGCGCTGGCGCGCGTGATCGCGTTCGCCGGCCTGGCGATCGAGGGGCTCGGTTTCGCCAGCCCGGTGCTCGGCTCGATCGGCGCGCCGCTGACGGTCAACCAGACCCAGCTCGCGGGCAGGACGACCCCCGCCGACTCCTACGGCGCCTCGATCGCCGTGATCGTGTCGCTGATGTTCGTGACGCTGCTGCTCGCGGCGGGAATGCTCGCGGTCGAGCGCTCCGAGCATGCCTACTCGCGGCTCGTGCGGGGGCTCGTGTCGCCAGGGCGGCTGCTGAGCGAAAAGGTTGTCCTGTCGGCGGGATGCGCCGGGAGCGTGACCCTGCTGATGGCCGTGCTGGTGTCGCTGTTCGTGCCCCTGGACTGGGTCCGATTTCCGCTCTGGGTGCTCGCGCTCGGCTTCGGCGCCCTCGCCTTCGGGGCACTTGGGGTGGCGATCGGCGCTCTGGCTCGCGACCTCAGCACCGCATCACTGATGGCATTCCTGCTCTCGCTGCCGATCGCGTTCGTCGCCCTCGTGCCCGCCACCGCGGTCTCCGGCGGGCTGGCGGCGGTGCTCGACGCCGTCGCGTTCGCGTTCCCGTTCAAGGCCGGGCTGCAGGCGCTCAGCAACGCCTTCAGCGGAGTATCGCCCGGGATCGGATGGCCGCTCGTGCACCTGGCCGTGCTGACGCTGGCGTTCGGTGCGCTCGGGCGGTTGGCGCTGCGACGGTTCGCATGAGCGTCCCGAGGGAGAATCGGTGATCGCGCCCGGCGAGCTCCCCGAGGGCCAGCGCTGCGACCTCGGCTTGGCGGCGCGAGGGGGACGCTTGACATGACAGGTCCGCCTCAAGCGACTGGCCGTGTCGGTGCCGTGCACGCACGTCATGTACAACACGACACGGCTTCGCGCGGGGTTATGCCAATGTCGAGCTATGCAGGTTCTAGCGCTGACCGGCGGACTGGCGGAACAGCACCACGCAGATCACCGCAACGAGCAGGGCGATGATCGGCAAGCCGGCCCCCACGACGCCCACCACGGCGAGGACGACGCCCAGCACGCCAACGGCTCCGGCGACGCTGCCGGCGACGACGAGCTGGTACGCCCGGCGCTCGCGGACCCGGCGGGGCGTGTACCCACCGCGCTTGTCGAGATTGCTCACGCTCCTAATCGTACCGCGGCGCATCGCCCGGCCGGGCGTAGAGTGGGTGGAGATGGCCCCGCCCGCCCCGCACCACATCCTCTTCTACGACTACGTTGAGGACATCCTTCAGCGGCGCGCGGCCCACCGGGACGCGCACCTGGCTCGCATCCGGGCCGAGCGGGAGGCCGCCCGCGTCGTGATGGCCGGCGCGCTCGGGGATCCTCCGCACGGCGCGGCGATCGTCTTTCAGGGGATCGACCGCGACGCGGTCGAGGCGTTCGCGGAGGCGGATCCCTACGTTCGGGCAGGGCTGGTCACCGAGTGGCGGGTGGAGCGCTGGAAGGTGGTGTAAGGAACTCTCGCCGGGTCGCTGGTCCCGGCGTTCCAGCCACCATGTACGTAGCCGGTATCCTCGCTCAGCGTGCCCTTCCCGCAGACCCGCCCCCGCCGGCTGCGCGCCACCCGTGCGCTGCGCGGGCTCGTACGCGAGACTCGTCTCTCGCCGGGCGACCTCGTCTACCCGCTGTTCGTGGCCCATGGGGTCGATCGGCGCGAGCCGATCGCCGCGATGCCCGGGATCGACCGCCTGTCAATCGAGCACGCGGTAGCGGAGGCCGGGGAAGCCGTGGCGCTGGGTATCCCCGCCGTGCTCCTGTTCGGGATCCCGGCCTCCTCCTCCAAGGACGAGGTGGGATCCGGCGCCTGGGATGAGGAGGGCGTGGTGCAACTCGCCACCCGCGCGATCAAGGACGCGCATCCCAAGCTGCTCGTGATCACCGACCTGTGCCTGTGCGAGTACACCACGCATGGCCACTGCGGAGTGCTCGACTCCGGCGGCGCCGTCGACAACGACGCGACGCTCGAGCTGCTCGCCAGCGGTGCCATCTCCCAGGCCCGCGCGGGTGCGGACATGATCGCCCCGAGTGACATGATGGACGGCCGGGTGGGGGTGATCCGCACCGCGCTCGACGAAGACGGACACGCGCAGACGCCGATCCTCGCGTACTCGGCCAAGTTCGCCTCCGCTTTCTACGGCCCGTTTCGCGACGCCGCCGGCTCCGCGCCGGCGTTCGGCGATCGGCGCGGCTACCAGATGGATCCGGCCAACGGCGAGGAGGCGGTCCGCGAGGCGCGCCTGGACGTCGAGGAGGGAGCCGACATCGTGATGGTCAAGCCCGCGCTGGCGTATCTCGACCTGATCCGCCGGATCAAGGACGAGACCGGGATGCCGCTCGCGGCCTACAACGTCAGCGGCGAGTACGCGATGCTCAAGGCGGCGGCGGCGGCCGGTTGCCTGCAGGAGCGCGACGCGGTCCTGGAGGCGCTGACCTCGATCCGCCGCGCGGGCGCCGACATCGTGATCACCTACCACGCCAAGGAGGCTGCGCGATGGCTGCAATAGGCGACCCGGCGGCTCCTACGCGCACCGGGACAGTTCCCGGGCACGCTGAGACCGCTCCCGCGAACCCTGGGCCCGCGACGCGCACCGGGCCTCACGGTCCCAAGCTCCGCAGTCGCAAGGACGGCGCAGCGATCCCGCTCGACGAGCTCGAC
Source organism: Solirubrobacteraceae bacterium (assembly GCA_050996975.1). Lineage (GTDB taxonomy): Bacteria > Actinomycetota > Thermoleophilia > Solirubrobacterales > Solirubrobacteraceae > Palsa-465. The sequence continues at coordinate 2,583 of JBPCRJ010000024.1, read as the reverse complement.
AAGCGGCTGCTCAACCTGATGCAAGGTCGGTTCCCGATCGCGCCCAGGCCCTACGCACACGTGGCGGGCGAGGCCGGGATCACCGAGCAGGAGGCGATCGCGCGCGTCCAGCACCTGCTGGAGGAGCGCATCATCCGCCAGGTCACGCCGATCTTCGATACCCGTGCGCTCGGCTACTCCTCGATGCTGGTCGCAGCCAAGGTCGATCCGGAGAATCCGTGGCGCGCGGCCACGGTCATCAATGCCCATCCCGGCGTCTCGCACAACTACCTGCGAAACCACGAGTTCAACATCTGGTTCACGATCGCCACCGAGCCTGACTCGCCGCTGGGGGTCGACGGAACGCTCGAGCTTCTGGGCCGCCTCGCCGGGGCCGACTCGATCCGTCAGCTCCCGACGCTGAAGTTGTTCAAGATCAGGATGGACCTCGAGATGGAAGGGGGCACCGAGGAGCTCGCCAAGGCGGTTCAGGCGACGCCGCCCGCCGAAACCGAGCGCCAGCCGTACGGGGAGTTCGACGTCGCGGTGATTCGCGCCCTGCAGGGCGCGATGCCGGTTATTTCCGAGCCCTACGCGCCGGCGGCCGCCCAGCTCGGGGTCTCCCAGGAGCGCCTGCTCGCGCACCTCGAGGGGATGCAAGCGCGAAGGCTCCTTCGCCGCGTCGCGGCGATCCTCTATCACCGTCGCGCCGGCTTCAGCGCTAACGGGATGGGCGTCTGGAAGGTGCCCGAGGAGCGGATCATGGAGCTCGGGCCCCGGATGGCGGCCTTCCGGGGCATATCCCACTGCTATCAGCGTCCGATCTACGAGGATTGGCCGTATTCCGTGTTCACCATGGCCCATGGCCGTTCGAAGGCGGAATGCGACGCGATCCTCGACTCGATCGCCGTCTCGACCGGGATCGAGGAGCGCACGACCCTTTACTCCTCGACCGAGTTCAAGAAGGTTCGCCTGCTCTACTCCATCGAGGGGTGGCGGGTCGGGGAATGCAAGCGTGCCGGCGTGCGAGCGCCGCGGCATTCAACACCACCCGCTCGAGCGAGCTCTACTCACGCGCACTGTCCCTGCTCCCGGGCGGGGTGAACTCACCGGTTCGAGCGATGCGGGCGATCGGACGCGATCCGATCTTCGTCGCCGGCGGCGAGGCGGCGCTGCTGCGCGATGTCGACGGCAACGAGTACGTCGACTGGGTCGGCTCGTGGGGGCCGCTGATCCTCGGCCATGCGCATCCCGCCGTCGTGCAGGCGGTGAGCGCCGCGGCGGCGCGCGGGACCACCTTCGGCGCTCCGACCGAGGGAGAGGTCACGCTGGCTGCGCAGGTCGCCGAGCGCATCCCATCGGTCCAGATGCTGAGGATGACCTCCTCGGGTACCGAGGCGACGATGAGCGCCGTCCGGCTGGCGCGCGCCGTGACCGGCCGTGAGCGGGTCCTCAAGTTCGCCGGCGCCTACCACGGGCACGTCGACGGTCTCCTGGCGCAGGCAGGGTCGGGACTCGCCACGCTGGGGATTCCCTCGAGTCCCGGGGTCACGCGGGCGGCGGCCGGGTCTACCGTGATCGTCCCGTGGAACGACTCGCGGGCGCTGATCGAGGCCACCGAGCGCCACGAGCTCGCGGCGATCCTGGCCGAGCCGGTGCCGGCGAACATGGGCGTCGTCCCGCCCGCCGCCGGCTTCCTCGAGCTGTTGCGCGACCGAGCATCGGCAACCGGTGCCCTGCTCATCTTTGATGAGGTGATCACGGGCTTCCGCGTGGCGCGGGGCGGGGCGCAGGAGCGCTTCGGGGTGACCGCCGACCTGACGATCCTCGGCAAGATCATCGGCGGCGGAATTCCGGCCGCGGCCTACGGCGGCGCCCGGCGCCTGATGGAGCGGATCGCGCCCGCCGGGGACGTCTATCAGGCGGGAACCCTGTCGGGTAACCCGCTCGCGATCGCCGCAGCCCTCGCGACCCTGGCGCTGCTCGACGAGCCCGCCTACCTGCGGCTGGAGCGAGTCACGGCGGCGCTCGCCGACGGGCTGCGGAAAGCCGCGTCGACGGCGGGGCAGCGGGTTTCCGTGCAGAGCGTCCCCGGCCTGTTGACCGTGTTCTTCTCCCCCGTCGCAGTGCGTGACTACACGGACGCCGCTGCCTGCGACCTCGGGGCGTATGGCGCGTGGTGCCGTGCCCTGCTGGGCCGGGGTGTGTACCCGCCCGCTTCGCAGTTCGAGGCCTGGTTCCCGTCGCTGGCGCACAGCGACAAGCACGTGGAGCGCACGGTGCAGGCCGCGGCGGCCGCGTTCGAAGAGCTCGCGTGAGCCGGTGAGGCAGAGCGGGGACGAGATCCTGCTCGCGGCGCTGCGGGCGCAGGGCGGGACGCTCGCAGAGGTGCTCGTCTGCGGGAGCACTCCGCGCGAGCACGACCGAGATCCTGGTCCAGCCCAGGTCGGGGGGAGGGGGGGGGGGGGGGGGGGGGGGGGAGGGAGGGGGGGAGGGGAAGGGAAATAAGGAACGCTCGCAGTGCACCCAGAGTGAGGCGTCGGCGAGCAGTGCGAATCGCCGTCGAGCCGACGCTGGAGGGGTGAGTAGATTTCCGCATAATAG
>JBPCRJ010000174.1:0-67690 GCA_050996975.1 Solirubrobacteraceae bacterium | reverse complement strand
CGAGGCGTTCGCGGCCGAGCTCGCGGCCGAGGGCTACACCGACGCCGTCCTGCTCGGGATGGGCGGCGCGAGCCTCGCGCCCGAGTTCCTGCGCGTGGGCTTCGGCGAGCGCCGGCACGACCGCATGCGCCTGCAGGTGCTCGACTCGACCGACGCGGGCGCCGTGCTCGCCGTGCAGCGGTCGATCTCGCTCGATCACACGATCTTCGTCGTCTCGACGAAGTCCGGCACGACAATCGAGACGATGTCGCTCTATGAGCACTTCTGGTCGCTGCAGCCGCGCGGCGGGCAGTACGTCGCGATCACCGATCCCGGCTCGTCGTTGGCGATGCTCGCATCCGATCGCGGCTTCCGGCGGACGTTTCTCAACGACGCCGACGTCGGCGGGCGCTACGGCGCGCTGACGTTCTTCGGGCTCGTGCCGGCGGCGCTCATGGGCATCGACGTGCAGCGTCTACTCGATGGCGCGGGCGTCGCAGCCGAGACCTGCGCCGGCTATCGCCCCAGCCACGACAACATTGGCCTGTGGCTCGGGGCAGCGCTCGGAGCGCTCGCGCTCGCCGGCCGCGACAAGCTCACTTTCGTCGTCGACGACGCGATCGTCTCGTTCGGGATATGGGCCGAGCAGCTCGTCGCGGAGTCGACGGGCAAGCAGGGCAACGGCGTACTGCCGATCGCCGGGGAGCCCGTCGGCGCGCCCGACGTCTACGGCGAAGACCGCATCTTCGCCTACCTGCGCGACGCCGAGAACCCCGATGAGCGCCTCGACGAGGCGATCAGGGCGCTTGCCGACAGCGACGAGCCGACGCTGACGCTGACGGCCGCCGGGCCCGAGGATCTCGGCCGGATCTTCTTCTTCGCCGAGTTCGCGACCGCGGTCGCGGGCTGGGCGCTGGGCACCAACCCGTTCGACCAGCCCAACGTCCAGGAGGCCAAGGACGCGACCACGCGCGTGCTCGACGCGATCGGCGACGGCGGCGCCGCGGTCGAGCCCGACGACGCCGACGACAACGCGCTATGCGCCCTGCTTTCGGTGGAGCCGCCCGCATACGTCGCGATCCTGGCCTACATCGCGCCGAGCGACCGCGTCGACAAAGCCGTCGCCGAGCTGCGGGTCGCCGTCCGCGACCCGACAAGGGCCGCCACGACGTTCGGCTACGGCCCGCGCTACCTGCACACGACCGGGCAGTATCACAAGGGCGGACCGAAGACCGGCAGCTTCCTCGTCCTCGTCCACGACGGGCTTGATGAGCTCGACATCCCGACTCGACCCTTCGGTTTCAACGCGCTGAAGAACGCCCAAGCGTTCGGTGACCTCGAGATGCTGCGCGCCCACGGGCTGCCGGCCCAGAAGCTGCGCCTGAGCCGCGACGCCCATCCGGCCGACGCGATCCAGGCGCTGACGGCAAGGGTACGGGGTCTATTGGCCGGCGGGTGAGGAGGGTTCGGCCGCGCGCCAGCGTGTCAGCCAAGTCGCAGCGCGCCAAAGTTCATTTGGCGCCCGGCGATGGTCCTGATCTGAAGAGTTCAAGGCAACGAACCCCAGCGGCCGATCTCAGCCGGCGTCTGCGCCCGCTTGCGGCTCACGACGCCCGACTTCGCCGACCCGTCCGCCGCTGCCAAGCTCGCGCTGTGCTCCCTCGCACAGCGCATCGAGTTTCTCGAGCGCGAGATCGAGACACTCGACCGTAAGCTCGAACCGCTCGTCGAGCGAGCCGCGCCGCGAACTGTCCAGTGCTCGGGATCTCGACTCGGCCAGGCCCGGTAGGGTCGCGGTCGCCATGGTCCGAGCAGTCTCGTCCGCGTCCGCGCGGCTGCGGTCCCTGCCGTCCTGGCGCGATGCCTCGCCGCTCGTGTTGCTGATGGCCGTATCGGTGCTGTCGCTCGGCGCGCGCGGGGCGTGGCTCGGCCAGCCATGCCGCACGCCATGCCGGTCCGCCGCCGATCACGTGTTGATCTTCGATGAGGTCTACTACGTCAACGCTGCCCGGGTGATCGCGGGGCTGCACCCACCCGCTGGAGCACCGTACGCCGGCGCGCCGGCGGGCGAGGATCCGAACGCCGAGCACCCGCAACTGGCGAAGTTGATCATCGGGGGATCGATCGACCTCCTCGGCGATGGTCCGCTCGCGTGGCGGCTGGGCAGCGTGGTGGCAGGATCGCTGGCGATCCTTGGCATGTTCGTCCTCGTGAGGGCGGCCGAGGGCGGACGCTGGCCAGCCCTCGGCGCGGCGACGCTGATGGCCGCCGACAACCTGATGCTGGTTCACGGGCGTATCGGGACCCTCGACGTATACGTCCTGGCGGCGATGATCTGGGGGGTCGCGTCATACCTGCGCGGTAGGCCGATCCTCGCCGGCGTGCTGATCGGCCTCGGGGCGTGCACCAAGCTGCTGGGGCTCTATGCGCTGCTGGTGCTCGTGCTGGTGGAGGCGCTGCGCCCGCTGAGTGCGCGCGACGCGGCCGGGGGGTCGGCGTACGGAGTTCGGAGAGGGCCGGAGCGGTCGACTTCGGATCCCGCCGCATCGCTGGCCCGCCGCCTGAAGCCGATCATCATTCGGCTGACGGGCTGCGCGCTGTCAGCGGCCGTTGTCCTCGTGGCGGCGCTGGCGGCGCTTGACCGAATTGCACCGCCCTATGACGCGGGCACGCACAAGCTCCTCGGCGGCGGTCCGTTCGCGCCGTTTCACCACCTGGCCCACGTGCTCTCGTTCGCGGCGCATCAGACGAGCGCGCGCGGCCCCCGCGGAATCGCCTCCTACCCGTGGCAGTGGCTCGGAGACTACAAGCCGATCGTCTACCTGTACATCGATCCCGCCCATCCAGCCGAGGGGTTCCACCGGATTCACCCGGCGGTGCATTTCCTCGGCATGGTCAGCCCGCCGATCCTGCTGCTCGCGGTTCCGGCGCTGCTGCTCGCGGCGCGGGCCCTCCTGGTTCCCGCATTCGCGCGCCGGGCCGCCCTCTCCGGACGCCTGGGGACCGGCGTGGCGGACGCCTTCGGACGCCTGAAGACGGGCGTGGCGGACACCCCCGGACGCATGGACACCGCGGCAGGTGAGACGGACATTCTCGGACTGGCGTGGTTCATCGGGACGTTCGTCCCGTTCGTGCTCCTGAGCCTGTTCCTGAGCCGCACCAGCTATCTGTACTACATGCTGCTCGTGATGCCCGGCATTTATGTTGCCACCACCGGCTTGGCGACCCGTGCACGGTCGTGGCGGCGTCTGCGCGTGCTGTGGATCGGGGCGATCGTCGTCGCCGTCGTGGTCATGTATCCGTTCGCGCCGTTGCCCTGACGCCCGCCGGAGCGGGGCCGCGATCAGAGCGGGAGCGGATCCTCCCACCGGAGCCCCATTGCTTCCCAACGCGCAAACCCGTGGTCGAGGCGGCAAGGCTTTAGCCCGTGGACTTCACGCCGTCGATCGGCGCGCTCCTCCGTCGGCTACGGCCTCCTCCACAACGCGAGCACCTCGTCCGCGATATCGGCGACGCCACGGCCGGTTCCGTCGATCACGTTCACTTCTGCCAGCTTGCGCATCCAGGTGAGCTGGCGGCGGGCATAGTTCCGGGTTCGTCGCTTCATCGCGTCGACGTCTCCGGTCAGAAGCTCGTCGAAGCCCAGCGCCTTGCGTGCGGTGATCGAAGCGCCCGCAGCGTTCGCCCGCCGGACCTCCTGCTGGGCGCCCGCGGCGACCATCTGATCGACCCGCGCGTCGATCCTGGCGTATAGCTGCGCGCGCTCGATGACCAGGCCGACGAGCAGGGTGGGATGCCGGACCGCGCTCGTCCACAGCTCCGACTCCCCCACCGCCGGCTCCAGCTCCCCAGCGTCGAGCAGCTCGAGGGCCCGCACCACGCGCTGGCGATCGCCGGGCTCGATCCCGCCGGCCGCCCACGGCGCGCGGCTTTCGAGGACAGCGTGCAGGGCAACTGACCCCCGGCGCTCCAGTTCGGCGGCCCAGCGCTCGCGAACGCCCTCAGCCGGCGGCGCGCCGAACCTCAGCTCGGTCAGCGCAGCGCGCAGATAGAGCCCCGTGCCCCCGACGACGATCGGACGCTGACCGCTGTCGAGCAGCGCGTCGATCTCCGCGTGGGCCAGCCGCGCGTATTGTCCAGCGCTGAACCGGGCATCGACCGGGAGGAACGACGTCAAGCGATGCGGGAGCTCGACTGGCTCGGCGGGACCGGCGGCGCCGGTCAGTGTCTCCAGCCCGGCGTACACCTGCAGCGCATCCGCCGAGACCGCCACCGGCCGCTCCCCGAGCCCCCGCAGCCCGCGGCCAAGCTCGGTCGCGACGGCGGTCTTGCCCACGCCCGTCGGACCAAACAGCGCGATCACTGCAGCGCGTGCCACGAGGCGGAGTATCGTGGAGCCATGGTTGGAGCACTCAGCCAGTGAGCGTGAGAGCGGGGGCGGGGATCTCCACGCACACCGACCCGCGGCAGGCCGGCGCCCAGGCCGCCGGAATGGCCGCTGCCGCGCTGCACGGCGCCCCCGTCGAGCTCGCGGTCGTGTTCGCCAGCGGGGCCAACCTCTCGACGCCCGAGGCGATGCTCGAAGGTGTGCACACTGCGGTCGGGCCGCGAACGCTGATCGGTTGCGGCGCCGCCGGGGTGCTCGCGTCAGGTCGTGAGCTCGAATCCGGCTCCGCCGTCGCGGTATGGACAGCGTCGTTCGCGGGAGATGGGAAAGACGGGGAAGACGGGGTCGTGACTCCGTTCCATGCGACGGTGACCGACGACGGACTCGAGCACCGTCTCGATGGCCTCCCACCCCTCGCAGGCGCGAGCGGCGCGATCATGCTCGCCGATCCCTATGCGTTTCCCACCGACGGCGTGCTGAGCGAGCTGGCCTCCGAGGCGCCCACCGTGTCTGTTCTCGGGGGCCTCGCGAGCGCGCGGACCGATCAGGGCTCCGCCGCGCTGTTCCTCGGCGAGAAGGTTTGCGAGGAGGGCGCCGTAGGAGTGAGGCTCGACGGGATCGAGATGCTTCCCTGCGTCTCCCAGGGGGCGGCGCCGCTCGGACGTGAGGTGACGATCACCGCGGCCGAGGGCAACGTGATCCACGAGCTCGCGGGTCGCCCCGCACTGGAGACGGTCGAGCGGATCATCGCCGAGCTCGGACCGCGCGAACGGGCGCTGATCATGGCCGGTGTGCTGATCGGGCTGGTGATCGACGGCGGCCAGCCCGAGTATGAGCAGGGGGACTTTCTCGTGCGTGGGGTGATCGGAGCGGAGCCGAAGTCGGGCCGATTGATGGTCGGAGCCGCAGTGGCGCCCGGACAGGTGCTTCGGTTGCACGCCCGGGACGCCAAATCGGCGGACGACGATCTTCGCCGGGCGCTCCGGCTGCGTCTTGAGGCAATGTCAGGCCGCCCTCCGGCGGGGGCGCTCGTATTCTCCTGCAACGGTCGAGGCCGGGCGATGTTCGGTACGGCCAATCACGACGTTTCGCTGGTGGCGCAGGAGCTGGGCGACACCCCGACGGCGGGCTTCTTCGCCGCCGGTGAGATTGGGCCGGTGGGCGGCCGCAGCTTTCTGCACGGTTTCACCGCCACGATCGCGGTCTTCCCCGGCGCGCCATGAGCCTCGTTGGCGGAAACGTGCTCCTGACCGGGGCAACGGGTGGTATCGGACACGCGATCGCGAGGGCGTTTGCCGCTCGAGGCGCGAGTCTGATCCTCAGCGGACGGCGGACCGAGATGCTCCAAGCGCTTGCCCAAGAGGTCGGTGGGCGCGCGGTCGCGTGCGATCTCGCGTGCCGCGAGGACATCGACCGTCTCGTCGGCGAAGCTGCCGGCATCGACGTGCTGATCGCCAACGCTGCGCTGCCGGCCAGCGGCACCCTGATGGAGCTGACCCAGGCGCAGATCGATCGGATGCTCGAGGTGAACCTGCGCGGGCCGATCGCCCTCGCGCGAGCCCTTGCGCCTGGGATGGTGGACCGCCAGCGAGGGCACATGATCTTCATCTCCTCGCTGGCGGGCAAGGTCGCTTCACCCTCGTCCTCGCTGTACTCAGCGACCAAGTTCGGGCTGCGCGGGTTCGCGCTCGGGATCCGCGAGGATCTGCGCCCGCACGGAATCGGGGTCTCCACCGTGCTCCCCGGCTTCATCCGGGAGGCTGGGATGTTCGCCGATGCCCGAGTCGAGCTTCCGCGGGGAGTGGGTACGAAGTCGCCCGAGGATGTGGCGGCGGCCGTGATCCATGCGATCGAGCGAAACCGCGCCGAGGTCGAGGTGGCCCCGGCAAACCTCCGTCTGGGAGCCGCGCTGGCGGGGTTGGCGCCGCAGCTCGTCGCGAGCGTGAGCCGGCGAATGGGCGCCGAGAGGATCGCCGCCGGCCTTGCCGACGGTCAGCGCGACAAGCGCTGAGCAGATGAGCGCACTACCGCTACTCGATGCTCAGCCCTTGTGAGTCGACGTCCTCGCTACGCCGACTCCCCGCTCAGCGCATGCTCGCCCGTCACCGAGGCAAGTGCCGCGATGATCTCATCGGCCAGTCGCGCGCCGTGGCTCGGATCCTCCGGGGCCGCCTGAACCCTGACCACAACGTCCGGTCCATCGAGCTCCTCCAGGCGCACGCTCGCCGGAGCGCGCGTCGGTGTGCCGATGCTCTCGTTGAGGATCGTCTGGACATGGCTCGGGCGGATGCCGGTGCGCAGACGGATCTTGACATCGACTGAGTCGGGTTCGACCAGCGGCACGATCGCCGCGGCGAGCACCACGTTGTTGGGGATCAGGATCCGGTCCTCTCCGCGCGTCGCGAGCGTCGTGTAAAGGAGCCCGAGTGAGCTGACGACTCCTTCGACGGACCCTCCCACGGCTCCGGCCTGGAGCCGGACGCGCTCGCCGACGCGAAACGGACGCGCGCTCAGCAGCACGGTACCCGCGATCAGGTTGCCGAGCGTCTGCTGCGCTGCGAGTCCGAACACGACCGCCGTGAACGCGCCACCGAGCGCGAGAGTCTGGGGGTTGAACCCGGCGATGCTTAGGGACTCGAGTAGCACGATCGCGACCGTGACCAGGCGGATCAGAAAGCCCACCGTGCCCGCGGTCGCCGGGTCCATGCGCCGGAAGAAGGTCGGCGCGGCCGCCCGGCCGATATCGCGCGCGAAGGCCCAGCCGAGCACGATCAGCGCGAGCACCGTCGCGATCCGCGCGAACGTGTTGCTCTTCGCGACCCCGAACAGCGACCCAATGTGCCCGTAGACCACCAATATGGCGATCAGCAGCAACAGCAGGATCGCCGCCTGGCTCCTGGCGCGGCGCACGGTGCTGCGGCCGCTCTCGACCGCGAGTCCGGCCCGATCCCAGGCGTCGCTGCGCGTCTCGAACATCCGGTCCAGGTAGGGCTCTCGGTGCTTCTTCACGTGGGAACAGCCTTCCGCTTCGGTCGTGATTGGAGCCGCGGTCTCCGGCTCAGGTTAGAACAATCGCCGCTGGGCGGAACGAGGCGATCGCGCCCTTTCCGGTTCTCCCGGCTCCTGATCGCTCCGGAATTCCAGGACTGGTGGATCTGCGCTCTGGTTTTGCTCGGCGAGCGATCGGCGCCGCTGACCAGCCGCGAGAGCCGCCGGCGCTCGCTCGGCTCCATATAACGCCCTGCGTCCACGACGGGCTGGGCAGCCGCGGCCAATCGATCAGCTCAGCGACCGCGAAGCTGGCGCGAGACGGCCGGCAAATCTCGTTGATCGCCACCGAGCGACCCTTGGCGGTCGTGGCCGAGCGAGCGTTGTCGACCGGACCCGACCCGATCCGGCGGTCGCGGCCGAGCGAGCGTCGCCCGCTCGGCCGAAGCGCTCTAGCCGGCCTTGGTGAACATCTTCGCGCCGCCAATGCCCGCGCCAAGCGCGAGCAGCGCCACGACGGGGCCGCTCGTGTCGATGCCCATTGCGTCATCGAGCGACAGCTCGCCTGGGCCGACGTCGGCGAGGGCGACCATCGCCGCGACCATCACCAGCGGGAACTCGTAGCCGTTCTCGGTCGCCCACGGGCCGTTCTTGAGGTGCACGGTCTGGATCGCCGTGGACATCACTCCGATCAGCGTCGCGGCCGCGGCTGGGGTCAGCAGGCCGAGCGCCAGCAGCGCCCCGCCACCGGCCTCGGCGGCGCCGGCCGCGGTCGCGTGCTTGGCGCCGGGCTTCAGGCCCTGGGATTCGAAGAACTGCGCGGTGCCCTCGGGACCGTGGCCGCCGAACCAGCCGAGTAGCTTTTGGGTGCCGTGACCGACGAACAGTCCGCCGATCGTTACGCGCAGAATGGTCAGGCCGAGCTTCATAGGAACCTCCTGTCGGGGAAAGGACCACGCGCCCACCGCGAGGCGGCTCTGCATGCCGACTCGAGGAGCGCGTCCCAGTTGCCCCGGTACCCTATCCGGGCACGAGCCCGCTGTCACGGGGAGATTTCTCCCGGGGCCGGTCAGCCGCTCAGAGCACGGTTCAGAATCAGCTCCGAGCCGGAAAGCGTCTGGCTCGTCGCGGTTTCGATCTCGACCGTGGCGAGCTCTCCGGGCAAGGACAGGCCGGTGAAATTGACGACCTTGTTGTGACGCGAGCGACCGCGAAGACGAGCGGAATCGGTGCGCGATGGTCCCTCGACCAGCACCTCGACCGCGCGGCCGAGGAACCGCTGTGCACGCTCCGCGGCGCGACGCTGGATCACCTCGACCAATCGCTCGAGCCGGGCGACCTTCACCGGGTGGGGAACCTGGTCAGGGAGGATCGCCGCCTCCGTGCCGCGCCGCGGGGAGTAGATGAAGGTGAAGGCCCCGTCGTAGCCGACTCCCTCAGCGAGCTCCAGCGTCTGCTCGAAGTCGCCGTCGGTCTCGCCGGGGAAGCCGACGATGACGTCTGTGCTCAGCGCGCAGTCGGGTACGTGCTCGCGGATCAAGGCGACCCGGTCCAGATAGCGTTCGCGCGTGTAGGTGCGGCGCATACGCTTCAGGATGGCGTTCGAGCCGGATTGCAGCGGCAGATGGATGTGCTCGCAGACTGACGCGAGCTCGGCGTGCGCCCGGATGACATCCTCGCGCATGTCCTTGGGGTGCGGGCTCGTGTAGCGAATCCGGTCGATACCGTCGATCGCGTCGATCCGCGCGAGCAGTTGCGCGAACGTGATCCGCTCCTCGGTCGGGAGCTCGCGTCCATAGGAGTTGACGTTCTGGCCGAGCAGCGTCACCTCGCGCACCCCATCCCGCGCCAGGGCCACGACCTCCGCGACGAGCTCGCACGGTGTTCGGCTGACCTCCCGGCCTCGCGTCGAGGGCACGATGCAATACGAGCACACACAGTTGCACCCGACGCTGACTTGGACCCAGGCGTGATGCTCCCGGGCTCGTTTGGCGGGCAGGTGCCCGGTGAATCCCTCGAACTCGAAGTAGCCCTGCGCGCTGAGCGAGTCGCTCGTCAGGAACTCGGCGAGCTTGTGGACCTGACCGGGGCCAAACGCGACGTCGACGAACGGGAAGCGAGCGAACACCTCCTCCTTGACCGATTGCGCCCAGCACCCCCCCACGCCGATGATCCGGTCCGGACGCTCTGACTTCAGCCGCTTGGCCTCGCCGAGATGGGCGGTGAAGCGGTTGTCGGCGTTCTCACGGATCGAGCATGTGTTGAACAGAATCAGGTCGCTTTCGGACCGGCTCGTCGCCTCCCGATAGCCGAGCGACTCGAGCATCCCCTTGATCCGCTCGGAATCGTGGGCGTTCATCTGACAGCCGAACGTAGTGAGGTGATAACTCTTCATCGTCTTGAGCTGTTGAGCTTCATCCGCGTGAAGGGTAACGATCGGGTTTCGCAGGCTCGCGGTCGGGAGCCCAGCCCGGGAGCACCAGCTCCACCCGCGCGCCGTGGCCGGCCCGGGAGTCGGTCGCGCAGACCTGCCCGCGGTGGGCCTCGGCGATGGCTCGGACGATCGCGAGCCCGAGCCCGACTCCGCCCGTCGAACGAGATCGAGCAGGATCGGTGCGATGAAAGCGCTCAAACACGCGTTCTCGCTCGGATGTGGGAATCCCCGGTCCGTCGTCGATCACGGCGAAGCGGACCCCGTCCGGGGCCACCTCATCGACCTCCAGGCGGACGAGACCGATGCTGGGGGCGGTGTGCTCGATCGCGTTGCGCGCGAGGTTGCGCAGCGCCTGCGCGAGGCGGTCCGGATCCGCGCGCAGTCCTCCCTCCGGAACGGCGCCCAGCTCAAACTGGCGCTTGGCGGTCAGGCTGACGCCGCCCCAGATCTCCTCGATGAAGGAGCGAAGGTCGATCGCCTCGATTCTGAGGAAGTCCGTCTGCTCAGATCGGGCGAGCACCAGCAGGTCGTCGACCAGCCGGCTGATCCGGGTTATCTCGGCTTGGACGAGCCGCTCAACGCGGCGAACCTCGGATGTCGATGGCTCGCGCTGCGCGGCCAGCACCTCGAGCTGTCCCGCGATCACGGTCAGCGGCGTGCGCAGCTCGTGCGAGGCATCGGCAACGAATTCCCGCTGCCTGAGAAATGCCTCGGAGAGCCGATCGAGCATGTGGTTGAAGGCTTCGGATAACACACCGACCTCGTCCGCGCGCCCCCTGGAGACCTCCATCCGCGGCTCGAGGTCACCGGTGTTCACCCGTGCAGCAACGGCCGCCATGCGCCGCAGCGGAGCGGACACGCGAGCCCCGGCGAGGTACGAGGCGACCAGCGCGATCCCGAGCGTAAGCGCACCGGCGAGCACGAACGCCTGCGCCACCCCGTGCTTGGCTCGCTCGGCGATCTCCAGCGGCTCGCCAGCTCCAACGACCACGGGCAGGCGGCCGAGCGACACCACGCGCTCGTGGATACGCATCCGCCCGGCATCGGGGATCCGTTGCGTCGAATAGCCGATTCGCCGGACCAGCAGGCGGCGGTCGAGCTCGTTCTCCCGCGCCTGCTCGGCCGTGCTCTCGCCGTTATCCGGATCGGCGACCCCGAACAGCTCGAGGTGATTGCTGGCCGTCGGCTGTCCCGGCACGAGCACGAACAACAGCGTCGAGGTCGCGGTATAGGGTTGTGCGCTGACGTAGCGGCGCGCCGCCGCGGCTACCTGCGGCGGGCTTGGACTGCTCAGCGGCCTGAGCGACTGCGCCAGCTGGCTCGTGTCGCCGGCGATATTCCGGTCGATCTGGTTGCGCAGCTCGGTGCCGGTGTCGTTGTAGACGACGACGAAAATCACGGCCACCGAAACGAGCATCACGCCGGCCACCCACGCGGTGAGCCGCCAGCGCAAGCCGCGGAGCAGCCCCCGGCTAATCGCCGCCGTCAAACCGGTAGCCGACCGAGCGCACCGTTACCAGTGGCCCGCCTTGATCGCTGCGGGCGAGCTTACGACGCAGATATCCGATGTAGACGTCGACCACGTTCGTGCCGGGGTCGTACTGATAACCCCATACTGCGCGCAGGATCTGCTCGCGGGACAGGGCATGCCCACAGTTGCGTACCAGGTACACCAGCAGCTCGAACTCGGTTGTGGAAAGGCGCACGAGCTCGCCGGCGTTGCGCACCTCGCGCGTCAGCAGGTTGATCTCGATCTCACCCCCGATCAAGGTCGTCTGCGGTGTCTGCGCAGCGACGCGGAGCTGGGCTCTGATGCGTGCTGCCAGCTCGCTGAGCGAGAACGGCTTGACGAGATAGTCGGCCGCCCCCGCGTCGAGCCCGGCCACACGGTGCTCGATCTCGCTACGGGCTGTCAGGACGATGATCGGGAGGCCGGGCTTGGTGTCCCGCAGCGCCGCGAGCACCTGCAACCCGCTGGCACCGGGAAGCATCATGTCGAGGACGACCAGGTCGACGCGCTCGTTCAGCGCCCGCTCGGTCCCGGCGACGCCGTCGAGCGCGGTGCAGACCTCAAAGCCGTAAGCCACCAGGCCGCGCTCGAGGAAGTCGACGATTCCCGGCTCGTCCTCGATCACCAGGATTATTGCGGGCATGATCGATCATCCCCGAATCGCATCCGGCGATGATAGGTACCCGCGGGGGCAGCTCCCGCGAGCAAGAACTTTCTCATCGGGGGCTGAGCGGTCCTTGAGGAGCAGCGGGCATTATGCCGGTAATGCCCGTCGGCGACCGCGCACAGGCCCGGGCGGCGAACCCAATATCCTGATCGCTCCGATCGTCGTCCTCTCTACGGTGATCGTGTTCGCGAGTGGAATCGTCCTGATGTTCGATGGCCCGCACTACCGAGGCTCGTGGCTGCTGATCCACAAGGCGAGCTTCATCGTCTGGGCCGTGTCGACCGCCCTGCACGTCCTCGGCCATCTGTCGAGCGTTGGCGGATCGCTGCGGGCGGTGGGGCTTTCCTCCATCACCATCACTGATCGGCTGCAGCCCGGCAAACGGCGGCCTGCGCCTCCGGGATCAGGTTTGCTAACGAGCGTACTGGACCGCACGTGATTCCCGGATCACGGTCACCTTGATCTGACCGGGATATTCGAGCTGCTTCTCGATTTCGCGTGCGATCTCGTAGGACAGGAGCGTCGCCGCGTCGTCATCGATCGCCCCGGGCGCGACCATCACCCGGATCTCCCGACCAGCCTGCATCGCATAGACCTTGTCGACGCCGTCGTGGCGCGTGGCGAGCTGCTCGAGGTCGCGCAGCCGCTTGACGTACTGCTCGAGCGACTCGCCTCGGGCGCCGGGGCGCGCGCCCGAGAGGGCGTCGGCCGCCTGCACGATCACCGCCTCGATCGTCTGCGGCTCGACCTCGTTGTGGTGCGCCTCCATCGCGTGCGCAACCGCCTCGGATTCACCGTACTTGCGCGCCAGGTCTCCACCGACGAGCGCGTGTGGACCTTCGATCTCGTGCGTGACCGCCTTGCCGATGTCGTGTAACAGCGCGGCACGGCGGGCGAGCTTCGGGCCTGCGCCAAGCTCCTCGGCCATCATCGTGGCGAGCTGGGAGACCTCGATCGAGTGCGCGAGCACGTTCTGGCCATAGCTGGTGCGAAACCTCAGGCGGCCGAGAAGCTTGACCAGCCCGGGATGGAGACCGTGCACTTTGGCCTCGAACACACCTTGCTCTCCGAGCTCGACGATATGGCTCTCGAGCTCGGACTTGGCCTGATAGTAGGTTTCCTCGATCCGCGCTGGATGGATCCGGCCGTCCGCCAGCAGCTTCTCGAGCGTCAGCCGCGCGATCTCACGTCGAACCCCGTCGAACCCTGAGAGGACCACCGCGCCCGGCGTGTCGTCAATGATGAAATCGACCCCGGTCAGGTTTTCGAGCGCCCGAATGTTGCGACCCTCACGGCCGATGATGCGGCCCTTCATCTCATCGGCCGCCAGCTGGACCACCGAAACGGTGGTCTCAGCGGCGTGGCCCGCCGCCAAGCGCTGCATGCACACCGAAAGGATGTTTCGAACGCGACGTTCGGCCTCCCGCTTGGTCTGCTCCTCGATCTGGCGGATCCGGCGCGCGGCATCATGCTTGGACTGTTCCTCGACGTCTTTGAGCAGCAGTTCCTTGGCCTGCCCGGCGGACAGCCCTGAGACCCGTTCCAGCGCCCGCTCGATCTCGATGCGCTTCGCGGCTAGCGCCGCCCGTTCCTGCTGATGCTCCGATTCGCGCTGCGCCAGGGTCGCCTCGCGGCGCGCGAGCGCCTCGCTACGAGCCAGCGCCTCAACGCGCTCGGGCAATTGCCCGTCGGGGGCGCTTAGCGGAGTGTCGGGGTGGGATAGCGGAGCGTCGGGGACGGTTACCTGCCCGTCGGGGACGGTCACCCTTGCTGGTCCCGGGCTCAGGACTTCGAGGCGGGCGGAATGCATGCGCCCGTAACTGACCGCTGCGACCACTATTCCCACCGCGATCAGGCCGGCGGCACCGATGATGTCCATGGTCGTTCCTCTCCGACGGCCCGGGTCAATCCGGGCCTTTCACTGCGTTTGGTTTCTGGGAGCGACCGAGCAGCCCGTGCGAGTGCACGAACGGGTACCGGCGGGACGACTGGTGCGTCGCCAATAAGCTCGTGGCTAGCCGGCGGGTTCTTCAGATGGTCGGAGCAGGCCCGGCGGGCCGCTTGAAATTGTCGTCAACGTTGAGTCGGGAATCTAGGAAGTCGCTTATTTGCTGGGGTTTCGTGGGCCCAGGGGCCATTCGTTCGCTGCGGGCATCCTACCGGATGGTGGGGAAACGCCGAGCGACGCTCGCGACACCGATCCACTGTCGGATCGCGTGCGCGACGACACACTCGATCTTCGTCCGGCGGGCAAGCGTCAGTCTCCCCGGGCATGGGCGGACAGCGCATCGAGCGCGATCTCGCCGTTGTAGCCCTTGCGGATCAAGACGCCCAGGGCGCGGTCGCGATCACGGCGCTCAGCCGGGGGCGAGGGAAACCGCCGGCGCAGCAGATCGAGTGCGCGGGCAAGCTCGGTCTCAGGGGCCTCGCCGTCGAGCGTCGCGTCGATCAGGTTGGAGCTGATGCCACGGGTCAGCAGCCCGCGCCGGATCCGCTCGCTCCCCCACTGCTCAAGCTCCTGCTTGTCCTGCGCGAACAGGCGCGCGAAGCGCACGTCGTTCACGTACCCCTGCTCGGTCAACGTGAGAATCGATCGATCGATCACGGGTGCGTCGAGGCTGTTGCCCTCGAGGTGCTTGCGGACTTCCGCCTCCGTGCGATCGCGACGGTTCAGATAGCGGTACGCGAGCGCCAATGCTCCCCCGTGATCGTCGTCGGGCACGGGATACATCCAGGCGCGTGGTCTAACGGGATCGGGACAGGTACTCTGACACCGGCAACTGCGCTACGCGGCCCTGCCCCGCGCGCTCGGCACCGGCTCTACGGCCGTGAGCGCCGGCTCCTCGCACGGCTCGATCGGCTTGACGAGGTCACGGCCGAGTCCGAGCGCGGCATAGATCTTGGCCTCGATCTCCTTGGCGGTCTCGGGATGCTCGTTGAGGAACGCCTTGGCGTTACCGCGTCCCTGACCGAGGCGCTCCTCGCCGTAGGAGAAGAACGAGCCGGACTTGGTGATGATGTTGTGCTCGATCCCGTAGTCGATCAGGCAGCCCGAAGTCGAGATGCCCTTGCCGAACTCGATGTCGAACTCTGCCTGCTTGAACGGGGCCGCAACCTTGTTCTTGACGACCTTCACCCGCACCCGGTTTCCGACCGCCTCGGTCCCGTCCTTGAGCGTCTCGATGCGACGGATGTCGAGACGCTGGGAGGCGTAGAACTTCAGCGCCCGGCCGCCGGGCTGGGTCTCGGGAGATCCGAACATCACCCCCACCTTCTCTCGAATCTGATTGGTGAACACGCACAGCGTCTGGGTGCGGTTGAGTCCGCCGGCGAGCTTGCGCATCGCCTGAGACATCATCCGTGCTTGGGCTCCGACGCTCTGGTCTCCCATCTGACCCTCGAGCTCGGCCCGGGGGGTGAGCGCGGCGACCGAGTCGACCGAGATGACGTCGACGGCTCCCGAGCGGATCAGCATGTCGACGACCTCGAGCGCCTGCTCGCCGTAGTCGGGCTGGGATACGAGCAACTCGTCGATGTCGACGCCGATCTGCTGGGCGTAGAGCGGGTCCATCGCGTGCTCGGCATCGACGAACGCGCAAACCCCACCGAGCTTCTGGGCCTCGGCGATGATGTGGTAGACGAGCGTGGTCTTGCCCGACGATTCCGGGCCGAAGATCTCGATGATGCGCCCGCGCGGGACGCCCCCGATCCCGAGCGCGATGTCGAGCGCGAGTGCCCCGGTGGGAATCGCGTCCACGGAGACCCGCGCGCCCGGATCGCCCATCCGCATGACAGTGCCCTTCCCGAACTGGCGCTCGATCTGAGTCAGAGCACCTTGAAGCGCGGCCTGACGCTTGGCGTCTGACCTTGCGGCCACAGGCAGTGTGCCCGACTTGGCGCTGGTCTTCTCGTGCTCGCTCATCTCTGATTCGGCTCCCTCTCTGTGCGCTTTGACCCAACCACGGTAGGACCGGTGGCGGACGGAACGACAAGCTAGGGCCTGGGCCTGTAACGGAACAAGACGTATTCATCACCGAAGGCGAACAAATCTAGGGCGCGCTGGGCCGCGTGTGCATCATGACGAGCGCTCGACTCCCCTCACGAGCGCTCGCCGTCCTCGCCCGATAGCAACCGTCGCAGCAGGTGCATCGCGACGGTGCTCGCCCGGTCACGAACGTCCGCCCGGCCACCGGGCAAGCGCACGCTGCGGATGATCCGCGCGTCGTCTGCACCATCGCCACGAGTAGTGACGGAGAAGCACACGAGCCCCACCGGCTTGCGCTCGGTGCCGCCGTCCGGGCCCGCGATCCCGGTGATCCCGACGCCGATGTCCGCGTGCAGGCGGGTCGCGGCCCCGTCGGCGAGGGCCCCTGCCACCTCGGTCGAGACTGCGCCGAACTGCGCGATCAGCTCCGGGGCGACGCCGACGAGCGCGGCCTTGGCTTCGTCGGAGTAGACGACGAAGCCTCCGGCGAAGTACGCCGAGGAACCGGGGCGATCCGTCAGGCGGGCGGCGAGCAGGCCACCGGTACACGACTCCGCAACGGCGATACTGTGCCCCGCCAACAGCACCGAGACCTGCTCGTCGACGGTGGCTCCGTCCCGTGAGAAGAGCGAGTCTCCGTGACGCTCGGAGAGGAAATCGATCAGCCTGCCGTATGCCGGTTGCGCGGGCGGCTCGTACCGGGTGGCGATCTCGATCTCGCCCCTGCGCAGACAGGTCGTGATCTCGAGTGCCGTGAGCGGCAGGCCGGCGGCATCCGCCGCCCGCAGCGTGTTGGCGATCTCCGACTCCGGGATCCCGTACAGGCGAACGATCCCGCGCCGGTAGCTCGTCGCCTCTGCGGTCGCGGCTTGGAATGCCTTGGTGCCCTGCGCCATCGTCCACATCGGCTGTAGCTCGCGCGGCGGGCCCGGCAGCACCACGACCGTGGGACTGATCCCGCTCGACGGCGGCACCACCAGCCCGGGCGCGGTACCGATCGGATCCAGCACAGTGGCGCCGAGGGGGATCACCGCCTGCTTGCGGTTGGAAGCCCGGATGGCGCCGGGATCGAGCTTCGGCCAGCGCTTCATCATCGGCCGCAGGATCTCGGCGATGCGGGCCTCGAGCCCTTCGTCGAGCACCATCTCCCGTCCCGAGAAGCGCCCGACGATCTCAGCCGTCAGGTCATCGGCAGTCGGTCCCAGGCCGCCGCTGGTGACGATCAGCGTCAAGCCCTCGCTCGCCATGAACTCCAGCGCGGCGAGCAGATCGTCCGGGCGATCGCCGACGATCTGGATCACGGCGGCATCGACGCCGATCTCTCGCAATCGTTCCGAGAGCCACGGTCCGTTGCGGTCGGAGATGATCCCCGTCAGCACCTCGGTGCCGGTGATCAGGATCCCGGCGCGTACGGGGGCTCTCGCCTCCCCGCCGCTCATGCGCAGCGCGGCTGCTTGGCGACCGGCAGCGGTCGATTCCCGGTGGGCGCCAGCAGGAACCCGATCGAGCTCGTCGAGGACGGCACGTGCACGACGCTGCCGTTGACCTTCATCTGCACCGAGTTGTTGCCCAGCGTGAGCAGCAACTTGGAAGCTTTCTGGATGGGGACCCGCTGCCCAGCCCCGAAGATCACCCCCGGGATCAACCTGGCACCGGTGCCATTCACCAGGCAAACGTAGACCTGGCCCGTGGGCACCAGCTCGAGCTTGACCGCCCGTGGCCGGATCGGCGCTGCCGGCGGTATCGTCGCGCGCGCCCGATGATGGACCTGACGAGCTCCTTGGCGCGCTCCGTTCGCATGCGTGGTGGTCGCCGGCGGTCCTGACGGGGTCCCGTTGCCGCGGCCGAGGAAGTAGAGCGCCACCACGACGGCTACGAGCACGAAACCGATGATCGCCCACGGTGGCAGCAGCGGGCCCCGGGCCGAGCGCTCACGTTCGCGGTTGAGCGAGGAGACCGGCCTTAGCTCGTGGTCGGAGGGTCGCTCATAGCGGCGCTTGAAGTCGTCTATCAGCAGTCGCGTGTCGAGTCCCAGGAAGTTGCCGTAGGTGCGGAGGAAGCTCTTGACGTAGATCGGCCCCGGGAGCAACTCCCATTCCTCGTTCTCGAGCGCCCGCAAATACTTCGCGCGGATCTTCGTCCGGATCTCGACCTCGCCGATGTCAATCCGGGCGCGCATCCGCGCCTCTCGCAATGTCGATCCGATGTCAGGCACTCATCCCAAGGCTACTGGCGCGCCGGTGGTGAAAGCCGTGAGTTCAGCCGATCGGCGCGTCCGGCTCGGCCGGGTCGTCGGGATCAGCACGCCGGCTGGGGCCCGCTTCTCTGAGATGGGACAGGACGCGGGGGACGTCGGCCTCGGCGATCAGCACCTGCCGGGGCTTGGAGCCCTCGTAGCCGGAGATGATCCCGCGGCGCTCCAGCATGTCGACCAGACGTCCAGCGCGGGTATAGCCGAGCCGCAGACGGCGCTGAAGCATGGAGGTGGACGCCGTTCCCATCTGGGCGACGAGCGCGATCGCCTCCTCGAGCAGAGGGTCCTCATCCGCGCGCTGGGCACCGTCCTCCTCGCCCGTGGCGTCCTCGCTCGGCACCTCCTCGAGCAGCTCCTGGCGGAGCTCCGGCTCTCCCTGGCGGCGCCACGCTTCGGTCAGCTCCGCGATCTGTTCCTCGTCTATGTACGCGCCCTGGATCCGCTGGAGCTTGCTCGAGCCGACCGGAGAGAACAGCATGTCCCCCTGCCCGAGTAGCGACTCGGCGCCGTTGTGGTCGAGAATCACCCGGGAATCCGTTTGACTGGAGACGGCGAAGGCGATCCGCGACGGAACGTTGGCCTTGATCATTCCCGTGATCACGTCCACACGCGGAGACTGCGTGGCGAGCACCAAATGAATCCCGACCGCCCGGGCCTTCTGAGCCAGGCGGATGATCGAATCCTCGACGTCAGCCGGAGCGACCATCATCAGGTCCGCGAGCTCGTCGATCACGCACAGGATGTATGGGAGCGACGGCTCGCTCCGTTTCTCCCGGGCGCGGTTGAGCTCGGGAAGCGATCGGGTTCTGGCCAGCGACATGATCGAGTACCGCTGCTCCATCTCCTTGACGAGGTTCTGAAGCGCGTTCGCCGCCATTCGCGGACTGGTGATCACGGGGGTCAACAGGTGCGGGATCGAGTCGTAGTGGTTGAGCTCGACCTGCTTGGGGTCCACGAGCACGAGGCGAACCTCGTGCGGTGTGGCCTGCAGCAGGATGCTCGAGAGCATCGCGTTGACGCATGCCGACTTGCCCGCGCCGGTCGTGCCGGCAACGAGCAGGTGGGGCATCTTCGCGAGGTCAGCGCCGATCGCCCGGCCGGCGATGTCCTTACCCAGCCACACCGTCAAAGGCGACCAGTCCGGCGGCGGAGCCTGGAACACGTCTCCGAGGTGAACGATCCGCCGGCGGGCGTTCGGGACCTCAACGCCCACCGCCTGCTTGCCGGGGATCGGCGCGAGGATGCGAATGTCCGTCGCCGCCAGCGCGTATGCGAGGTCATCCTTCAGCTGGGCGATCTTCGAGACCTTCGTGCCCGGCGCGAGGCGCAGCTCGTAGCGAGTGATGTGGGGGCCGGCCACCCGACCGATCACTTGCGCGGCGACCCCGAAGTGTCCGAGGGTCTCAAGCAACGTCCTGACGACCTGCTCCTGGCCCGCGGTGTCGGGCTTTGCGGCCTCGCCGGTCGAGCGCGTGAGGGCGCGGGCGCCCGGCACTCGCCATTGGAAGCCCGGGTCATCGGTAACCGAAGCGCGGTAGCGGCCCCGGGGGGTGAGATCCTCCGGGTGGGGCCGGACCGGAGCGGCGTTCTCCTCGTCGCGCCTCGGCTTGTCGACCTCGTTGTCGCCCGGAGTACCGAGTGACCCTTCGCCGAAGCCCATCTGCTCGTCGTGCTCCCCCTCGATCGCCGGCGCTTCGACGTGGGTCGCGCGGATCACGATCTCGGCGGTCTCGGGTTCGGGGGGGAGCACCGGATCCGGATCGAACGGCCCGGAGCTTGCCGCGGATGCCTTGGCGGCGTCGGCTGCCCAGTGGGCGTCGGTCGCGCGAAGGCGCGCCACAAGCGCCGCGCGCAACCCCTCGGCGAGCCCGCGGTTCCACCACCGCCGCGCTGGACGGGGGCGTCCTGCCGCTGGATCGGAGCGTCCTGCGCCCATCAGCACGCGGTTCGTACCGGCGACGCCCGCCCCGGTGGCGCGGAGGACCCCAGCGACCGTCGCGCCGCTGACGAGGATTAGCCCGGCCACGAGCAGGAACACCGCCAGGATGTGCGCCCCCAGCCTCGAGAGCAGGTTCGCCACGATCCAGAGCTCAGCTTGGCCGACGATACCCCCTCGCGTCTGGAATGCCGCGGAATCCCAGAAGCTGTGCGCGGGGACGGGTCCGGGCCCGAGTCCGAGGGTCCCCGCGGCGAGCGCCAGCGTGAGCGCGGCCACCAGGCATCCGAGTCCGGTTCTCATCGGCCGGCCCGGCGGTCGCAGCTCTCGCATCAAGACCAGCGCCCCCCCCGTGACGAGCGCGGCCGGAATCGCATAGCCGAGCGCACCGAAGACGAATCGTCCGCCCTTGACCGCCCCGTGACCCAGTGCTCCCCCTGCCCAATGCAGGTACGCGACTCCGGCGAGGAAGATCCCGAGCGCGATCAGAGCCAGCGCGGCGATGTCCATCTGGTGGGGCGCGAGATCGAGCGTCGGCCGTGGCAGCGCGAGCGAGCGACCCGCGAACAGCGAGCGTTTGGCGCGCCTCGGGGGCGGCTTCTTGCGGGTCCGGCTGGTGGCCATGTCCGAACGGACAACTTCGACGGTGAACGCCATCGTCCTCCCGGACTACCATCTGCCGAAGATGCTCGATCACGAGCGCCCACCCCGCGTGCTGGTCGTCGAGGATGACGACGCGATCGCGCAGGTGCTGCAGCGCTCGCTACGAATGGAAGGCTACGAGGTGAAGCTGGCGGGCGACGGCGTGAGCGCGCTGGAGGTGGCGCACGAATTCCTGCCCGATCTGGTGATCCTCGACCTCGGCCTGCCGAGACTCGACGGCATCGAGGTCGCCAAGGCGCTGCGCCAAAACGACGATGTGCCGATTCTGGTGCTGACCGCTCGTGACGGCGTGCAGGCCCGTGTCGAGGGCCTCGACGCGGGCGCCGATGACTACCTGGTCAAGCCGTTCGAGCGTCAGGAGCTCCTCGCCAGGCTCCGCGCCCTGCTCCGGCGCCGTCCGCCGAGGGGTCAGGCGACCCTCGCCGCCGGCGACCTGAAGCTGAACCCCGACACGCACGAGGTGACCCGCGGCGAGCGGCGCATCGAGCTCACCCAGCGTGAGTTCGAGCTGCTCGAGTATCTGATGCGCAACGAGCGGATCGTGGTCTCACGCCAGCGCCTGCTCGACGAGGTGTGGGGGTATGACCCGTTCTCGATGACGAACACGATCGAGGTGTTCGTCTCGAACCTACGAAGAAAGGTCGAGGCCGGTGGAGAGCCCCGGCTCCTACATACGATCCGCGGCGCAGGCTACGTTCTCCGCGTATAGGTCGCTGCCGATCCGGTGGCGGCTCGCCGGCGGCTCGGCGGCGCTGACGTTCGTGATCCTGGCGGGATTCGCAGCGATCGTCGGCGTGCTGACGACCAACCAGGTGCGCGGACAGTTCGACGACGGCGTTAGCCGGGAGGCCGAAAAGCTCGGGTCCCAGCTCCTCCTGATCGTGAGGTACAACCCTGACGGCACGCTCTCGGGGGAGCAATGCAACCCGGTGGTACACCTGAGCGAGCTCGCGAGCGCCGAGCGGGATCAGATCCGGATCTACGCCCAGAACGGAATCCTCCTCTGCACCCAGCGGGACGTGGTGGCCGGAAGAATCGGCTCGAACGCGGGGCCGGACTTTCAAGCCCCCCACAGCAACGGTCCCTTCGAGGAGCGCGGCTACCGGGTCGAGGCCCGCGAGCTCCGGGTCGGCTCCCAGCCGCTGGGCTGGCTACTGTACGCGCGCCCGCTGTCCGAGGTGAACCAGACGCTCGCCAGCGTGCAGTTCTTCCTCCTGCTCGGCGTGCTCGGCGGCAGCGTGCTCGCGCTGCTGGCGGGGCTCGCCGTGGCCCAGCGCGCGATGCGCCCGATCGTGCAGCTGAGCGAAGCGGCGCGCGAGATCGAGCGTACGCGCGACCCGAGCCGCCAGCTCCCCCAGCCCGAGGCCGACGACGAAATCGCGGAGTTGGCGCGCACGCTCGAAGGGATGCTCGCCGCGCTCGATGCGGCTCGGAATGACACCGAGGCGATGCTCGGCCGCCAGCGGGAGTTCGTTGCCGACGCGTCTCACGAGTTGCGCACGCCGCTGACCAGCGTGCTCGCCAATCTCGAGCTACTGACCGAGGAGCTCGAGGGCGAGCAGGCCGACACGGCACAGGCGGCGCTGCGCTCGACCAGACGGATGCGCCGCCTGGTCGGGGACCTGCTGCTGCTGGCCCGAGCCGACGCCGAGCGGGTCCAGCCCCACAGCCCCACCGACCTCGCCAGCGTGCTGGTGGAGGTCGCGTCCGAGCTCGGGCCGATGGCCGACGAGCACGAGCTGTCGATCGCGGCGAAGCCGGCGGTCGTGCGGGGAGCCCGGGACGAGCTGCACCGCCTGGCCCTCAACCTGATCGAGAACGCAGTCCATCACACGCCTCCGGGCACGCACATTCGCGCGTCCACGGCCACCGAAAACGGAGATGCCCTGCTCGTGGTGCAGGACGACGGGCCGGGAATCACACCCGGGCTCGAACAGCGCGTGTTCGAGCGTTTCGTGCACGGGAGTATCGCGCCGGAGGTGCGGGGGCGCGACGGCGGGCGCGGGTCGGGGCTCGGGCTGGCCATCGTGCGCGCCGTGGCGGAGTCACACGGTGGTACGGTGGCGCTGGAGCGTCCGGGGATCTTCGCCACTCTCGGCGGCACGGGAAGGGGCCTCGCCGGTGGCGGTACGCTCGGCGGGAGTCGCATCGCGGGCGCCGGGGGTGCTGGTGGCGGCGGTGGGGCGCGGTTCGTGATCCGGATCCCATCCGCGCACGAGCGGGCACCGGGCGAGGACGGTGCGCAGGGCCCGCTTCAGACCTCCACCACCACCGGAAGCACCATCGGCCGGCGCCGCAGCCGGTCATAGACGAACGCGGCAAGGTCATCGTGGAGCTCCTGCTGGAGCAGGTCGATCTCGCGTATGTCCGCTTTCGCGGCGCCCGCGAGGGAGCGCTCGACCTCGGCACGAATGTCCTCCACGAGCAGATCGGCCTGTTCGATGAACGGCACCCCGCGGAAGATCACCTCGGGCGGCACAACCGACTCTCCGCTCTGTTCCGAGACGGTCGCCACGACGATGAAGATTCCATCGGCGGACAGCATCCGCCGGTCGCGCAGCGCGACATCGGCGGGATCCCCGATGTCCACACCGTCGACGAAGATCATCCCCGCCTGCTCGGGCTCGCCGAATCTTGCCCCGCGCGAGCCCAGCTCCAGCGGAATACCGTTGTCGCCCCGGAACACCCGGTCGGGGCCGATACCAACCGCGTCGGCGAGCTGGGCGTGCAGGTGAATGCGCTTGTGATCGCCGTGAACCGGCATCACGTACCGCGGCTTGACGAGGTTGAGCATCAGCTTGAGCTCCTCGGCGTAGCCGTGGCCCGAGGCATGGATCGGCGCTTCGCGCGGGGTTATCACATCACATCCGATGTGGTACAGACGGTCGACGGTCTCGTTCACCGCCCGTTCGTTGCCGGGGATCGGGGTCGCCGAGAAGACGACGGTATCGCCGCGGCGCAACTTGATCATCCGGTGGTCGTTGTGGGCCATCCGGCGCAGCGCCGACAGGGGCTCGCCCTGCGAGCCGGTGGAGATCACGACGACCTTGTGGTCAGGCCAGTCCTCCACCTCCTGGGGCTGGATCAGAATTCCGTCGGGTAGCTCGATGTGGCCAAGCGAGCGGCCAATCCCCACGTTCTTGCGCATCGAGCGCCCGACCAGCGAGACCTTGCGCCCGAGCGTGGCGGCGGCGTCGACGACCTGCTGCACGCGATGGATGTTCGAAGCGAAGCTGGTCACGACGATCCGGCCCTGCGCGCGGGAGAAAACCTCTTCCAGGTGGGGTCCGACGCCGCGTTCGGACGGCGAGAATCCGGGGCGATCGGCGTTGGTTGAGTCCCCGCATAGCAGCAGCAGCCCTTCGCGACCGATCTCCGCAAGTCTCGAGACGTCGGCGGGTACCCCACCGACCGGCGTCTGGTCGAACTTGTAGTCCCCGGTCAGGAGCACGGTTCCGAGCTCGGTGCTCAGAGCCACGGCGCACGAGTCGGGAATCGAGTGGGTCATGTGGACCAACTCGAGCGTGAACGGGCCAAGCGTGACCTCGTGACCGGGATCGAGGTTCTCCAGGCGCACGTCACGCAACCTGTGCTCGTCGAGCTTCGAGCGCGCCATCGCGATCGTCAGGCGACCCCCGTAGACCGTCGGGGCATGCTGCTCACCGAGCTCGCGCAATACCCACGGTAGTGCGCCGAGATGGTCCTCGTGGCCGTGGGTGACGACGATCGCTTCGATGTCCTGGGCCCGCTCGCGGAGATAGCCGAAATCGGGCAGCACGAGATCGATCCCGAGCATGTCGGTGGTGGGAAACCGCAGGCCGGTGTCCACGACGACGATTCGCCCGCCGTACTCGACCACGGTCATGTTCTTGCCGATCTCCCCCAGGCCGCCGAGCGGCAGTACGCGCAAGGTGGAGCTCATGCGACGTGCGCCTCTGCGTGCTCGCCGACGGTGGACGCGGCGCGAGTCATCCGGCTGCGGTGGCGAGCATCCCGTGGCGCTCGAGCATCGCGCGGACGGTAGCCGTCTCCCGCTCGTCGAGCTCGACGTAGGGCAAACGAGGCCCCCCGACGTCGAGTCCGAGGAGGTTCAATCCCGCCTTGACGCTGCACGCCAGCGGCGTGATCGCCAGGTCGCGGTAGACGTCCTGCAGGCTGTCGTCGATCTCGCGCCGGCGCTCGGGCTGATCGACCATCTGCCTCATCTGCTCGCCGAAGAAGTGGCTCGCGACGAGGATCCCGCCCGGCTCGCCGAGCTCGAGCACGTCAACGAGCATATCGTCGTTGCCGGCGTATATCTGCAGGCCGTCGATCTTCGCCAGGTTGGCTGGATTGGACTGCTTGACGCCGACGATGTTCTCGAGCTGGGCGAGCTCGGCCAACAGGTCGTTGGGCATGTCGGACCCGGTGCGCTGAGGAATGTTGTAGAGCAGTATCGGGACGTCGGTCGCGCCGGCGACCGCTTCGAAGTGGCGTACGATCCCGCGGCGGCTGGGGCGGTTGTAGTACGGGTTGACCGATAGCAGCGCATCGGCGCCGAGCTCGGTTGCCCGCTCGGTCAGGCGCACGGCGTGGCGCGTGTCGTTGGAGCCGACGCCGGCGATCACCGTGCACCGCGCGCCCACCTCCTGAGCGGCGAGGCCGACCACGCCCAGTTGCTCCTCGTCGGAGAGCGTCGCCGCCTCGCCCGTCGTGCCGCAGACGACGAGGCCGTCGCAGCCGTGCTCGATGAGATGATGCATCAGTCGCACAGCCGCGTCCTCGTCAACGCGTCCGGCGGCGTCAAACGGGGTGACCATCGGGGTCAGGATCGCACCGAGGCTGATTGACATCGGAAGGAGTATCTCAAAACGGCCCTACCACCGGGGGGACAATGCTGCGCTTAGTCAAGCCCCGCCGCCTAGCAGCGCCTCCAGCCCCACGACGGGCGACCGGGTCAACGTTCCCACCCGCCGGATCGCCAGCAGCACGCCGGGCATGAACGACTCGCGGTCGGTCGAGTCGTGGCGGATCGTGAGCGTCTGGCCGACATCCCCGAGGATCACCTCGTGGTGGGCGACGAGGCCCGGCAGCCGGATCGAGTGGATCGGCACCTCGTAGTCGCCTCCGGCGGCAGCGCTCATCAGCGACGCGGTGCGGGCGGCGGTACCGCTCGGCCGGTCGAGCTTGCGGTCATGGTGGAGCTCGACAATCTCCGCCCGCGCCATGTGCTTTGCCGCCTGGGCGGCGAACTGCATCATCAGCACCGCACCGATCGCGAAATTGGGGGCGATGAACACATTCGCGCCGCGCAGGCCGTCGAGCTCGACGGGGTCAAAGCCGGTGGTGCCGATCACGACGTGGACCCCTGCGGCGAGCGCCCGGCGGGCGTTGGCGAGCACCGTACCAGGGAGGGTGAAATCGACCAGCACGTCCGCTTCGCTCAGGACCTCCGCGACGGAGACGCCGAGCGCCGGATCGGCCCGGCCCGTCAGTTCCATGTCCGGGGCACCGGCGACGGCGCGGCACACCGTCTCCCCCATCCGCCCGGCGGCGCCGGCCACCGCGACCTTGGTCATCGCGACGCCCGTCACAAGGCCTCGGTCGCGGGGACCCCCCCGATCGCTGAGAGCGCGTCCTCGAAGCGCGCCTGATCCGGTCCGATCCCGGCCGCCGACAGCCTTGCCGGAGCCCACAGCTCGTCGGCCAGCGCCGCAAGGTCCTCTAGCGAAACCGCCTCGATCCGCGCGACGATCTCGTCGAGCGACAGCAGCGGCGCGCCGGCGAGCACCTCTGAGCCCAGGCGACTCATCCGTGCGCCGGTCGACTCGAGCGACAGCACCACTCGCCCTTTGAGGTTCTCCTTCGCGCGGACGAGCTCCTCCGCGGTCGCGGGCTGCTCGGAGAGATGCCCGAGCTCGGTGGCGAGTACCGCGAGCGCCGCTTCCAGGTTCTCGCCCCTGGTGCCCACATACAGCCCCACCTGGCCGCTGTCGTGGTAGGCGCTCGTGAATGAGTACACGGCATACGCCAGCCCGCGACGCTCGCGGATCTCCTGGAACAGCCGCGAGGAGGACGTTCCGCCGAAGATCGTGTCGAGCACCCGCAGCGCGAACCGCCGTTCGTCGTGACGCGAGAGACCAGCTCCGCCGAGACAGACGTGGTACTGCTCGGTCTCCTTGCGCTCAAAGCTCCGGCGCGGAGCCGATCGGCTCGGAGCGGCCTGCGGCGCGAATCGAGTTGGGCTTCCGCGCTCGGGCATCCGTCCCGCCGCCAGCTCCACAAGCGCATCGTGATCGACCGCACCGGCCGCCGCGATCACGATCCTCTCGGGCACGTAGCGGGTGGCGTGAAAGCGGGCGATCTCGGAAAGGGACACGTCCGCGATCACCGCCGCACGGCCGATGATCGCCCGGCCGAGCGGGTGGTCCCCGAACACGGCTTCCCCGAACACGTCGAACACCTTCTCCGAGGGATCGTCCTCGTACATCGCGATCTCTTCGAGGATCACCGCGCGTTCGGAGTCGACATCGTTCAGCGTGGGGCGGAAGACCATGTCGGCGATCACGTCGAAGGCCTCGGGGAGATGCTGGTCGATCACCCGCGCATACACGGAGGTCGTCTCCTTGCCCGTACCGGCGTTCAGCTCGGCGCCCATCGCGTCGAACAGCTGGTCGATCTCAAGCGACGCGTACCTGGCGGAGCCCTTGAACAGCAGGTGCTCGAGCAGGTGCGACAGCCCGGCTTGCTCGTCGCTCTCGGCGCGTGATCCGGTGCCGATCCAGAAGCCGAGCGACACGGACCGGACGGAAGGCATCGCCTCCGTCACGATCCGTACGCCCGACTCGAGCGTCGTCAGTCGGTGCTCCTGCGCCACCGCCGGTGCTCAGGAGCGCGGACGGTCAGGATCGCGTGGGCGGTCTCGCGCGCCGCGATCACGTCCTCCACGATCGCGCCCGCCCCGCTCGCGTCCGTCCCGATCGCCACCACGATCGCGCCGCGGCGGCCCAGCATCGCCGCTGCCAACGCTCGCCAGGTCCTCCGCGCTCTTGCCGGCGACGTCCGGGTCCTCGGCGAGCCGCAGCCCGATCCGTCCGCGCTCGCGATCGACCTCGACGACGCGGACGTTCACGTCATCGCCCTTGTTCAGCACCTCCTCGACCGTTGCGATCCGGCGTCCGGGAGCGACGTTGGAGATGTGCAGCAGCCCGTCGGTGCCCTTCGAGAGCTCCACGAACGCGCCGAACGTCGTCGTCTTGACGACCTTGCCGGCGAACTCGTCACCGACCTCGACCTCCTTGGTCATCGAGCGAATCCGGTCGACCAGGGCGTCACCGCGCTCGCCGTCGGACGCGTAAACGAGCACCTGGCCCTCGTCGTTGACGTCGATCTGGGACTCGAACTCCTCCTGCAGCGCCCGAATCATCTCGCCGCCCTTGCCGATCAGTAGTCCGATCTTCTCGGGATCGATCTGAATCGTCGAGATTCGCGGAGCGTGCTTGGAGAGCTCTGTCCTCGGAGCGTCGATCACCTTCGCCATCTCACTCAGGATGAACTGGCGGGAAACCTTCGCCTGCGCGAGCGCGTCGCGCAGAATCTCGAACGTCACGCCGGTGATTTTGATGTCCATCTGCAATGCCGTGATCCCGCGCTCGGTCCCGGCCACCTTGAAGTCCATGTCTCCGAGATGGTCCTCGACGCCGGCGATGTCGGTCAGGACGATGTAGTCCTCGCCTTCCTTGATCAGGCCCATCGCGACTCCCGCGACCGTGCGCTTGATCGGCACGCCGGCGTCCATCAGCGATAGCGACGAGCCGCACACGCTCGCCATCGAGGAGGAACCGTTCGATTCGAGGATGTCCGACACGACGCGGATCGTGTAGGGGAACTCCTCCTGGCTGGGGATCATCGGCACCAGGGCGCGCTCGGCGAGCGCGCCGTGACCGATGTCACGCCGCTTGGGGCCGCGCATGAAGCCGGCCTCCCCGACCGAGAACGGCGGGAAGTTGTAATGGTGGAAGTAACGCTTGGTCGTCTCGAGCCCCAGCGTGTCCAGTCGCATCTCCTCCCGGGTCGTGCCAAGGGAGACGACGCTGAACGCCTGCGTCTGGCCCCGGGTGAACACAGCGGAGCCGTGCGTGCGGGGAGCGACGGAGACCTCGATCGTGATCGGACGGATCTCGTCCGAGCCGCGCCCGTCGGGACGCTTCTTGTGGACCGCGATCCGCTCGCGGATCAGGGTCTTCTCGAGCTTGTCGAACGCGCGCTGCGCGTTGGCTCGGTACTCCGCGTGCGTCTCGGTGTCGGGGTCCCCGGAGTACTGAACGAGGATCTGCTCCTCGACGGCTTTGCAGGCGTCCTGGCGCTCGAGCTTGTCCTCCACTTGGGTGGCAGCGTCGAGGGCAGAGCCGTGCGACTCCTTGATCTGCTGGTAAAGGTCCGGGTCGACCTGGGGAGCCTTGACCTCGAGCTTCTCCTTGCCCGCCTTCTCGGCCAGCTCGCGCTGGAGCGCGCACAGCTTCTTGATCGCGTCGTGCGCGATGTCCAGGGCATCGAGGATCTCCGCCTCGGAGATCTCGTTCGCACCAGCCTCAACCATCAGAATCGCGTCTTCGGTACCGGCGACG
The DNA here is from genome assembly GCA_050996975.1 of Solirubrobacteraceae bacterium. Classification (GTDB taxonomy): domain Bacteria; phylum Actinomycetota; class Thermoleophilia; order Solirubrobacterales; family Solirubrobacteraceae; genus Palsa-465. The sequence goes on along the minus strand of JBPCRJ010000174.1, from coordinate 38,281 downwards.
ATCAGGTCGAGGTCCGCATCCTCGAGGAGGTCCTCCTCGTTGGGATTGACGACGAAGTTGCCGTCGATCTTGCCGATCCGCACGGCGCCGACCGGAGTCGGGAACGGGATCTCGGAGATCATCAGCGCCGCGGAGGCTCCGTTCATCGCGAGCATGTCGTAGGGGTGCACGTGGTCGATCGACATCGGGATCGCCACGAGCTGGGTTTCATACCGCCAGCCCTTCGGGAACAGCGGCCGGATCGGACGGTCGATCAGGCGCGCTGACAGCGTCGCCTTCTCCCCGGAACGTCCTTCGCGCTTGAAGAACGAGCCAGGGATCTTCCCGGCGGCATACATGCGCTCCTCGACGTCCACGGTCAGGGGCAGGAAGTCGACCTCGCGCAGGTTGCCCGCGGTGGCGGTACACAGAACCATCGTGTCGCCCGAGCGGACTACAACCGCGCCGGAGGCCTGCTTGGCCAGCTTGCCGGTCTCGAACGAGATCTCTTCGCCCGCGATCTCGGCGGACACGCGCGTAACGGCGGTGACGGCCTTATCGGCGTCAGACATATTCAATTCCCTTCCGCTCCACCCTTCGGTCGGCGGAGTGCTTCGTTGCTCTTCTTTTCGGTTCCGAACAACATTATCGTAGCGGGTGGAGCGTCATTGGAACGCCGTGGCCGCCGGGCTAGTGGGCCCGTCGGCTCTCCGGGCGAGCTCGATGTGTCCCGTATCGATGGCCGAATCATGGCGAGGGCGTGGAGCTGGCCAGAGCGGATGTCGCTGACCGCGCGTTCGCTACTCGCTCAAACCGGTTCGAGGGCCACCAGATCGATTTTTCCCACGTACATCTTGCCGCCCGCGAATACGGTCGGGGTCGTCACGACACCGGCCCGAACGCCCGACTCGAAGTCGCGGCGCACGCGGGCGATGACCGTCTCGCTGCGACGTTCGGCCTCAAAGCGCTCGATGTCCAGGCCGAGCGTCCGCGCGCGGCCCCAGAGATGAGGATCCTCAAGCCGGGCCTGATCGGCGAACAGCGAGTCGTGCATCTCCCAGAAGCGACCCTGGAGGCCGGCCGCCTCCGCGGCGCACGCCGCCGCCCACGCCCGCGGGTGGCTCGAGCGCACGGGAAAGTGACGGAACACGCGTGGCGCTCGACGATCGGTCAACCGCGCGCTCAGCGCGGCACAGTACGGGCACTCGAAGTCCGCGTACTCGACGAGGACCGGCCCGCTGGCCGGTCCTCGCACATGGTCATCGGCGCCCAGCTCGGGCACCGACGCGGAGCCGAGCGCGCGCACCGCCGGCGCCCTAAGCAGCCAGGCCGTCGAAGATCAGGTTGGCACCGGGCAGCTCGCCTGGCGAAGCTGCCTCGTAGCCCCATTTGACGACGCCGTCAGGGCCGACGATCACCAGCGCCCGCTGCGGAAAGCCTCCCGGGTGATAGACGCCAAACGCACGGCAGGTGCTCCCCTTCGGCTCAAAGTCAGACAGCTGCTCGATGCTCACGCCGAGGTGCTCGCGGAACGCCCGCTGCGAATAGCTCGCGTCGCAGGACACGCCGTACAGAGTCGCGCCTCGGGCCCGGAGATCGTCCCGCACCTCGTGGTACAGGTTCAGCTGGTCGGTGCAGACCGGGCTGAAGGCAAACGGGTAGAACACCAGCACACTCGTCTGGCCTTCCAGATCGGCCCTCGTGAAATCGCCGCCATCCTCGCGCCGCAGCGTGAACGCCGGGGCAGCGATCCCCGACGCGATCATCGCGTCGGCGGGCCTCCCGCCCTCATTTCCGCAAGCCCAGCTCGCGCACGAGCGTGCGATAGCGCTCGAGGTCGGTGCGCTGGAGGTAGTTGAGGAATCGTCGGCGCTGTCCGACGAGCATCAGCAAGCCACGGCGAGAATGGTGATCGCTCCCGTGCGTTCGGAGGTGCTCGGTGAGCCCGCTGATCCGCTCGGTGAGCATCGCGATCTGCACCTCGGCCTTACCAGTGTCAGCCGGTCCGGCGCCGAACTTGGCCACCAGCTCCTGCTTTCGTTCCTTGGTGAGGGGCATCCGCGGGCCGAGGCTAGCAGCTATGGGCGACCGGGTTTGATCGTCAAAGGCACCGCTCGCGTGCGCCGAGAACGCGCGCCGTCAACCGCACAGCTCCCGCGCGCGGGACACATCGCGGTGCATCTGCGCAACGAGCGCTTCCGCGGACTCGAACCGACGCTCGCCGCGGAGGCGCTGCAGGAACTCGATCGTCAATCGCCGGCCATACAGGTCGACGTCACGGTCCAGCAGATATGCCTCGATCAGCACCCCACGTCCGGTCCCGAAGGTCGGCCGCACGCCGATGCTGACCGCCGCACAGGCGCCCTCTGTCCGCGCCGCATAAACGCCGTGTCCGGGGTATACAAGCGCGTCGTCGGGAATCACGTTCGCCGTCGGGAACCCCAGCTCGCGACCCCGCCGCTCCCCGCTCACCACCTCGCCACGGATCCGGAACCGCGCGCCCAGGAGTCTCGTCGCACGATCGACCTCCCCGGCCAGCACCAGCGCGCGGATGTGGCTGGATGACACGACCTCGCCGTCCACCTCGACGAGCGGGACGACCCGGGTCTGGAAGTGCCCGTGCCGCGCGAGCAGACCCGCATCCCCCGCGGCCAGGTGGCCGAAGCGGAAGTTCTCGCCGACCGAGATCCGGTTCGCGCCCAAGGCCCCGATCAGCACCTGGTCGATGAAATCGTGCGGGCTCTGGTGCGCAAAGCTTTCGTCGAACGGGATCACGACCAACTCCTGCACACCGAGCTGCGCGATCAGCTCGGCCTTGACCTCGAGGCTCGTGAGCAGCCTCGGTGCAGCTTGCGGCGCGACTACGCGCAGCGGGTGCGGATCGAACGTGAGCACCGTGTCGCTGCCTCGGATCACCTCACGGTGGCCGAGGTGGACGCCGTCGAACTCTCCGACCGCAACTTGCCGCGAACGCGCCCGCACATCGCTGAGCATCGTGACCAGCATCGGCGCGGAAGCCTAGCCATCGGCGCCGTCGGCGGTCCTCAACGCGGGCAGGTTGTGGAAGACTGAGCGGCAACCGACTGTGAGGGGATGTGATGAACGCGACTGCGATGATCAATCGGCGCCGGTGCTGCCTGGTGCTCACCGGCGCACTTGCACTGGCGGGGTGCGGAAGCTCCTCGAGCTCCCCGCTGACGCAGGCGCAGCTCGTCTCGCAGGTGAACAGGGCCTGTACTTCCTACAGCGCCGCGGTCCGTGGACTGTTGCCGCCGAGCGATATCACCACCAACACGGATGCCGCCGCGGCCTATCTCGACAAGCTGAAAGGCCCGGTCCACGCCGAGTCCGACAAGATCACGGCGCTTACCCCGAACGGCGCCGTAAAGGAGGAGTTCGGTCGCTTCGTCCGCGCGACCAAGTATCAGCTGGGGCTGTTCACGGACGCCGACGCGAAGGCGCACGCCCACAACGGGGGCTTCGTGGTCGACTTGGATCATGCTGCGCGCTACAAGCGCCGAGTCCTCGACCGGCTCGAGCGCCAGCTCGGGTTCACGAGCTGTTTGTCGTAGGCGATCCGTTCCGCCGCGTTCGCTTGCATCCGGAAAATCCGCCCCCTCGCACCGACCGAAGCCCCGCCGGGTCTCAGCGCAGCCCCACCGGCCCTCACCGCAGCCCGCCGGTTCTCACCGCAGCCCCACCGTCGGCCTCAGCTCGCCCTTGACCGGCTCGCCGATCGCGATCAGCCCGTGCTCGTCGCTCAGGCGGACAGCCCCCGACCCGTCGCCACTTGACGGACGGCCGGGAACGGCGCCCTCCGCGTCGCCAGGGACTGCGGCCGCCGCGTCGCCGGGGACTGCGGCCGCGGCGTGGCGGGGAATCGTCCTCCCTACGTCGCCGGGGACGGCGGCCCCGTGCCCGGCGCGGCGCGCCTGCTCGGGATCAAGGCGCAGCTCGGGCAGGAAGGCCAGTGCGTCGTTTAACGTGATCACGCGTTCGGGGTCGGCGTCGATGACGTCGAACTGGCCGATCCGGGTTCGACGGAGCGTCTCGCAGTAGGCGTCGCCGAGGTCGGCGATCAGGCTCCTCACGTACGTCCCGGATCCGCACTCGATCACGAATCCACGCCGGTCGTCCGCTCGCCAGATCTCCTCGAACCGGTACACGTCGACCTCGCGCTCGGGCACTTGGACGTCAACTCCCGCGCGTGCGAGTGCGTATGCGCGGCGCCCGTCGATCTTGACCGCCGAAAACGCCGGCGGGCGCTGGCGCAGGCGGCCGGTGGGCAGTCTGAGCTCGCCGTCGGGCACGACGCCGGTCGGGACGATCTCTCCTTCCGGGTCACCGGTGCTCGAGACCGCGCCGAAGCGCGCGGTGACCTCGTAGGTCTTTCCCAGGGCCATCAAGAACCGCTGCACGCGGGTGGCGCGCCCGAGCAGCACGAGCAGCAGGCCGCTTGCGAACGGATCGAGCGTTCCGGCGTGGCCGACCTTGACTCCACGGGCTTGGCCACGCCTGACTCGCGCGACTACGTCATGGGAGGTGACGCCCGCGGGCTTGTCGTATACCACGACTCCCACGGCCTTGTCGGACGGGACGCTGGCCTCGGCGATCAAGCGCTGGAGAAGATCTGCTGCGCCACCTCTGCGCGCAGAAACGCGATCAGCGCGTCGGCCGGCAGTGAGGTGGTGAACCCGGCCGCCTGGCGATGACCGCCTCCTCCCTGCGTCCGGGCGATCCGCGAGACGTCGACGCGCTCGTCGCTCGCGCGCAGCGACACCTTGCGCGGGGGCTCGCCGGCGAGAACGTCCTCCCCGATCCGCTCACGGACCAGTGCGGCGACCGCCGTTCCCTGTACGGCACGGAGATGATCGATCACCCCCTCGGAGTGACTTTCCTCGGCACCGGACTCGCTGAAGTCACGCGCGCTCAGGGCAGTGAGCGCCAGCGTTCCGTCGTCGTAGCGCTGGACTTTGGTCAGGGCGCGGGCGAGCAATGCGAGCTTCCCGTACGGCACGCCTTCGTAGACCCGCCGGTAGGTCTCGTGGACATCGACTCCAGCCTCGATCAGCTCGGCCGCCATCACGTGGGCCCGAGGGCCGGTGTTCTCGTACATGAACCTTCCGGTGTCGGTGATCAGCCCGACGTAGAGCGCTTGCGCGATGGTTGGCGTGGGAGTGACCGCTAGACCGTGCATCAGGTCCCAGACGATCTCAGCGGTGCACGACGCATACGGCGCGACCAGGTTGACGGTCCCGAAATGCGTGTTGTCGTGGTGGTGATCGATGTTGAGGATCTGGCCCCCTGGCCGCTGGAATGCCTCCGCCGGGTTGCGCGCGAGGTTGCCGCAGTCGAGAAACACGATCGTCCGCTCCCGGACGTCTGCCGGCGGCTCGCTGACGAGGCCCGCCAGTGGAAGCGAGCGGTACTCATGCGGCAGTGGAAATTCGCTCGGGGCCATGAACATGGCGCAGTTCTTGCCCAGCGCGGTGAGGATGCTCTGCATCGCGATCAGCGAACCGAGTGCATCGCCATCGGCGTTCTCGTGAGTTATCACGACGAGCTTTGACGCGCGGCGCAGCGCGCTCAGTACCTGTTCGCGACCGGAACGGCTGCCATTCTCAGCCATCGCGTCGCATCCGCTCGACACCCAGGTCCGGCTCGTCGTCATCGCGTCGCAAATTCCGCTCGTGACCCCGTTCGATCACCTCGGTGAGTCGCATTCCCCGATCGACTGACCCGTCATACTCGAATGTGAGCATTGGTGTGTGCTTGAGCGTCAGCTGGGCGGCGAGCCGGCTCTGCAGAAAGCCGTGCCCCGATTGGAGGCCCGCGAGGCTGTCCGAGCGCGTCTGCTCGTCTCCCAAGACGCTCACGTAGACGCTGGCATGTCGTAGGTCTGGGCTCGTCTTGACTCCGGTCACGGTTACGAATCCCACGCGTGGATCCTGTAGATCCTTGGCGATCGCGTCGCTGAGGACAGCGCGCAGCGCCTCGTCGACGCGCCGCATACGTCCGGAGGCCATCCTACTGTCCTGCGCGGGATCCGGTCATCCGCGCGCACCCTCCACCGAAGACCATCCGCGCGCACCCTCCACCGAAGATCATCCGCGCAGATCCTCCACAGAAGCGAGCAGGCGCTCGACGCGGACACCGTCGGGGAATCGCGCGTGCAACCAGCGCTCGACGTTGTCGGCGGCGGCGGACAGCGTCGCCGGGGAGCCACCGGTCAGCGCGGCGGTCAGCGTGGCACGCTGCCACAGGTCCTGGTGCTCGGTCTCGGCCACCGCCGCGCCGAGGCGAGTGTGAAGCTGAGCTTTGACCGATGACAGCTCCCGACGCTTGCTCTTCAGACTCCCGGCTTCGGGGAAATGCAGGTGAATCACGAGCACGGCGATGAAGCCGCCCGCGGACACGACTTCGGCTCAGGCGAGCTCGCGCTCGACCTGACGGGTGGTGTAGCTCTCGATCACATCGCCCTCCTTGAGGTCGGCGAAATCGCGGAGCACGATTCCGCAGTCGTACCCCGCCGCCACCTCTCGCACGTCGTCGTTGAAGCGGCGCAGGCTCGCAATCTCAGTGCTGTAGACGACGGTTCCGTCGCGGACGAGGCGCACCTTCGCGCCGCGCGTGATCTTGCCCTCGGCGACGTGGGATCCGGCGATCGTGCCGACGCGGGAGGCGCGGAAGATCTGACGCACCTCGGCGGAGCCGAGCGTCTCCTCGACCTCTTCGGGAACGAGCATGCCCCGCATTGCACTGCGAAGCTCGTCGATCGCGCGGTAGATCACCGAATAGTGACGGATCTCGACGCCCTCGCGCTCGGCGAGTGCCCGCGCGTCCCCGACCGGGCGCACGTTGAAGGCGAGGATTACAGCGTGCGAGGCGGCCGCGAGCATTACATCTGACTCGGTGACCGCGCCCACCGCGCGGCGGACCACATCCACCGACACCTCGTCCTGGGGCAGCTTGGCGATCTCGTCCTCGATCGCCTCGAGCGATCCCGCCACGTCGGATTTCAGCACAAGATTGAGCTCCTGCAGTCCCGCCTTGAAGATGTCCTCCAGCGAGATCCGCTTGCCACTGCGCCGCGCGAGCGACTCAGTCTTGAGGCGGGTGGCCCGCTCTCCCGCCAGCTGACGCGCGCGCCGCTCGTGCTCGACCACGCGCACACGCTCTCCCGCTTCGGGGACGCCGTCGAAACCGAGCACCTCGACGGGCTCACCCGGCAGCGCCTGGTTGACGCGTTTACCGATGAAGTCGTGCATCGCCCGCACCCGCCCCCAGCTGGCCCCGGCCACGAGCGCATCGCCGACCTCGAGCGTGCCACGCCCGATGAGAATGCTCACCACCGGTCCGCGACCGGGGTCGAGCTTTGACTCGATCACGGTCCCGGAGGCCGCGACGTTCGGATTCGCCCGCAGCTCCTCGACTTCGGCCATCACGATGATCGTCTCGAGCAGGTCGTCGAGGCCCTCCCGGGTCTTTGCGGACACGTTCACGAACTCGATCTCGCCACCCCACTCGACGGGCTGCAGGCCGAGCTGGGTCATTTCGGTGCGGACTCGATCGGGCTGCGCGCCCTCCTTGTCGATCTTGTTGATCGCCACCAGCATCGGGACGGCCGCCTCCCGGGCGTGGTCGATCGCCTCCTGCGTCTGGGGCTTCACCCCGTCGTCGGCCGCCACGACGATCACCGCGATGTCGGTCACCTTCGCACCGCGGGCGCGCATCGCCGTGAATGCCTCATGCCCGGGCGTGTCGAGGAAGGTAATCGTGTGCTCGTTGTGATGGACCTGGTAGGCGCCGATGTGCTGGGTGATGCCGCCCGCCTCGCCGGCCGCAACCTCGGTCTCGCGGATCGCGTCAAGCAACGAGGTCTTGCCATGATCGACGTGCCCCATGATCGTCACCACGGGCGCGCGCGCCACGAGCTCGTCCTCGGCGTCGTCGAACACCGGCTCGGCGATCGTCTCCTCTTCGGAGTGGACGATCTCGACCTGCTTGCCGAGCTCGCTGGCCAGGACCTGGATTGACTCGTCCGACAGCGTCTGGGTGAGTGTCTTCATCTCCCCCAGCGCCATCAGCTGCTTCATCACTTCGGGGACCGGCACGGCGAGGTACTCGGCCACGTCCTTAACGGTCGAGCCCGAGTTGATCCGCGTGGTGTCGGGCTCGGTCACGGCGGTCCGTGAGGGACGCGACTCCGCCTCCTCGTCGTAGACCCCCCGCCGGCGGCGACCGCGACGCTGACGCCGCGGCGGCTGATTGGAGCCCCCCGGGCCGCCCTGGCCGGGTGCCCGCCGAGAAGCTTGGGAATCGATCACGACTCGCCGACGGCCCCCCGGAGTGCCCGGTGCTCGCTCACCCTGAAGCGAATCGCGCGTGGGCCGCTTGTGCTCGGACTTGGCGCCATCGGAGGTGGGGTCGGGCGTGCCGTCGGCCGGGGCGGTGCTCGGCACCGCGGAGCTCGAACCGCCAGGACTCCCCGCTGCAGTGCCAGAACCCCCCGCCGCAGCGCCCCGGGGGGCCGTCGGAATGCCAGCACGGCCAGAGGCCCCTGCCGCAGCGCCCGGGGGGCCCGTCGGAACGCCAGCACGGCCAGGGGCGGGCGCCGGAGCGCCCGGAGCGGCGGGCGCACCATTCGATCCGGTGACGGATCCGTTCTCCAGCGCGGCGATCGCCGCGCCTTCGTCCACCGTCGATGACGATGCGTTGACGTTGAGACCCGCCGCTCTCAGCCGTCTGAGCACGTCGCGGGTCGGGAGCCCACGCTCCTGGGCGATCTGTTGCACACGCTTGTTCATGAGACTTCCAGTGTACGTCGCCTACGACGCCTCGGCGGTCTGCGTGCCAGCGGTCTGCGCCGTCCGCGCCGTGACTCCGGCGCCCCCCTCGCCGGTCGGGTCACCGTCGCCCTCGGCGGAGGCCTCGATCACGTCGGTGTCCTTGCCGGCGAGCGCCTGGTGCGCATCGATGCCGCAATAACGGGAACCGGAGAGCGCGGCGTTCGGGCAGCGGCGTCCGTTGGACAGGATCGCTGCACAGCGGCCCTGAGTCTCCTCCTGCTCGTAGCCGTGCTCTGCCTCCTCGGCGGAGAACTCGGTCTCCGAGCGGATGTCGATCCGCCACCCGGTGAGCCGAGCAGCCAGCCGCGCGTTCTGACCTTCGCGGCCGATCGCCAGCGAGAGCTGGTCGTCGGGGACGATCACCGTCGCCTGCTTGCCGGCATCGTCCACAAGCACTTCCCTCACTCTGGCGGGCGACAGCGCCTTGGCGACGAACCTCGCCGGCTCGTCGTTGTAGGGAATGATGTCGATCTTCTCGCCGCGCAGCTCGGAGACGACCATCCGTACCCGGGAGCCGCGCGGGCCGACGCACGCCCCAACCGGGTCGACTCCGTCGACGTGGGAGACGACAGCGATCTTCGACCGGTAGCCCGGCTCACGCGCGACGTCGGTGATCTCGACCAGGCCGTCGGCGATCTCGGGCACCTCGAGCTCGAACAGCGACTTGATCAGCTCGGGATCGCGTCGCGAGACGATGATGCTCGGCCCATTGGTCGAGTTCGAGACATCTTTGATCACGGCCTTGATCCGCTGCGAATGGTCGTAGCGCTCACCATCGACCTGCTCTGACTTGGGCAGCAGGGCTTCGACCCGCTCGCGGAGCTGGACGAGCGTGTAGCGCGAGTCGGACTGCTGCACGATCCCGGTGATCAGCTCGCCGACGCGGTCGCGATACTCCTCGAACATCATGTCGCGCTCGGCCTCACGGATCCGCTGCAGGATCACCTGCTTGGCAGTCTGCGCCGCGATCCGGCCGAAGTCGTGCGGCGTGACGTCCTCGGTCTCGATCTGATCCTCGTACTCCTTGAGCTTCTCGAGGTCGATCTCCGGCTCCGGCGGCTCGCGCATCTCCCCCGTCTCAGGGTCCACCTCGGACTGCTGATCGGTGCTCGCCTCGACCAGCAGCTGCTCCTCGAGCTCCGGCGGGATCTTGAGCTCCCAGACGATGAAGTCGCCGCTCTCGCGGTCCATCTCGACCTTGGCGTACGGTGCCGAGCCGGGCGTCTTCTTGTAGGCGGAGAGCAGCGCGTCCTCGAGCGCCTCCATCAGCTTCTCGTGCGAGATGTTCTTCTCGGCGGCGAGTCCCCTGACGGCGTCCACGATCTCCTTGGACATAGGCTCACTCTCCTACGGTTGGGATGAGGTTGGAGCGAACGATCTGCTCATACGGAATCGTGACAACGCCATCGGGCGCGGCGATCGTCACCTCGCGGTCAGACGCGCCGACGAGCTCTCCGGTCACACTCTTGTGACCGTCGCGCGCATCCCGGAGCCGAAACCGCGCGCGAGAACCGAGAAAGCGCGTGTAGTGCTGGGGCTTGCTCAGCGGGCGCTCCTGTCCGGGCGAGGAGACCTCGAGCGAATACCGTTCGCGGTGGTCGGTCAAGCTGGCCGACACGCGTTCACACAGCGCGAGCGTGACGCCGTCGGGGTGATCGATGAACACCCGCAGAATGGAACCCGATACGAGCTCGGCGAACAGCACCTCGACGCTTGGCTCGCTAGCCGCAACGCGGCTTTCGATCTCGGCCTGGAGTGCACTCACGATCTCCTCCGTCATAGCTCATGGCTCATAAAAAAAGCGGGCAAGCGCCCACTTCCGGTACATCACCGGGAGCGCCCGGCGCGAAGCTGTCCCGCCAGGGTAGCACCAGGCCTGTCCCTCCGCGACCGCCGTCGGCTACGAGCGGGTCGCCGCGGCGCGAGCGCGATCACGCTACGAGCGGGTCGCCGCGGCGCGGGCGCGATCACGGTACACGCGGTAGTCGCGGCGCCCCGGCTGCAGGCAGGCGGCGAGGGCCAGCGGCTTGCGCGCCTCTTCGTGACGACCGAGCAGCTGTAGCGATCGCCCGAGGCAGAAGAGCGCGAAATCGTTCGTCGGCGCGCGGTCGATGACCGCCTGGAACTCAGCCGCGGCCTGCTCGTAGCGCTGCGAGTGAAACAGTGCCCGACCGAGCGCCTCGCGGATCGAGGTCTTGTCAGGTTCCAGGTCACGCGCGCGCGAGAGCGGAATCGTCGCCTGATGGTTGTGTCCGGCCTCGAGCAGCACCGTCCCGCGGCAAAACAGCTCATAGACGTCGTCCATGAGCGTCATTTTAGGAGCGCCCGCAAGCTCTTCCGGGCGAGCGGCCGAAGGCCCACGTGAGCGCGGCGAGGGATGCGAGGTGGCAGCGCCCACCACACCCGCAGTGCTCCAATCGGGCCCCGCCCCAAACGCAGCCGCCGGCGCAGGGCGCGTCGTTGGGCGAAGCTCGGCAGCTCGCCGCCGGCCCCGAATCGAGCCAAACGGATCGTCCGGACGTAGGCCGCGGCCTGCGGCGAAGCGCGCAGGCGATGCTCCAGCGCCGCCAGCGTGACACCGGGTTCGATCGCCTCTCCGCCGCGAGGCAGGGCCCGCTCGAGCTCGGTGAGGAGCGGCTCAACGCCCCCCGGCCCTCGGCGCCGCGTCCGCGCGAAGGCAAGCACCGCGAGCAGCGCGCCCACCCCGAGCGCCGCCACCAACAGCGCCGGCGCGGGAGCCGAGGCTTTGTGCGCGCGCGCGGGCGCGAGGCGGGCGGTGCTGGTCGCCTCCGGGCGGCGCGCAGGCCGTGCACGGGGGACGCCCGGTTGAGCACCGACCGAGTCGAGTGCTGGCCCGGTCAGCCCACCGCGGGCGGGCGCGCCCGCCGGCGTGGGGTCAAAGCGCACCCAGCCGTAGCGCGGGAACCACGCCTCGACCCAGGCGTGCGCATCGATGTCACTGACCAGCCATCGCTGGCCGGCTTGGTCGTAGCTGCCGGTTGTGAAGCCGACCGCGACACGCGCGGGGACTCCACCCATTCGCAGCAGCAGCGCCATCGCGCCGGCGAACTGCTGGCAGTAGCCGCGCCTATGCTTGAACAGGAAGCTCTCGAGCGGATATCGACTCGGCGGCGGCTGTTCGTCGTAGCTGAACCCGTGCGCGAGGTAGTGCTCGACGCTGACCACGTACGCGTAGGGCGTGGACGCGCTGCCGGCGAGCCGGTGGGCGAGCATCAACGCTCGTGCGTAGTGCGCGCGGCCGACCGGAATCGAGCGGTAGAACTGCAGCTGCTCGGGCTGCTCCCGGGCCGCGGCGGCGAGCTGGCTCGGGGCGAGCGCCTCGAGCTGCACGGGCGTCGGGTGCGAGGCGTATGTCCTGACCAGGTAGGTGTTCCCGGGCGCCAACGGCGCGCCGGTCCGCCACGTCCCCGGGCTCGAGCCCGGACCAACCGGACCGGATACCCCCGCGGGCCGCGAGGCAAGGCCAGCGGCGATCACATCGGTGCTGCGCATCGCACGGATCGTCACCCGCAGCGTCTGGGTCCAGCGTGCCCGCGCGCCGGGGTCGGCGCGCTGAAGCGGGACCGTCGGCTCGGAGCCGCCGGCGATCCATCCCCGGCCGTCGAACACGTCGAGATCCTCGGTCTTCCAGTACTCAGGCCGTCGCGCCCGCACTTCGAGCACCTCCCGACCGCTGCGCGGCCAGCGCAAGGGTCCGTAGCGCTGTGACCAGTCGAACGTGTCCACCGCCGTGCTTGAGCCGGTGCCGGCGAGCGTTCGGTAATCCAGCCAGGGCCGGTGGGGGTCGAGCGCCCGTGCCGCGACCAGCGCCACGACGGCGGCCAAGCCCGCCAGCGCGAGCGCAGCGGGAAGACCGTCCCGGGCGATCCGCTGTCCCCACACGAACGCGATCAGCAGTCCGAACAGGACGGCGCCCTGGAGGTAGGGGAGCTCCGGTCGGGCGAGCGTGCAGGGCACCACGGCGAGCGCCACGAGCGGCAGCGCGGCGACGGCGCGTAGCCCATCTCCGCGGCCCTTGGGGGCGAACCCGGACAGCATCGCCGCATCGAGCAGCAGCACCCCGGCCCCGAGCACGATCACGATCCTGATGGCCTCGACTTCCCCCAGGTAGGGAACGAGCACTCCGGGCAGTGCCGAGAGCCCGTAACCGACTTCGTTCGCAGTCACCGCGATCCGGGCGTGGAGCACCCACGCCAGGGGAACGCCCGCCAACGGGAACACCGCCAGCACCGCGCCCGCGCAGCACAGCAGCGCGGCGGCCCGATGACGGGCGGCGAGCACCGCCACCGCCCCGGCGAGCACGAGCGCCAGCCCGAGCAGGCCGATCAGCCGCCAGATCGGCGGGTGGCTCAGCAGGGTCGCCCAGCGCAGAACCCCGTACAGGCCGAGGGCGGCAAAGGCGCCCAATCGGACGAGGGCTCCTCTTTCGCCCGCCCTCGCACCGGCATTCCGCCGTCCCGAGCGCGCACTCACGTCGGCGTTCATCTGTCCCGAGCCCGCGCCCGCGGTGATTCCGCCCGCACTCACGCCGCGCGGTGCCCCGAGTCGATACCCGCCGAGCGGGGCGCCAGCGTGAATCCGCTGCATCCCGAGACCGTGAAGCGTGGCGTGCCGGACAGCTGGTCGGCCAGCGCGTGCGGAACCACCAGGAGGCAAGCGCTGCGGGCGCGGCCGCCGCGCAACGCCGCCGGCCGGCGTCCGAGCGCTCGCGCGGCGACGTAGAAGACCGGTCCGGCCGGGGCCTCGCGGAGGGTCGGAGCCGGTGCCGTCGGGCCACCCTGGACCAAGGCCAGGCGGATCTGGGCGGCGTCCCAGCCCGCCAGGTCACGACCGATCGCAGTTGCCCGCCGTTCTCCTGGGAGCAGCAGCGCGCAACCGCCCCCCCGCGCGAGCTCGAGCGCCAGCGAAGCGGCCGCGCGCACCGCAGCGTCGATCAGCTCCAACCGCGGGCCGCGCGCATCGAGGACGATCAGCGGACGGGGCTCGCAATCGGGGGCCAGCTGACGCTCGAGCAGGCCCGCGCCCCGGGCGAGCGCCGGCCAGTGGATCCGCGAGGCGGGCGTGCCCGGCCGGTAGCGACGAAGCCCGTCGACCTCGGGGGCCGCCAGCGTCTGCGTCCGCCCCGCCGCGCTGAACTGGGCGGCGCTCGCAGACCCCCCGGCTTGGCTCCAGCGCACGCGTTCGGTGCGCGCGAGCACGATCAGCTCCTGTGGCTCCCCGGTACCCGGGCACACGAGCCGCGCCAGTCCGAGCGCGTCGCCCAACACCAGCGCCGGGGGCTCAAGGCGCCGGCGACCGCGACGGTCAAAGCGGGCGCTGACGGTGAGCGTTACCACCCGCCCGGTCCGCCCCAGCGGCAGCGAAGCCCCTGCGAGCGGATCACGGAGCTCGGATCGGGCCAGCCGCAGCCGACCGCGCCGCACCTCGATCGTCGCCTCCAGCGGCTCGTGCTCGACGACCTGCCCGGCGCTGCATCGTCGGTGGACACTCACCCCGCGAGCACTGCACCACACGCATCCCGCCGCGCCCAGCCCAAGCGCCGAGAAGGCGATCCCGACGACGAACAGCGGTGCGGCGTCGAAAGTGAAGGCCACGAAGGTCAATACGACGCCGGACAGCGTGAGTGCGGACGCCCGCCCGATCACAGCGCGCGGACCGAGGAGATCGCGTCGGCGAGCACCTCCCGCGCGGCGCCGCGGGGCGACTCCGGTGCGAGCACGAGCCGATGCGCCAGTACCGGCTCCGCGAGCGCCTGCACGTCGTCCGGAAGGGCGTGGGCGCGGCCCTGGATCATCGCCCGTGCCTTGGCGGCGCGGAGCAGCATCAACCCGGCTCGGGGGCTCGCGCCGAGATCCACGCGTGGGTCCTGGCGTGTACGCCACAGGAGCGCCACCACGTAGTCACGCAGCGCCTCGGCCGCGAGCACGCGGGTGGCGGCATCCTGCGCGGCCAGGACCTCGGCGGCGGTGGCGACGGGCACGAGCGACTCCACCTTGTCGGCGGCCTCGTGGTCGGCGAGCATCGCCGCCTCGGCCGCCGCCGAGGGGTATCCCAGCGAGATTCGGATCATGAACCGATCGACCTGGGCCTCGGGGAGCGGGTAAGTGCCCTCGTACTCGATCGTGTTCTGGGTCGCGAGCACGACGAACGGTCGCGCGAGATCGTGGGTGTGCACGTCGACGGTGACGCGGCGCTCCTGCATGCACTCAAGCAAACCCGACTGGGTCTTGGGCGACGCGCGGTTGATCTCGTCTACGAGCACGACGTTCGCGAACACGGGCCCGGGCCGGAACTCGAAGCGCTGCTCGCGCTGGTCATAGACGTTGGTTCCCACGACATCGGCGGGCAGTAGGTCAGACGTGCACTGCACGCGCGCGAACTGGCAGTCGATCGAGCGCGCGAGCGCCCGCGCGAGCGCGGTCTTGCCGACCCCGGGATAGTCCTCGATCAGGACGTGCCCCTCGGCGATCACGGCGATCAGCAGGTAGCCCAGAGTCTCCGGGCGGATCTGCACCGCGCGCGCAATATTCGCGCCCAGCCGTGCCGCGACGGCCGCGCAGCGTTCAGACGGTTGCGCCGCTGCGGGCGTCGTCTCGGGCTCCAACACCGGTCCTCGCCATCCGCGAGCGCAGCTGCTCGACCTCGTCGAGCACGGCGTCGGCGATCTCGCCCTTGCTCGCCTGCGCGACGAGACGCTCGCTGCCGTTGAGGGTCAGAATCGTGACCTCATTCTCAGGCGCGTCAAATCCGATCCCAGGACGCGAGATGTCGTTTACCACCACCGCGTCCAAGCGCTTGCGCTCGAGTTTCGCGCGCCCGCGCTCGACGGCGCCAACCCCGTGCTCGGCGGCAAACCCGACCAGCAGCTGGCCGGGGCGGCGGCGGCCGGCGAGTCCCCTCAGTACGTCCGGCGTCGGCTCGAGCTCGATCGTCGGCGTCCCGGCGTCCTTGCCCAGCTTCCCGTCAGCCGCCCGGCGGGGGCGGAAGTCCGCCACCGCGGCCGCCATCAGCAGCACGTCGCACGCGGGGAACTCGCGCTCGCAGGCCTGCGCCAGCTCCGCCGCGGTTCGAACCTCGATCACGCGCACACCGGGCGGGGGCGAAACCGTGACGTTGGCGGCAACGAGCGTCACGTCGGCGCCGCGGCCCAGCGCCTGGGCCGCGAGCGCGACCCCCATCCGACCCGAGGAGTGGTTGCCCACGAAGCGTACGCTGTCGATCGGCTCTCGCGTCCCACCGGCGCTGACCAGCACCCGCAGTCCGGTCCACGGGCTGGGCTCGCGCGCCAGCGCGCCGGTGCGCTCGGCGAGCATCCCGTCGCGGCGCTCGCCCGGCGGCGCCGCCAGCAGCGCTTCGCACACCGCGAGCAGCGTGGCGGGCTCGGCGAGCCGGCCGAGTCCATGCTCGCCGCGCGAGGCGAGCTCACCTTCCTGCGGTTCGACGATCGTGACTCCGCGGGCGGACAGCAGCGCCAAGTTCGCCTGCGTCGCGGCGTGGCGGTACATGCGGTCGTTCATCGCCGGGGCGACGGCGACGGGACACGCGGCCGCGAGCGACGCCGTCGTGAGCAGGTTGTCGGCCTGGCCGTGCGCCAGTTTGGCGATCGTGTTGGCGCTCGCCGGCGCGATCAGGTAGAGGTCCGCGCGCGCCACCAGCGCCAGGTGGCTGATCGGCGCCCACGGAGGCACGGTCTCGCCCGGGTAGGACCCGCGGGCGGGGTCGGGCTCGAACTCGCTGATCAGGACCGGTGCTCCGGTTAGCGCCTCAAATGACGCCCGCCCGACGAAGCGCTCGCTCGTCGGGGTCTGGATCAACCGCACGGCGTACCGGGCGCGGACCACCAGGCGCACCATCTCGAGCGCCTTGTAGGCCGCGATCCCGCCACTTACGCCGAGGAGCAACCGTGGCAAGTGACTACGGTGGCTTTCGCCGACCTACCGGTAGTGGTACTTGATCTTGCCCTGCGCGACCTCCTCGAGGGCGATCGTCAGGTAGTTCTTCGAGCGCGTGTCAACCATCGGCGGGGGGAACTCGTCGAATGTCCCCTCGCCTAGGTTGTGGTAATAGGAGTTGATCTGTCGAGCGCGCTTGGCGGCGACGACGACGCTCGCGTAGTCGGAGTCGACGTTCTCGAGCAGCTTGTCGATGCGGGGTGAGATCAAGACGGCATCCTTGGTCGGGTTAGAGAAGACTAGCGGTCGCGCTGCGCGGCCAGCGCACCGCGGACGATCCGCGCGAGCTCATCGGTCGCATCCTCGAGCCGATCGTTGAGGACCACGTGCCCGAACTCGGGCTGGGCCGCGAGCTCGCGCTCGGCGCTCGCCATCCGCTCGCCAATCTGCTCGGGCACGTCGGTTCCCCTTCCCACCAGGCGGGCGCGCAGCGCCTCCCGGGAGGGCGGCGCGATGAACACCGCCACCGCGTCGGGAAGCGCGGCGCGCACCTGGCGGGCGCCCTGGACTTCGATCTCGAGCACCACCGGAACTCCCGCGTCGAGCCGGCGCGCGAGCTCCCGATGAAGCGTCCCGTAGCGGTGGCCAGAGTAGGCGGCATGCTCGACGAAGTCTCCGGCGGCGACGTGGCGGTCGAAGTCCCCGGCGCTCATGAAGTGGTACTCGACTCCGTCTCGCTCACCCGGGCGCGACGCTCGGGTAGTCGCCGACACCGACAGCTCGAGCTCCGGCACGTGTTCCAGCAGCCCCCGGATCAGCGTGCCCTTGCCCACGCCGGAAGGCCCGGTGATCACGAACACGAGGGCCACGCGATCGCCGGCGGGCGCCGCCGCTAGCGGCGCATCAGCGTCACGAGCTCGGCTCGCTGACGCTCGGAGAGCCCGCCGATCGTCTTGCTCGGCGAGATCCTGCACTGGGTGAGGATCCGATTTACCTTCACGCGGCCGTACTTGGGCACCGCGAGCAGCAGATCGAACACCTTCGCCGTCTCGAGGTACGTTGGGGGGGCCAGCAGCAGCTCGTGGATGGGCTGCCGACCGGCTTTCAGGTCACGCTTGAGCTGCGCCCGGCGGCTGCGGATGTCGTTGGCGCGCTGGAGCGCCTCCATCCGTTGGGAGAGCGAGCGTTCCGGCGCGGCGATGGGCTTGGAGAGCGATTCGCTGGCCGGCGGCATGGGCGGCGACTATACATCGTGGGGCGGGCCGATCCTAGCCCAACGCAGCAATTCGACTCGACCTCAAGCTGAGGTCGAGCATGATCGAGGCTGGTTCCAAGAATGAGGTGGATTTGCAGGAGATTTATTGAGGTTGGGGATCGACCTTCAACGCGTTTGACGCTCCCTGAGCGTGGAGCTGCTGCAGCGAGAGCACTTCGGGTTCGCCTCGTCTGGCGGAGGCGATCGCGCCGGCCGCAGCGACCCCGCCGGCCATCGTCGTGATACACGGGATCCCGCGCGCCACCGCCGCCGAGCGGATCTCGTAGCCGTCGGCGCGCGCGCCCGTACCGACGGGCGTGTTGATCACGAGATCGACGCTCCCGCGCTCGATCCAATCCACGACGTGCGAGGAGCCCTCGCCGAGCTTGTTGATCGTCTCGGCCTCGATCCCCATCCGGCGGATCGCCTGCGCGGTGCCCGCCGTCGCGATGATCTGAAAGCCGAGCGCGTGCAGCGAGCTGGCGATCCCCGTCGCCGCCGGCTTGTCGCGATCGGCGACGGTGATGAACACCGTCCCGGTATGCGGAAGGCTCGAGCCGGCGGCCGCCTGCGCCTTGGCGAACGCGGTGGGAAAGTCACGGGCAATCCCCATCACCTCGCCGGTGGAGCGCATCTCGGGCCCGAGCAGCGAGTCCGCGCCGGCGAAGCGATCGAACGGAAGCACGGCCTCCTTGACGCAGACGTGCCCGCGCGTCGTCTGCACCGGGAGGTTCAGGGCGGTGAGCGGCTCGCCGAGGAGCACCCGGCAGGCCAGCCTGGCGACCGGCAACCCGATCGCTTTGGAGACGAACGGCACGGTCCGAGATGCCCGCGGGTTGGCCTCGATCACGTGCAGGCCGTCGATGCCGTGGATCGCGAACTGGACGTTCAGCAGCCCGACGACCCCGAGCGCGCGCGCGATCCCCACCGTCTGCTCCCGGATCTGCGCAAGCATCGGCTCCCCGAGGGCGTGCGGCGGGAGCACGCAGGCCGAGTCCCCGGAGTGGATCCCGGCCTCCTCGACGTGCTGCATGATCCCGGCGATCCAGACCTCGGTCCCGTCGCAGATCGCGTCGACGTCGATCTCGATCGAATCCTCCAGGAAGCGGTCGAGGTAGATCGAGCGGCCCGGGGGCGCGCCGACGCGCTGCAGGTAGTCACGCAGGCCGTCGAGGCTGTAGACGATCTCCATCGAGCGTCCCCCGAGCACGTAGCTCGGGCGCACGAGCAGCGGGAAGCCGACATCGGCGGCGCGATCGAGCGCCTCCGGGGCAGACTTCGCGGTCGCGAACGGGGGCGCCCGGTAGCCGAGGCGCTGCAGCAGGGCCCCGAAGCGCGAGCGATCCTCGGCGAGGTCGATCGCGTCGATCGGGGTGCCGAGGATCTTGACCCCCGCGTGGTGCAGTCCCGCCGCGAGCTTCAGCGGCGTCTGGCCGCCGAACTGTACCACCACGCCTTCGGGTTGCTCCACCGCACAGACCCCGAGCACGTCCTCGAGCGTCAGCGGCTCGAAGTACAGGCGGTCGGAGATGTCGTAGTCGGTCGAGACGGTCTCGGGGTTGCAGTTGACGATCACCGCATCCCGGCCCTGCTCGCGCACGGCAGCGGCGGCGTGCACGCAGCAGTAATCGAACTCGATGCCCTGCCCGATTCGGTTCGGTCCCGAGCCGAGGATCATCACGCTGGGCCGCGGGCCGCGCGCCACCTCGTGCTTGGCGCCCGACCGTCCCGGGCGCTCCCAGGCGGAGTAGTAGTACGGCGTTCGGGCCGAGAACTCAGCCGCGCACGTGTCCACCGACTTATACGTGCGGGCCCCGCCGAACGGCGCCTCCGGGTCGGCGACCAACTCCGCGAGCTCGTGCAAGAACCAAGGATCGATGCTCGTAAGCCGGTGGATCTCCTCGGTGCCGATCCCGCGGGCCAGCGCCTCCAGCAGATGGTCAAACCGGTTGGCCCCAGGCGCCTGCACCAGCCCCAGCAGCTCCGCTTGCCCGGCGGGTGAGTGCGGCACCGCGTCGAGCTCCCGGGAGCGCAGCGCCTTGGCGAACGCCTGCTTGAACGTGCGCCCGATCGCCATCGCCTCGCCCACCGACTTCATGTGCGTCGTCAGACCGGCCTCCGCGCCGGGGAACTTCTCGAACGCGAACCGCGGCCACTTGACCACGCAGTAGTCGATCGCCGGCTCGAAGCTGGCCGGGGTCGCCTGCGTGATGTCATTGGGGATCTCCTGCAGCGTGTAGCCGACCGCGAGCCGCGCGGCGATCTTCGCGATCGGAAACCCGGTCGCCTTGCTCGCCAGCGCGCTCGAGCGTGACACCCGCGGGTTCATCTCGATCACCACGATCTCGTCCGTCTGCCGGTTGACCGCGAACTGGACGTTCGAGCCTCCGGTCTCCACGCCTACGGCGCGGACCACCGCGATCGCCTGATCGCGCAGGGCCTGATACTGCTTGTCGGACAGGGTCTGCTGCGGGGCGACACAGACGCTGTCGCCGGTGTGCACGCCCATCGGATCGAGGTTCTCGATCGAGCAGACGATCACGACGTTGTCAGCCTGGTCGCGCATCACCTCGAGCTCGAACTCTCCCCAGCCGAGCACCGACTCCTCGAGCAACACCTGACCGATCGGGGAGGCCTGAAGCCCGCCGCCCACCACTGTCGCGAGCTCGCCCTCGTGGCGCACGACGCCCCCTCCGCGACCACCGAGCGTGAACGCCGGGCGCACGATGCACGGCAGGCCGATCTCGGGTAGCGCGGCCACGGCGTCCGCGACGCTGTGCGCGACCGCGCTGCCGGGTACCCGCAGCCCGGCGCCGGTGACCGTGGCGCGAAACCGCTCGCGATCCTCGGCGCGGTCGATCACGTCATAGCTCGCGCCGATCAGCTCGACGCCGTGGCGCTGCAGGGTTCCGTTCTCGTGCAGGGCCTTGGAGAGGTTCAGCGCTGTCTGTCCGCCCACGGTCGCCAGCAGCGCATCGGGCCGCTCGCGCGCGATCACCTGCGCGACTGGACCGGGGAGCAGCGGCTCGACGTACGTCGCCGTCGCGAGACCGGGGTCGGTCATGATCGTCGCCGGGTTGGAGTTGACCAGCACGACCTCGTAGCCCTCCTCCATCAGCACCCGGCACGCCTGCGTCCCCGAGTAGTCGAACTCGGCCGCCTGCCCGATCACGATCGGACCGGAACCGATCAGGAGGATCTTGTGGAGGTCGTCGCGGCGCGGCATGGCTTTTTAGGGGCGGCCTCCGGCCGCCGTTGGCTTCGCGGTCTCGTCTGAGCGCCCGGGCGAACCCAACGGGGCGGCGCGGCTGGCCGCCCGCTCGCCGTCCGGGCTCGCCTGAACGGGCGGCCGCCGCGTCATCCTGCTGCCGCCCCCCTATCCCCTATCTCCCGGATGAACCGGTCGAACAGGTGCAGGGCATCATTGGGACCGGGTCCGGCCTCGGGGTGATACTGCACCGTCGCGCCGGGCACGTCGCAAAGCACCAGTCCCTCGACCGTCCGATCGTAGAGGTTGATGTGGGTCAGCTCCGCGGCGCCGAACTCGGTCTCCCAGCGGACCGGTTCGTCCTGGTCGATCGTTCGTGCGCCATCGGGCCCCAACACCGCGAAGCCGTGGTTCTGGCTCGTGATCTCGGTCCGACCGGTGCTCAGGTCCTTGACCGGGTGGTTGGCGCCGTGGTGGCCGAACGGGAGCTTGTAAGTCTCAAGGCCGATCGCGCGGCACAGCAGCTGGTGCCCGAGGCAGATCCCGTACACCGGAAGCTCGCCGATCAGCGCGCGGACCATCTCCACGATGTAGTCAAGGGCGGCCGGATCACCGGGGCCGTTGGCGAGGAAGATCGCGTCCGGATCGCGCTCGCGCAGCTGCGCGGCGCTGGCGGTGCACGGATACAGGGCCACCGTGGCGCCCCGCTCGCGCAGGTTACGGATGATCGAGTGCTTCACGCCGGTGTCGAGCAGGGCGATGCGGGGCCCCTCGCCGGCCGGGTCGCGGCGCGGCCCGCTGGGCGGGTCGCCTTCCCCGGTCTGGTGGCGGCGCTCGATCGGCCCGAGCACGCGCGGCTGCGCCGGCGTGACTTCGCGGGCCAGGTCCATGCCGATCATCGGCGGCTCGGCCGCGATCAGTTCACGGGCGCGGCTCTCGGTCACACGCGCGGGGAACACGCCGCCGCGCATCGCCCCCTGATCGCGGATCCGGCGTACGAGCGCGCGCGTGTCCAGGTCCGTGATCGCGGGGATCCCGCCGTCGGTCAGCCACGCGAGCCAGCCCGCCTCCGCGCTCGGTGCATCCTCGCGGTCCACCCCGGCCCGCATGATCGCTGCGCGCGCGTGGACCCGATCGGACTCCATCGCCGCGGCACTGACGCCGTAGTTGCCGATCTGCGGAGAGGTGAAGGTGAGCAGCTGGCCGGCGTAGCTCGGATCCGTGATCGCCTCCTGGTAGCCCGACATCGAGGTGGTGAACACGATCTCGCCGACCGCGAACCGATCGGCACCGCACGCGAGCCCGTCGAACCGGGCCCCGTCCTCGAGCAGAACGTACGCGGTGGGCGCGCGCGCGGCTGCGGGCGCGCGCGTCATCTGGCGGTCGCGGCGCTGAGGGGGCCCGGCGCAGCGGTGCGCGGACCGCGCGCGGTCAGGAGTGGCGCGCGGAAGGCGACCCCGCCAGCGGCAAGCGTGAGTACGACGCGCCCGTGGAGCGTGCGCCCGTCGAAGCAGCAGTTCGCCGACCGGCTCGCGTAGCCGTTGGCTCCGACCTGAAGCTGTGCGGCGAGATCGACGAGGCATAGATTGGCGGTTCGGCCGGTTTCGAGTCTCGGGGTCGGGAGGTCGTACAGCGCCGCGCCGGCGCTCATCCGCTCCACCAGGGTCCCCAACTCGAGCTCACCCTTCAGCACGAGCTCGGTGTAGAGGGCGGCGAACGCGGTCTCCAGGCCGGTCGTGCCCATCGGCGCCTGCTCGAATGGAACCTCCTTCTCGTGCCGGGCATGGGGGGCGTGGTCGGTCGCGACGCAGTCGATCACGCCGGTGCGCAGCGCCTCCACGAGTGCTCGGCGGTCGCTCTCGGTCCGCAGCGGAGGGTTCATCTTGAAGCGGCTGTCCAGCGTGCGCACGGCATCGTCGGTGAGCGTCAGGTGGTGCGGGCAGGCTTCGGCGCTGACGCGGGCGCCCGCCTGCTTGGCCTGCTCCACCGCCTGCACCGATTCCTGGCAGGAGAGATGCTGGAAGTGCACGCGGGCGTCCTCATACCGCGCGAGCGCGGCGTCGCGCGCGACGAACGTCGATTCCGACAGCGAGGGGATCCCCGCGAGCCCGAGTCGCGCCGACACCGCTCCCTCGTGCATCACCCCGTCGCCCGAGAGCGCCGGGTCCTCCTCGTGCAGCGCCAGCACCCCGCCCGCGAGCCGCTGGTACTGCAGCGCCCGGCGGAGCATCCCGGCCGAGACCACGGGCATGCCGTCGTCGGTGAAACCGAGCGCGCCGGAGTCGCGCAGTTCGGCCATCTCGGTCAGCTCCGCTCCCTGCAGACCACGTGTGATCGCCGCGAGGAACCCGATCGGCACGCGGGCCTGCCTGCGGGCGGTATCGATCAGCGAGCGCAGGATCGCTGCGTTATCGAGGACGGGCTCGGTGTTGGGCATCGCGATCAGGGCGCAGAAGCCGCCGACGGCGGCGGCCGCCGTCCCGGACTCGATGTCCTCCTTGTACTCCTGTCCGGGCGTGCGCAGGTGCACGTGCGGGTCCACGAAGCCCGGGAACGCGTGCAAGCCCTCGGCCTCCAGGACATGCCCGTTCGGCCCCGCCGGCAGCGACCAGGGCGCCCCCAGCTCGGCGAGCATCCCGTCCCGGATCAGGATGTCCCGTGGCTCGTCGAGCCCGGTTCGGGGATCGAGCACGTGCGCCCCACGGATCAGCAGCTCACAGGGCTCCGCGGCGCGGTGGTGGAGCTGGCCGGGTTCGGGGCTCATCGGCGGGTGGGCGGAGTGGGGGTGGGTTTCATCGGCGGGTCGGCGAATTGGAAGTGAGTTTCATCGGCGGGTCGGCGGTTGCCTCGGGCTGGGTCTGGTCATGCCGCCACCGCTGCCACCTGTAGGCGCGGTGCTCCCCCCGCCAGGAGTTCGTACAGGACCGCCATACGTACGGCGACGCCGGCCTTGACCTGCTCTCCGATCAGGGCCTGTGGGGAGTCGATCGCCTCGCCGGAGAGCTCGACGCCGCGGTTGACCGGCCCCGGGTGCATCAGGATCTGCCCCGCGCTCAGCCGCGCGGTATTGATCTGATAGCGGGCGACGTACTCGCGCAACGACGGGATGAACGCCTCGTGCATCCGCTCACGCTGCATGCGCAGGACGTAGACGACGTCCGCTTCGTGCATGCGGTCGAGCGTGGCGGTGGCTCGGCAGTGGAGCGCCTCGATCTCGCGTGGGATCAGCGTCGGGGGCCCGCAGACCGTCACCCGCGCTCCCATCCGGGTGAACGCCAGGATGTTCGAACGCGCCACCCGGGAGTGGAGCACGTCCCCCACGATCCAGATGTTGGCGTCGTCGAGCGGGCCCAGCTTGCGGCGCAGCGTGAACACGTCCAGCAGCGCCTGCGTCGGATGCTCGTGCTTGCCATCCCCCGCGTTGATCACGGCCGCCGCCGTCCAACCCGCCACCAGCCGTGCGGCCCCGACGTGCGGCGAGCGGATCACGATCGCCGCCGGGTCATAGGCCGACAGCGTCTGGACCGTGTCCTTGAGCGACTCGCCCTTATCCACGCTCGAGCCGGTCGAGCGGACCGAGACGACGTCTGCGCTGAGCCGCTTGGCGGCCAGCTCGAACGACGAGCTCGTCCGCGTGCTCGCCTCGTAGAACAGGTTCACGATCGTGCGCCCGCGGAGCGCCGGCACCTTCTTGATCTCCCGACCCGCGACCTCCGCGAAGGACTCCGCGCGGTCGAGCATCCGCTCGATGCCGGCGCGATCGAGGTCGTCGATCGAGATCAGGTGCCCCGGGATCGTCCCGGTGCGAGGGTCCTCGCTCGGGGAGCTCGGCGGGGCGGCGGTGGTGCTGTTGCGGGGCGTGGCGGAAATGTCGGGATCATTCTGAGGGCTGGTGCCTGGAGGCTTGGCGGCGGCGCTGGTAGGGGCAGCTCGCGGCGTGGCCGGGGTGCGCGGGGTGTGGTCGCTCATGCTGCTTTGATCCTGGCATCGGCGTCAGGGCCGATCGTCACCTCGTCGAGACCGTCGACCTCCTCGACTCGGACGTTGACCCGCTCCTCCCGGGAGGTCGGCAGGTTCTTACCCACGTAGTCGGGGCGGATTGGCAGCTCCCGGTGACCGCGGTCGATGAGCGCCGCCAGCTGCACCCGCGCGGGGCGGCCGTAGTCGAATATCTCCTCGATTGCCGCCCGCACCGTACGGCCGGTGTAGAGCACATCGTCGACGATCACGATCGTCCGGCCGTCGACGGGAAACTCGAGCTGAGTCGCGTGGACGATCGGCGCACTGGGCCGGATCGCGAGGTCGTCGCGGTAGAACGAGATGTCGGCGAACCCGAGCGGCACGGCTGACTCCAGCAGCTCGCCGATCAGGGCGTGCAGCCGCCGAGCGAGCACGGCGCCTCGACGGTGGATGCCGACGAGCGCGATCCGGTGGTCGCCGCCGGACGACGGCGGATTCTTCTCGACGATCTCGTGGGCTATCCGCACGAGCGTGCGGCGCAAATCATCGCGGCCGAGGACGACCGTAGCGGGGCTCAACGTGCTCCTTCCTGGTCTCACTGGACCGGGTTAAAGGTGGCGACTTCGAAGAGCCTAGCAATGGCCTCGGCGGAAGCGAGGCTAGCCGCTCACGCCGCGGGGTCCGTGATTGCTTCGTCCGCCACCGCCCCCTCCGCAGGCCGCCCGTGCCACCGCACCAGCTCGGGTCCACCCCGCTCGGCAAACGGGATCTCAACGGTGTCGAAGTCCCGTGGGAGCACCGTGCGAGGGAAGACCAACCGGGCCTCGTCGCGCAGCAGTCCCGCGGCGTAGCGGGTCGAGATGTGGTTGAGCGCCAGCATGACGACCTCGGCGTCGCGAGCGACGGTCGCGGCCTGCGTGGCGGTCGAGTGGCCCGTCTGCGCGGCCCGGATGCGCTCCTCCTCCGCGAACGTAGCCTCATGGATCAGCACGTCGGCGCCGTAGGCGGCCACGGTGAGCGCCTCGCAGGGCATCGTGTCTCCGGAGATCACGAGCTTGCGCCCTGGACGGGGCGTACCCATCACCCGCGGGGGCGCCACGCCCCTGATCGTCTCGCCCCGCTGCACCCGACCGAACTCGGGGCCCGGCTTCAGACCAAGCTCGATCGCGGCGCTCGGGTCGAATGTACCCGGACGTTCGTCCTCGAACAGCACGTATCCAAACGCCGGTCTCCGGTGGGAGACCGGAACCGGTGCGATCGTGTAGCCGTCGCGCCGCAGCACGTCGCCGGTCGCCAGTTCGATCAGCTCGAGCTCGAACTTGACCCGCCCGGCTGCGCGCAGCGCCAGCGCGAGCAGCTCGCGCAGTCCCGGCGGACCGTGGATCGCCAGCGAGCGCTCGCGTCCCCGGAGGTCGAACGTCTTCAGCAGCCCGGGTAAACCGAGCCAGTGGTCCGCGTGAAAATGGGTGATGAAGATCTCGGTCAGGTCGGTCAACCCGACCGAGCTCACAAGTTGGCGCTGCGTTCCCTCGCCGCAGTCGAACAGGATCCGATCGCCGCCGCGGCGCACGAGCAGCGCGGGCAATCCCCGACGGGCCGTAGGGATGGAGCCGGCCGTACCGGCGAAGAACACCGAGAGGTCCACGGCGCGGGAGTGTGTCAGCCGAGCCCGATCAGCTCGAACGTCACCTCGCCGCCGCGCACCCGCGCGATGCCCATCGTTCGTTCGCTCGCTCGCCGGCGCTCAGTCGGACTTCCGGGATTGAAGATCTGAAAGCCATCCGGCGAGCCCTCGTGCAGAGGAATGTGCGAATGACCGAACACAACCGCATCGGCCCGCGGGAACTGTGCCCGCAGACGGGACAGCCTGCCACGCGCCGGACCGCCGTCATGGACCAGGCCGATAATCGCTCCCGCGGCCTCAAGCTCGCGGACGGGCGGCAGCTCGGTCTGTACCTCGGCGTCGTCGACGTTGCCGTGGACGGCGATCACGCTCCCGAGCGATTTGAGCTCCTGGAGCACGCACAGCTTCACCAAGTCTCCGGCGTGCAGGATGAGGTCAGCCGTGCGCAGTCGCGCCACGCAGTGCTCCGGCAGCCGTCTCGTCCCGCGCGGCATGTGTGTATCTGAAACGATCGCGATCTCCACTGTAAGCTCCGTCGGGACGTCTTCCCGCTCAGGGGCGAACGTCAAGCGCCCGTAGCTCAGGGGATAGAGCGTTCGCCTCCGGAGCGAAAGGTCGCAGGTTCAAATCCTGCCGGGCGCGCTCCTCTTGAAAGCCCTGCAAACCGCCACTCCGGGCGCCTGGCGGGCCGACGAGCAGGGCAGCGAAACCGTCAAGCTGGCAGCTTTTTGGCAGTGCCAGCACCAGCATCGGAGGTGCATTGTGAGGGCGAGAACGGCAGTCGCGACCGCAGCGCTCATCGCGGAAGGACCGGCTGGAGAACGCGCTCCACGATGAGGTCTGCGACGGACATCTCGGCCTCGCTCGCGCGCAGCGGCTGATCGCCGACGACTGGGTGAAGGCGTACCGCGCGCGGTTCGGATAGCTCGGCGAGCGCCGGCGGCGCGGCCGCGCTCATGGCAGCATCAGCCCAGCCGTGGCAGCACGGAAGGCTTCATCAGACCGCAGCGCGGCGGCACGGATGGCAGCATCAGACCGCGGCGCCGGGCCACGGATGGCAGCGTCGGACCGCAACGGAGCGCAACCGTCGCCTGTAGCTCCGGAGCGAAACGCTGCGGGTTTGCCTCGAGGTTTCGGCGCTCAAACCCCCGCCGATTCCAGCCCCCGCCCCAGCGCGAGGGCGTTGCCCGGTGCGTAGCCGCGCCAGTCGTTGTTGTAGTAGGCGAACACCGCGTGCGAGCGCCGCCACTGAGCGATCCGGTGTTGCCACCGCTCGATCTCGGTGGCGGAGTAGTTGCCGTGGCGCCCGTGTGCGCCGTAGTGAAAGCGCACGAAGCGCCACGACGCCGTTGCCTCGTGGGTCTGAAAGGGCCGGTTGGGGTGATCGCCGATCGTGAGGGCAACGCGGTGGTGGCGCAGCGCGTCCATCACCTCCGGCGCGAACCAGCTCGGGTGACGAAACTCGATCGTGTGCATCCCGGGGGGAAGCAGCTCGAGCCATTCGTTCAACCTCGCGTCATCGCGATGAAAGCTCTCTGGAAGTTGCCACAGGATCGGGCCAAGCCGGTCGGCCTCGACCAGCGGCGCAAGCGGCTCATAGAAGCGTTCGATGCCCTCGCGGATTCCGGCCAGCCGCTTGACGTGCGTCAAATAGCGGCTCGCCTTGATCGCGAAAACGAATCCCGGCGGCGTCTGGCTCACCCACGCGGCGACGGTCTCGCGCCGCTGGAGTCGATAGAAGGTGGCGTTGACCTCGACCGTGTCGAAGCGCTGGGCGTAGAGCTCGAGCCATCGGCGCTTGGGCTCACCGCGGGCATACAGTTCTCCGCGCCAGTCGTCGTACATCCATCCCGAGCAGCCGATCCGTACGGGTTCATCGTTCCTCGCCATCACCGTACCCAGAGCGCGCCCATGAGCTGGCGGCGGCGGATTTGACCGTCGCCATCACCGTATCCAGAGCGCGCCGATAAGCTGGCGACGCCACCCGTCGCGCGCGCGTCAGATGGCTGGAGGTGGAAGGGGTACGGGGTCGGGTGCCGGCACGGGCGGCGCCGGATCAGGCAACGGAGGCCCGGGTGGGCCAGGGCCGGGTCCCGGCACGGGCGGCGCGGGATCCGGGCCGGGAGACGGCATCGGGCTGGTAGGCCCGGGAACCGGCACGGTCGAGTCGAGCAGGGCGTCTGTCGATGGATTCGGCATCCCGGCCACGAGCATACTGACCAAGGCTCACGACCTGTCGGTCGGAAAGGTAGCGCCAGCTGGATACGCGCCTGACCAGACCTCCGATCGGGTAGGCTGCCAGCGATGCTCACCGGCCTGGCACGAACCCGCGAACGGCGTTGAAGATTCTCGTCCTGACCAGCGAGTCGATCTCGGGCAGGCAGTTGCGCGACGCCTTGACCGGCGTCGTCGATCCCCAGGAGGCGGAGGTTGCCGTCGTCGCACCCGCCCTGAACGAGGGCCCGCTGAAGTTCTGGCTCTCAGACGCCGACGAGGCGATCGACAAGGCCGAGAAGGTGAGTCAGACGACAGTGGAGCAGCTCGGGGACGCGGGCGTGGCGGCCAGTGGCGACACGGGCGAAAGCGATCCGGTGAAAGCGATCGAGGACGCGCTGGCGACGTTCGCCGCAGAACGCATCGTGCTGTTCGTGCACCCCGACTCCGAGCAGCGCTACTTGGAGGACGTTGACACCGAGGAGCTCGAGCAGCGGTTCGGGGTACCCGTTGTCCAAGCGGTCATCGCGGGTTCGTAACCCGCGCTCGGGCGGGAGGCCCTTACGCGGCGGAGGGCCTATCGCCCAGTCCGCCGGTACCGATCAGCCCCGCGGCACGGATCAGCCCCCGCGCGCCACCGATCAGCCCTCCCCGTCGCCCGTTTCACGCCCGGCGGCCGGAACCGCTTCGAATCCCCCCGCCTCGGCGCGTTGCAGTGTCGTGCCGGTCCAGCCGCGCAGCGGATGCACCTCGCTGGCCCGCAGCTCGCGGCAGATTCGCCGCGCGAAGAAGAACGCGAACACCGGCACGACGAAAGCGGCGGTGCGGAAGAACAGCACCTGGCTGGCATAGGGGATCCCGACGCTGACGAGGATCCGGTCGGCCGAGCCGGCCACGAAGATGATCGCGACCCAGGTGAAGAAGGCAGCGCCGATCCCGGTGCGCCAGGGGTTCTCGCGCGGGCGCTCGAGCAGGTCGTGACGCCGACGGTCGCCGCTGACGTGGCGCTCGATCGCCGGCCAGAAGTAGAGGACGGAAAACACGATGCCGGGAAACAGGATCCCGCCGAAGAACGGGTTTGGCAGCAGCGTGTAGCCGAACAGGTGGACCTCCAGCGGCGGCATCAGCCGCAGCGCGCCGATCAGCCAGCCCAGATACCAGTCGGGCTGGGCGCCGTTGGTCCCGATCCAGGGCTCGAACGGCCCGTACTGCCAGATCGGGTTGATCTGCACCAACCCCCCGAGCAGCAGCAGCACACCGGCGACGGCGAACATCAAACCAGTGGCCCGCAGCGCGTAGCCGGGCCACATGGGGGTGCCGACGACGTTGTTCTCGCGGTGGCCGGGTCCGCGGAACTGAGAGTGCTTCTGGCGCATGATGATCGCCAGATGGATGGCGATGAACGTAGCCAGCGCGGCGGGCAACAGGAACACGTGAACGATGAACAGGCGCGGCTCGAAGTTGGGGGAGCCGGGGAACTGGCCGCCCCAGATCAGAAACGCCAGGTTGGCGCCGACGACGGGGATCGACAACGCCACGCCGTACCCGATCGCCAGTCCCATGCCTGAGAGCAGGTCGTCGGGCAGCGAGTAGCCGGCAAAGCCCTCGAGCAGCGCAAACAACAGCAGCGTCAGGCCGATCACCCAGTTGACGTCTCGCGGCTTGCGAAACGCGCCGGTGAAGAAGATCCGCATCAGATGCACGACGATTGCCGCGACGAACACGAGCGCGGCCCAATGGTGGGTCTGACGAATCAGTAGCCCGGCCGGGACGTCGTAGGAGATCGCCACGGTCGAGGCGTAGGCGTGCGAGACAGTCTGCCCCACGAGCGGTGCAAAGGCGCCGTGGTAGACCGTGTCGGAGGTGCTGTCGTCGAAGAACAGCGCCAGGTAGGTGCCCGTCACGATCAGGACGACGAACGAGTAGAGCGCGATCTCGCCGATCAGGAACGACCAGTGATCCGGAAACAGGTAGCGCATCGCCTTGCGCAGGAGCGGTGATGCGCCCAGGCGCTCATCGATGAAGCGAACCGCCTCGGTGCCGGCCCCCGCCCGCGAGCCGTTGGTCGGCTGATCACTCATCAGGACTTCGTCGGTCCCTCGACGCGCACGCTCCACCATGCGGGTCCGATCGGGCCCGAGAAGCCACCCCTGGCGACCAGCACCCGATCCGAGCGGATCGCCAGCGGCAGCTGGGGTAGCGGCCTTCCGGCGGGCCCGAACTCGACGGCAGCGCCACGTCGGACGTCAAAGGTCGAGTAGTGACACGGGCAGACGAGCGCGGGCGGCTGGGAGGTCTGCTCATTCAGCGGCGAGCGGTAGAGCGCGACCGCGCAGCCGGCGTGAGTGCAGATCTTCGAGTAGGCCAGGATTCCCTCAGGCGCCCAGTGGGCACGACTGGCCGGCAGCCGCAGCGTGGACGGGTCCACGCGCACGACCACGACCGGCGCGCCCAGCTCGCGCCGGTTGGCACCCTGCGGGAACGCGGTGGCGAACGAGCCCTGGATCGCGTCCTCGGCGGTCAACGGGTTCCCTTGCTCGTTGACCAGCGGAGTGCCGTTCTTCCACGGGGTGGTGTCGAACCGCTGTCCGACGTTGGGACCGAGCGAGTCGAGCGGCACGATCACGGCGGCGCCCAAACCGGTACCGGCGACGCCCGCAGCGACACGCAGCAGCCGGCGTCGGGACATACCCTCTCCAGCGGCCGCCGCGTCTTCAGCCACCTGTGCCTCGAGCGGCTCACGCCGCTCGGCCAGCACGGGACGGGGCTCGACCGCCGTCTCCCGCGGGAATACGCGGTCGGCGGCCAGAATCAGCGCCGTGGCGATCGCGAGCAGCGCGAGGCCGATCGCCAGGCCAAGCAGCTGCGTGTCACTGCCATCGAACGCGTATAGCAGGCAGAAGCCGACGCTCAAGGCGCCGGCGATGAGCAGCGCGATCGCGACACCCACCTCCGCCCGTGGCGAGGCGCCGGTCTGGCGCTCAGCCCCGGCCTCGTGCTCGATCGCCGCGGAGGGCTCGCTGCCGTAGGAGGACTCGTCGACCGCCAGCCGGCCGCGCTCGCCGCGCCGCAGGCGCAGCGCCACCAGTAGGGCCACCCAGAGCCTGACGAGCCGCGGAAATCGCGGGCGGGGTTCGTTCACGCCGTTCGCTCCCCGATCAGGCGAGCGACGATCAGCAGCGATGCCAACGCGATCAGCCAGCCGATCATGCCCTCCGGGATCGGGCCGATATGCCCGATCCCCCAGCCGCCCTGGTCGGCAGGATGACGGGTGTAAAGGATGTAGCGCGCGATCGAGTTCAGCGTCTGGGCGCTGATCTCGCCACTGGAGAATCGCGGCATCAGATACGGGCCCACGCGGACCGCCTCGCCGATCTCGCTAGCGGTCGCATTTTGCAGCGCTGGCGCCACGCTCCCCGTGACGATTCCGCCGCGAGCGATGATCTGATGACAGCCCGCGCAGTGCAGCGCAAAAGCCTGCTCGCCCGTGGACAGATTTCCCTGCCCGGGGTTCACAGCGGGAATCGGTGGGCCGCCGAGGGTGGCGATATAGGCCACCAGGGCGTTGATCGCAGGCCGCGGGTACGCCGGCTTGGAACGCTCCGGATAGTCCCGCGGGTCCGACAGCGGCATGCGCCCGGTGGAGAGGTAGAAGTCGGGCGCCTGGGCGCCGACCCCGATCAACGAGGGGCCGCGTCCCGCGATCCCGCCGGCGTCAAAGCCGTGGCAGTAGGAGCAGCCCGCGACGAACAGCTGCCGGCCCTCGGCGACCTGGCTGGGACTGTGACCGAACACGCGGGGGACCGAGCTCGATCCCGCCGGCGGAGAGCCGTGTGGCACTAGACGGTCGCCCTGCGCGATGCCCGTCAGGGCCAGCGCCCCCAGCACCAGCGCAACCGCGAGCGCGACACCGGTGCGCGCCGGTGAGCGCCGGCGTCGCGCCGAGCTCGCACGCAGCAGAAGCTTCATGCCGTCCCCCCGGTGACGATCTCGCCCCCGGCCGGTTGGCCGTCGCGGCGATCTGCGTGCGCCTCCCGTGCGGCCTCACGGCGCTCCTCGGCCAGCATCGAGCGCCACGCCGCTGCGAGCGCGATCACGCCCATCAGCAGCGTCCCCGCGATCCACATCAGCGCTCCCGCCAGGCGCTGATCGGACAGCGCCGAGACTCCCAACCGGTGGGCGGTGGGAAGGTATTGCGGATAGCGCGGCGCGGAATCGGTCTCGAGGATCACACCGACGACGCTCATCAGCGGCATCCCCAGCAGCAGGTAGACGACCTGGCCGAGCCCGTCAAGCCGGCGCACCGCCGGCCCGGGCGGGATCAGGACCGACCAGAAGAGCATCCCGCCGACCAGGTACAGGAGATGCTCGCCCTGATGAATGAGGGGGTGGGTCAACGCGAGACCGAACAGCGGCGTCAGGTGCGTGAGCAGCATCGAGGCGCCGATCGCGAGCAGGCCCACCCCGGGACGAGCGAGCGTACGGGCGGTGCGCCCGTGCAGGAGCGGCATCAGCCGGCGACGCGCGGGGGGCGAGAGCGCCCTCAGCGCCAGCGTGACCGGCGCCCCCGCCAACAGCAAAGGAGCCGCCGTCAGGACCAGCACGAGATGCTGGACCATGTGCATCGAGAGCAGTTGCGCCGAGTAGGTGTCGAGCCCCGACTGAAGCGCGAGCGCGACGGCGCCCAGACCGGCGAGAAAGGCCAGCGTGCGCGGCAAGCTCCACCCCATCCGACCCGGACGCGCGCGTCCACAGACGCGCCGCGCCGCCACGAGGTACAGCGCGGCGCCAAGGGCGAGCGTGAGCATCACGGAGGCGCTGAGCTGCCAGCTGTCCAGCACGACCAGCAGCGAGGGAGGCCTCATGGCGCATCCCTCGCGTCGGTGCTGAGTGCTGCCCGCAGCGCCCGGCGCTCGGCCCGACGCTCGCGCAGCAGCCCACCGGCCGCCGCCGCCAGCCCGATCCCCCCGCCGACGATCAGCCAGCTGCCGACCGTCGCGCCGCTCAGCATCGCGGCGACCGACACCGCGCCGAGCGCGCTCGGGAGGCTGAGCTCCGGAACCTGGCGCCGGCTGCTGGCCCGCCGCGCCCGGACCCGCGCCATCAGCGCGATCGCCAGGGCAACCGCGCCCACCAGCGCGGCCGCGCCGCCCTGCACCAGCACGGGCAACAGGTTCCCTCCGAAGGCCCCCTGCACGCCCGCGAGGATCCCAAGCAGGATCGCCCAGGCCCCGAGCGGCCCAGCGGCCGGCCACCAGCCCGCGTCGGTACGAGGTGCAGCGACCCCATCACGCCGGTCGGGAGCCGTGCCCGCGGGCACGGCTCCGGTGTCGCTGTGGCCCGCGGGCCGGCTCATGCGGGCGCCCCTACGGCGTAAGTTCGCTTCGGGGGCCGGCTCATGCGGGCGCACCCCCTGCTCGCGGCGGTCCACTCGCGCCCGGTCGGGCGTCGTTGGCCGCCTCGCGCCGGTCTAGCAATGGCGCGGGGGAGCGGACCGATGGCAGCGAGTCGAAGTTGTGACGTGGAGGCGGAGAGCTCGTGGCCCACTCGAGCGTATGGCCCGCCCAGGGATCCGGACCGGCCACAACCTTGGTGCGCAGCGATAGGACCACGTTGATCAGGAACACGGCGATCGAGAGCGCGATCAGCACGGCGCCGGCGGTGGACAGAGAGTTGAGCGTCTGCCAGCCGTCGGATGCCTGGTAGGAGACCACACGGCGTCGCATGCCCTCGTAGCCGTCGATGAACATCGGGAAGAAGGTGAGGTTCGCGCCGACCGTCATCACCCAGAAGTGCAGCTTCCCCAAGCGCTCGCGCAGCATCACGCCCGTGACCTTGGGGAACCAGTGATACACGCCCGCGAAGAAGCCGAAGATGCTTCCGGCGAACAGCGTGTAGTGAAAATGGGCCACCACGAAGTACGTGTTGTGCACGTCGTAGTTCAGTGGCGGGGACCCGAGCAGAATCCCGGTTAGCCCGCCGATCAGAAACTGGACCATGAACGCGAGCGCGAACAGCATCGGGGTGCGCAGCACGATGCTGGCGCCGATCAAAGTCCCGATCAGGTCGAAGTACTCGACCCCCCCGGGGACCGCAAGCGCCGTTGAGGTGAGCGCGAAGTAGCGGTTGGCGACTCGCCCGGTCGTGAACATGTGGTGTGCCCACACGCTCGTCGAGAGGGCGGTGAACGCCAGCAGCGACACCACGAAGGCCCTGTAGCCGAACAGGCGCTTGCCCGAGTGCACGGAGACGACCTCGGCCACGGCGCCCACGAACGGGAAGAACATCACGTAGACGACCGGATGTCCGTAGAACCAGAACAGGTTCTGGTAGGCGATCGGCCCGCCGGTGCTGGTGAAGATGCCGCCAAACTCACGCTGGACCCACAGCAGCCCCATCGCGACGATCAGCACCGGGAAGGCGACGAGCACCATCAAGCAGGTCACGAGCATCGTCCACGTGAACGGAGCCAGGCGCAGCATCGTCATCCCGGGCGCACGACGAGCGATAATCGTGCCGAGCACGCAGCAGGCCAGAAGCAGGCAGCCGAGTGTCGCAAGCATCACGCCGAAGATCCAAAAGTCCATTCCGACACCCGGTGCGTGCGGCGTGTCCGAGAGCGGATCGAACGCCGTCCAGCCGGACTTGCCTGGCCCGTTGGCGGTCAGATAACCCGACCACATCGTCAGGCCGCCCGACACGTAGAGCCAGAATCCGAACAGCGACACGCGCGGAGCCGCTATCTCCGCCGCACCGACCTGCAATGGCACGAAGTACACCCCCAAGGCAATCGCGATCGGCACGACGAACAGGTAGATCATCGTCGATCCGTGCATCGTGAACAGGGCGTCGTAGGAGTCGGCGCCGAATATCCGCGAGCCGGGAGTGGCCAGTTGCGCACGCACCAGGAGCGCCAGAATGCCCCCCGCAATGAAGAACACGAACGCGACGACCGCGATGCGCGTGGCCACCCGCTTGTGGTCGGTCGAGCCGATCAGGCCCACGAGGTCCGTCGATCGCGGCGCCAGCGTGGTGGTGCTCATTCCGTCCCGCCCCGGGACCGGCGCCGATTCACCCACGCGGCGAACTGCTGCGCGCTCAGGACGTGGACCGCGAAGCGCATCTGGGTGTGCCCGACGCCACAGAACTCGTTGCACAGACCGTCCGTCTGCACGCCCGCGGTGGGGAATACCAGGTCGAAGCGATTGACGACCTTCGGAATCGCCGCCCGCTGAAAGCGTTCATACGGGATGTAGAAGGCGTGGAGCACGTCCAGCGAGCTGAGATCGAACTCGATCGTACGATCGGCGGGCACGTACAGCGGCGTCGGCTGCTGGCCGTGACCCAGCTCGGTGACACCCAGCCCGGGATAGTCGAAGCGCCAGCGCCAGTCCGAGCCGGTGGCGGTGATCTTCAACGCGGGCGAAGCGGCGAGCGCGTCGACGTGCGACTCGCCACGGAAGGTGAGGATCACAAGCACGATCACGGTCGCGGTGATGCCCAGCACGTACGCGAGCTCGCTGCGCGGAGCGTCGTCGCGTCCTGAGACCTGACGTCCCGGCGCGGCGCGGTAGCGGACCAGCGCGAAAGCGAGCGCCAAAAGGACCAGCACGAACACGACGATCGCGATCGGCAGGTAGACGCCCAACAGCCCGCTGAACACGCGTCGTGACTGCGCCATCAGCCCTCACCGGCCGCGCTCGACATCGCGGGGAAGCCTACCCCGAAACTCCGGGCGGGACACAGGCGGATCCGCCGCTGCACCTCGTTGCCCGCGGGGACCCCGGCTGAACCGACATCGAGCCCTAGTGGCGGATGGAACCGCGAGGCCAGGTCGCGTCAGCTTGCGCTCAGTCCGACCGCTCCTGCTCGTCATCATCGGCGGGCGTTTCGGCCGTGTCTCCGGGGGGCGTTTGCGCTTCCGCCGGACCCGCATTCTCGGCAGCGGCCTCCGGCGCCGGGGAGTCCGCTTCCCGCGCCGGCGCTGGATCGGATGCATCCGGTTCCGGCGGAGGGGCTCCCGGTACACCGTCATCGGCGCGCTTGCGCGCCCAGTCCTGACGCGTGTCCTTGATCTTGCCCTCGAGCCGCTCGCTCTGGCGCTCGAGATCGTCCACGACGCGGTCTGCTCGTTCATCGGGAGTCGGGGCGTCGCTACTCATGACGACAGCCTACCGTGACGCGCGGCAAAGAGCCGCCGGGTCCTCTCCGGGAGCGGCCGTCGCGGCCGCCAAGACCGCATGAGCTTGAGATCTTGGCGCCGTGGGTATGCACGAACACCGATGGCGGTCGCGATCCTCGACATAGATGGGACCCTGGTCGACACGAACTACCACCACGCGATCGCGTGGTACCGCGCTTTTCGTGAGCATCGCATCGTGCTGCCCGTATGGCGCATCCACCGGCACATCGGGATGGGCGGAGATCAGATGGTGAAGGCGCTTACAGATGAGGGCACCGAACGCGACCGCGGTGACCGGATTCGGGCCGCTGAAGAGAAGATCTACAAGCGGCTGATCGACGAGGTGGAGACGATGGAAGGATCACGCGAGCTGATCGAGCAGCTGCGCCGCCGCGGCCACAGCGTGGTGCTGGCCAGTTCGGCGAAGCAGGCCGAAGTCGATCACTACCTGGACCTCCTCGACGCCCGGGATCTCGTCGCTGGCTGGACCACCGCCGCCGACGTGCAGGCCACCAAGCCCGAGCCGGACCTCGTCAACGCCGCGCTGCAACGAGCTGACGCCCAGGCGGGCGACGCGGTGATGGTCGGAGATACCCCTTGGGACGCGCGCGCCGCTGGCAAAGCTGGAGTGGCTACGCTCGCCGTGCTGACCGGCGGGTTCGCAACCGACGAGCTGTTCGAAGCTGGCGCAGCCGACGTGTTTCAGTCGGTCGCGGAGCTGTGCTCCAAGCTTGGTAGCACCGCACTGAGTTGATCCGAGCTTCCACGCGGAGAGCAGGGCAAAGTCCGAACCCGTCCCGTCAGGACGCGTCGCATTGACCCAGACCGCCCCATCAGGACGCATGGCGATGACACCGCCGTTTAGTCACTTGCCGCGCGTCGGGGTAATTAGGATCGCACTGCAGTAGCGAAGGACTTGGGTCTATATCAGCTGTGATCCACGATCGGGTTAGCTTCGTAAGTGTAGTTCGTTAGGCGTGCAACCAGAGAGGACCAACACTGTGCAGCACGGATCGAAACCAGAAGAGCCGGAGGCGATGGGCGTCAGCCGTCGAGGCTTCCTTCAGAGCTCAGCCGGTGTGGCGGGTGGTGTGGCG
>JBPCRJ010000170.1:0-4622 GCA_050996975.1 Solirubrobacteraceae bacterium | reverse complement strand
GCGCAGCACCCACTGGTCGAGCTCCTGGATGAGTCCGTAGCGCTCGGCGACCGACAGGAACGCGCCGGGCGGGATGAGGTCGCCGTCCGCCGCGCGCATGCGGACGAGCAGCTCCCACTGGGAGGTGGCCCCGGTGCCGCGGTCGGCGGTGGGCTGGGCGTGGAGCTCGAAGTCGTCGTGGTCCAGCGCCTCGCGGATGCGCTCCACCCACGACAGCCGGGCCTCGGTGCGGTCGCGCTCGTGCGGCCCCGCGGTGTACCGGGCCACCCGATCGCGGCCCGCCTCCTTGGCGTCGTACATCGCGAGGTCGGCGGAGACGAGCAGGTCCTCGCCGGCGAGGCCCTCACGGTGCACCACGGGCGCGACGCCGATGCTCCCGGTGATCCGCCGCGGGCGGCCCATCACCGGCACGGCCTCGGCGCGGATGGCCTCGAGGAGCTGCTCGGCGACGAGGACGGCCTCGTCGCCGCTCGTGTCGGGCAGGAGGATCGCGAACTCGTCCCCCCCGAGCCGGGCGACGATGTCGTACTCGCGCAGGCGTCCGGCCAGCCGCTCGGCGACCCCGATGATGAGCTTGTCACCCGCCGTGTGCCCGAGGGAGTCGTTGACGACCTTGAAGTGGTCGAGGTCGAGCACCACGAGCGCGCCCCGGTCGCCGGCGCGGCGCACCTTCTTGACGTGGCGGTCGAGCTCGCGCTCGAAGGACCGCCGGTTCAGCAGCCCCGTGAGCGGGTCGTGGTCGGCCATGAACTCCAGGCGCTCCTGGTAGGAGCGGCGGTCGGTCACGTCCTGGATCTGGGAGAGGAAGTGCTCCGGACGGCCCTGGGCGTCGTGGACGATCGTCGCCTGGAGCGCGACCCAGACGGCGCGGCCGTCGGCGTGCAGGTAGCGCTTCTCGGTCTCGTAGGAGTCGGTGTCGCCGGCGATCATGGCCGCCATCGCCCCGGAGTCCCGGGCGACGTCCTCGGGGTGGGTCAGGTCGGCCACGCGCATCCCGCCGATGACCTCGCGCGGCAGGCCGAGGATCTCGGCCAGGGCCGGGTTGACCTGCATGAAGCGCCCGTCGAGCGACGTGAGCGCCATCCCGATCGGGGCGCGCTCGAAGGCCGAGCGAAACTTCTCCTCGGCGCCGCGCCGGCGCTCCTCGGCGTCGCGGGCCGACGTGACGTCCAGGAACGTCCCGATCCAGCCCGTCACCTCGCCGCGCGGGCAGCGCAGGGCAGCGGCGGACCCGCTCGTATGGACGACTGCGCCGGCCGGTCCGCGGAGGCGGTGCTCGAACGAGAAGTCCTCTCCGCCGGCCACGTCCGCCTCCCACGCCGCGACGGCCGCCGTGCGCTCGTCGTCCGCGAGCGCGGCGGTCCACCCGTCGCCGAGCGCATCGAGCCGCGTCTGCCCGGTGAGCTCGCACCACTCCTCGTTGACCCAGCTCACGCGGCCCGCGGCGTCGGCCTCGACGATGGCCACCGGGGCGGCCACGGCGACACGGCGAAAGCGCTCCTCGGAGTCGCGCAGCGCGCGCTGCGCGGCGACGCGGTCGGTGATGTCCTGGGTCGTGCCGTTGACGCGCAGGACCGTGCCCCGGGAGCCCAGCTCGGCGCGGACCCGCGTGTGGACGTGGATCTCGCGCCCGTCAGGCCGGATGATGCGATGGTCGAGATCGCACGCGTGGCCGGCCGTGAAGGCGGCTCCGAGCTCGCCCGCCACCCGCTCGCGGTCCTCGGGGTGGACGAGCGCCAGGTAGGCCTCCCGGTCGTGGGGCGGTGCATCGAGCCGGACGCCGAGGATGCGCCGGAGCTCCTCCGACCACACCGCGACCCCGCTGCCGTCCGCGCTCCAGGAGCCCGTCGCGGCGATGTGCTGGGCGTCGGCAAGCTCCATGCGCTGGCGCTCGAGCTCGCGCCGACGGGCGCGCGACTCCGTCACGTCGACGAAGGAGCACACGATTGCGTAGGGAGCGTCCTCGCGCGGGTACCGGAGCGGACTGGCGTTGATGGACAGCCACGCAACCGCGCCGTCGGCCCGATGGATGCCGATGAGCCCGTCGAGCTTGGGCTCGCCTGTCTGCCGAGCCACGCTCACCGGGCGCTCGGCGGCCGGGTAGGGGGAGCCGTCGTCGCACACCACGCCCCACGCTGAGTCGAGCCAGGAGCGCCCGGTGAGGTCTGCGGCGAGGCGGCCGAAGATCCGCTGGGCGGCGGCGTTCGCCGTGAGGATGTCGAGGTCGGCGTCGAGGAGGACCACGCCCTCCTCGAGCTGCTCGACGACCGAGCGGTGACGCTCCTCCGAGCCCCTCAGTTCGCGCTGGATGCGGTACTGTTCGCGCAGCTCCTCTTCCACGACCTCCCGCGCCTAGCGCTCGCGACGTATGTTCTGGAGCAGCAGGAGGCACAGCGCCCCCGTGAGCGCGAGCCCGAGCCCGAGCGCGAGCCAGGGTGAGGCCGGGCGGGCCGGGCTCGCGGCGAGCGTCCACGTCGCCACCAGGGTGGCCACGAGCAGCGCAAAGGGGACGAGGACCAGGAGCAGCCGGCGGTGGGCACGCGCGTGGAGATCGGCCGACCCAGCCATCTCCCGGTTTCTCGACCGCGGGAGGAAACTCCTTGAGCGACTAGGCCAGAACCGCGGCGTGCTCGGCCGGATCGGGGAACGCCCAGACCGTCCGGGTCCGCCGCTCCTGCCGGAAGACGAAGCGCATCTGGCGCGGGGGCTCGAGCGTGTCGCCTTGCCCGGGACGGTAGGTCGCGCAGGCCTCCTCCTCGGAGAGGGCGCAGAGGTCCTGGCGGCGGAAGAAGCAGCTCTCGCAGGTCGGCTTGGGAGTTCCCTTGGCCATCGCGAGCGCCATCCAATCCGATCTCGCCCCCCTCGGCAAGGGGCGATTCCCGCAAAACGCACGGACTTCCTCGTTCCGGCCAAAAACCCTCGCTTTACAGGAAGGTTTGGCGCGGGTAGGAGGATCGCCCCGCTATTTCGGCGCTTTTCCTTCCCCGCTTCCCCGCGGTCGGCGAGCACCCCCGGACGATGCGCGGCGCGGAGGTCGCAGCGGTTCGGCGGCGCCGCCCCGCCCGTACGGTACGTACGTGAGGACCCTGGTCACCGGTATCTCGGGCTACGTGGGGGCGGCCCTGGCGCCCGCGCTGCTCGCGGCCGGCCACGAGGTCCGGGGCTTCGCGCGGGACCCGGGCCGCGTCACGGTCGGGGGCGTCCCGCTCGTCCGGGGCGACGCCCTGACGGGGGCCGGGCTCGACGCGGCGCTCGCGGGGATCGACGTCGCCTACTACCTCATCCACTCGATGGAGGCCGCCGCCTCCGACGGCTTCGCGGCCTCCGAGCGGCGGGCAACCGAGACGTTCCTCGGCGCCGCCCGGCGCGCGGGCGTGTCCCG
The DNA here is from genome assembly GCA_050996975.1 of Solirubrobacteraceae bacterium. Classification (GTDB taxonomy): domain Bacteria; phylum Actinomycetota; class Thermoleophilia; order Solirubrobacterales; family Solirubrobacteraceae; genus Palsa-465. The sequence goes on along the minus strand of JBPCRJ010000170.1, from coordinate 1,240 downwards.
GATCGTCCTCCTCGGCGGCCTCGTCCCCGCCGGCGCCGCGCCCTCGCCCCACCTCGCCTCCCGCCTGACCGTGGAGCGCGAGGTCCTCGCGGGGATCCCCGACTCGATCGCGCTGCGCGCCTCCATCGTCATCGGCGCCCGGTCGCGCTCCTTTCGCTTCCTCGTGCGCCTCGTCGAGCGCCTGCCCGTTCTCGCCCTGCCCGCCTGGCATGAGCGGCGCACCCAGCCCATCGACGGGCGCGACGTGATCGCGTTCCTCGTCGCGGCGGCGACTTCCGAGGAGGCGGGGGGAGGCTCGTTCGACATCGCCGGCCCGGAGGTCCTCACCTACGGGACGATCATCGAGCGCATCCGCGACCTCATGCTCCTCGACCGCCCCACCCTGCGGCTGGACGCCCTCACCCTGACGCCGGTTGCCTCCCGACTCGCCGCCGCGATCGCGGGCGAGGACCACGCGCTGATCGGCCCGCTCATGGCCGGTCTGGAGCACGACCTCCTCCCGCGCGATGGCACCGCCGCGGCGGTGCTCGGCGTGCGGCTGCACACCGTCGACGCCGCGGTGGAGCGCGCCCTGCGCGACTGGGAGCGCTACGAGCAGCTCGCCGCCCGCTAGGGTGCGCGCCCGCTCATGGCCGATCCGGTCCGCACCTCGATCACCATCGCCGTCACCCCCCAGGAGATCTGGGACGTGGTGATGGATCCCGACCGCTTCGGTGACTGGGTGACCATCCACCGCGGGCTGAAGTCCGTCTCGTCGGACCCGCTCGTGCCCGAGGCCACCCTCCAGCAGACCCTGTGCCTGCGCGGGGTGAAGTTCGACGTGAAGTGGCGGGTGGCCGAATGGGACCCGCCCCACCACGCGGTGCTCGAGGGGCGCGGCCCCGCGCGCTCGATCGCCTTCACCCGGGACGACTTCACCGAGGTGGACGGCGGCACCCGCTTCGACTACGTCAACGAGTTCAAGGCTCCCATGGGACCGCTGGGATCCATCGCGTCACGGGTGCTGGTCGGTGGATTGTCGGAGCGTGAGGCGAACGCCTCGCTCCACCGGCTCAAGGAGCTCCTCGAACGCTAGCGAGGTGCTGGAGCATCGCTCCAGCGCCCATCTCCGTCTGACGTCAAAATCGATCTCGGAGGTAAGTGTTAGCCTGTCGGGATACGAATGGTGACGGTGAACGGAGGAACGGGTGGCTGACTTCCTGGACGCGAAGGTGAAGGAGATCGACGACCGGCTCAAGGA
>JBPCRJ010000140.1:0-12376 GCA_050996975.1 Solirubrobacteraceae bacterium | reverse complement strand
GTCATCCCCGGTCGCTGACGGTGTGGTAGCGCGCGACCGCACGCACGCCTAAGCGGGAAAATCAAGACCGGCTGCACAAGGCGCGCAAGTCGCTTACGCGTTTCCCTGCGGAAAACCTACCCGGAGCACGTCGACAGGACCGACTAGACCGCGCAGTTACCCGCAGCGCTCCAGCTGCTCGAGCGTGACGAGCGGTGCCTTGAGCCAGCGCGCGGCCGTCTTGTGCTTAAACCACGCGCACATTGTGCTTCTCGAGCGGCGCAAGGGTATGCGTGACGCTGTCGAGCGCGGGCGCAAAAGCGCGGAGGATCCGTACGTTGGGACGCGGCTCCCCCGATGGCTGATATGCCTCGCTCCAGCCATCGCCCGCCCTGCCGACGAGGGTGTGGTCATAGCCCGTGGTGCTGTAGCCACAGCTCCAGCAAACCGATCTGCCACAGCTTCGAGCTCCCGATCGGAGTACGCGATTCGATCGGGTCTGCGAGCAGTGTCGCGACATGCTCGGGCCGGTAAAGGCCTCGATTCCGCGCTGCCGCAGACGTCAGCGCGTCGCTCACCAGCGCTAGTGACTCTCCCTCCAGGTGTGAGATTGCCGGCACCGGAAAGTAACCCTTGGGGCGGTCGATCACCGCGTCGAGCGCACCGTCGAGCCCGTCGAGCGTCTGCTGCGGACCGACCCGCCAGCGCGTATGCTCGGTGCCGAACTCGCGGGCGATCTGGTCCGAGTACTCGAACTCATCGCCCTGCTGTCCAGCGCCATCATCGAAACCAATCGAGAAGGTGGCGAGTTCGCGCTGACCGGCGTCGGCGAGCAGCGCCACGATCAAGCTCGAGTCGAGGCCGCCGGACAGCAGCACACCGACGGGCACGTCGGCGACCATGCGCCGCTTGACCGCGGTGCGCAACGCGTCGAGGATCGCGTCGGACCATTCCTCTTCGCCCATGCCCTCGTGCTTCGGTAGGCGGGCGTACGGCGGGTCCCAGTAGGTCGCCATCCTCCGCGTGTTGTCCGGCTCGATCACGAGCACCGTCGCGGGCGGCAGCTTGCGAACACCTCTCAGCACGGTCAGCGGCGCCGGCACAACCGCATGCCAGCTGAAGTAGTGATGCAGCGCCACCGGGTCGAGCGTCGTGTCGACGCCTCCCCCGGCGAGCAGCGCCGGCAGCGTCGAGGCGAAGCGCAGTCCTCCGTCGAGCTCCGCCAAGTAGAGCGGCTTGATCCCCAGGCGATCGCGGGCCAGCACCAGGCGGCCGCTGTCCCGCTCAACCAGGGCGAACGCGAACATTCCGGCGAAGCGCTCCACGCAGGCGGTGCCCCACTGGTGGTAGGCCTTGGCGACGATCTCCGAGTCGCTGGTGGAGAAGAACGCGTAACCCTGATCCTCCAGTTCGGCGCGGAGCTCGCGATGGTTGTAGATGCAGCCGTTCAAGACGAGGGCGATCCCGAGCGGGGCGTCGATCAGCGGCTGCGCCGCGCTCGGAGAGGTCGATCACCTTGAGCCGGCGATGGGCCAGTGCGACCGCGTCCGACGACCAGCTGCCACGGGCGTCGGGGCCTCGGCGACCCAGCTTTGCCGCCATGGCCTCGACGGCTTGGACATTCGCAGCACGGTCCCACGCGCGCTCGCCCGCAAAGCCGCACATCAGCCGTCAAACCGGTCGCGTGGCTCGGGGGCGCATTGGGCGCGAAACACCCTCTCTCTGGACCTGGTCTCTCTGGACCTGGCGAGCACTTCCACGAGTCAAGGTTGACCGATAAAGGGCGCAGTCGGTCTGGCCAAATGTATAGGACCACGGATCTGGACTTGGACCGGCGGCCCCGCCGGGCTGAGTGTGGACCGACGGGCCATGTTCGGCGCGTGGAGACCGACGTAAGTTGAGTGCATGGCGGACGATGATGTGCGCGACGAGGCGGCGTTCCACTATCTCGACGAGAAGATCGGCCGCCGGGCTTTGCTCCAGGCCGCCGCGACGATCGGCGTCGGGGCCGTGGCTCCCGCCTGGACACTTGCCCCCGGCGTGGCCGAGGCCGCGAAGCGGCCGGGTCCGGGGCCGTCCGTCTTGCAGTCCGGTCACGGGCCGCGCTCCCGCACGTACATCACTTCCACCCCACATACGATCAGATGGGGCTCGCTACCCAACCGCGACGCCAAGCCCGTACGCACTGTCCACTCCGGCGCGAACGTCACTTTTGACACTGTTTCCCACGAGGGGATTCTCGAAGACCAGGGCCGCGACCCGGTTCGGTACTTCAGGTCAAAGGGCGTCGCTGAGCGCAATGTGCTGCTTGATGCCCGCGTGATCGCCGCCTCTGGATTGGCGCACGATTTCGTTAACGACGGCCCCCACATCGTCACCGGACCGGTAGACGTGGTCGGCGCTCGGCCGGGTGACGTGCTGCGCATCGATGTGGTCTCGCTGATCCCGCGCGCGCCCTACGGCGTGATCTCCAACCGACACGGCAAGGGCGCGCTGCCTGACGAATACCCGCAGACCCCGCCCGCGCAGCCAGACGCGAGCGCTCAACATCCGGAGCTTTACCACAACGTGTCGATCTTCACCCCCGTTCGGAAGATCGGCGGCAGGGACACTGCGCTCCTGCCCGCTGGTCGCTTCCGCGCCGAGTTCCCAATTGACCCGTTCATGGGGATCACGGGCGTGGCGCTGGATACGTCCGACACGGTTAACTCGATCCCGCCTACCGTCGCCGGCGGCAATCTCGACATCCGCAACCTGACTGTCGGCTCCACACTGTTCCTGCCCGTGTTTGTGCCCGGGGCGAAGTTCTTCGCCGGCGATCCCCACTATCGCCAGGGTGATGGCGAGGTCGCGCTGACCGCCTTGGAAGCTCCGTTGCGGGCGACGTTCAAGCTCACCCTGCTAAAGGCCGGAAGTGCAAGGATCCCGGGGGGTCGCGGGCACCTTGACGCTCCGTTTGGCGAGACGGCTGACTACTGGATGCCCGTCGGGCTGAATCCGGATCTCGACGAGGCGATGAAGATGGCCGTCCGTGAGGCCATCGACTTCTTGCACGGCGAGTTGGGGATGCAGCGCGCCGTCGCCTACGCTTATCTCAGCGCCGCGAGCGACTTTGTCGTCAGCCAGGTGGTCGACAAGACCAAGGGCGTCCACGCGCGGATTCACAAGGCCGACTTTCGGCCCAGGCGCTGAGCTTCGCCGTGGGGCCGTGCCGGCAGCGGCCGGCGCAATCGATGGCTGACCGAGGTAGCGCCCGATGTCGAAGCCGGGAGCCAGATCTTGCTCCGCCGGTCCAACGACAGGGCAGCCGGGCTTCGGCAGGCTAACTTCCGTGGGCGCGATCGCGATCAATCTCGACACTTCGAGGCTTGACCTGCACACGGCGCATCTGGAGATGGTTGGTGCAGTGCTCGAAGGCAGCGGTGTGCAGGGCCTGGCCGATGCCCTCGCGAGCCTGCTCGGGGCCCCCGTCGCGGTGCTGGTCCCGCGACTCGCTGAGGTCGTGACTCCTGCGGAGAGGCTCACCAACGGGGAGCGCGACGAGCTGAGGGCGTACGTTCGAGCGCGGATCGGCGGCAAGGCGGTGGCAGTACCGGCCACGGTCGCGCTCGAGCGTTTGGTCATGATCGGGGCCGAGACCATCGGATGCGTCGTCTTGCTCGTCAGCGACGCCGCGCCTCCGCGCCAGGCAGCCGAGCTGCTCGGTTTGGCGGCCGTCGCCACGCTGACCGAGCTTGCGATTTTCGACGCGCGCGAGGAGGTGCAGGGGGTACGGCAGGGCTCGCTGATCGAGCTGATCCGCGCCGAAGGGGAGATCATCGAGCAGGAGCTGCTGCGGCGAGCCTACCGGCTCGGCAGCGATCTGAGCCTTGGTGCGGTCGCGTTGTGTGCTGAGCTGTGCGTGGATCGTCCCCGCTACGTTGTCGATCTGATCCACGGCCAGCAGCCGCGGGCGCTTGTCGAGGCGGTGGGCAGCCGCGTGTATGCGCTTGTGCCGCCACCTGCCTCCGCGCGGGATCTCGAACGCGCGGCGCTCGAGAATGTTCGAAGCCTGGCCGCCGCGCTCGAGACCTACGCGACGGTCGGTTTCTCTCCCTACTGTGCGAATCCGCTGCGTCTGCACCGAGCGATCGAGGAGGCTGAGCTCGTGCTTGACGTCCTGATGCATGAGGGCACCCAGCCGGGAACCGTGGATTCTTCGACCTATCGGCTGCTGGTCCGCACGCTCGCCGCCGAGCCTGAGGAGATCCGTCGCTTCTACGAGAACACGGTCGCTCCTCTGGTTCATTATGACGCCCAATACCACACCGACCTGGTGGCGACGCTTGACGCCTATCTAGGCCACAACTGCAACATGAACCAAACGGCGGCGGCGGTCTACGCCCACCGGCACACCATCTCCTACCGGCTCGAGCGGGTACGGGAGCTGACCGGGCTCGATCCCAGCACCTCCGATCATCGCGAACGTCTGGGCCTCGGCCTGAAGGCCCACCGTATCCTGGCGCCGCGCCTTTCCGACTGCCGTTAGGAGTTTCGCGGTCCGCGCGTCGCGAAACGTCGTCGTCAGTGGCCGAGCTGCCAGGGCCGCCGATCGTCCGTACCCGAGCGACTCACCATCGGTCTGCCGCCGCCGTCGAGCCGCGCACCCGCCGGCAGATCGCCGATCGACCCTGTGCCCGTCTGCGCGCGATCGATGTGGCGCAGCGCCGATTCGCTTGACCCCTCGAGCTGGCGTCGGCGTCGGGGTACGCGGCCGCCGGGCGCGCTGAACGTCCGCGCGGCGAGCGCTCCGCACCACGGGCACGCCGCGCCGCGCGCCATGGCCGACATTGCGAGGTAGGCGTCGAATGGACCGCAACTGGAGCACTGATACTCGTACAGCGGCATGTCGATCAGCGGGGCGCGGTCGAAGATCTCCAGCGGCACGCCGATCGTCACCGCGCAGTTCGGGATGTCAACGATGCCACCGATTCGTCCCTTTACAGGTGCGGCGCCGAGCAGCAGGTACGCCTGCTCCCCCGTGTACCCGAGCGCCTGCTCGAGGTACGCGATCGCATTCAGGCACGCGCGGCGGTAGGCGACGGTTGCGTCCATGTAGCAGTTCCGGCCATCCTCGACGCAAATGCCTTGGAACATCAGGTACTCGCTGTAGTGCGGCTCGACGGGCCCCGGCTTGAAGATCGGACTGCCGTACGGGTTCGCGCGCGCTACCCCGTAGCGCTCGACCCCGCCCTTGATCAGGTCGAAGCCGAGATCGATGTAGCCCGGCATCTCGATCGCGCCGCAAAAGGTGATCTCGCCGTCGCCCTGGGAGAAGTGCAGGTCGCCAACGGAGAACAGCGCGCCGTCGACGTAAACCGGGAAGTAGACCCGCGTCCCCTTCGAGAGGTTCTTGATGTCGACGTTGCCCCCGTGATCGCGCGGCGGGACCGTCCGCGCCGCCTCCCCCGCTACCCGGGTGTACTCGGCGCCGCTCAGACTCCCCAGCAGCGCGTCCTTCTCCAGCGGCGGCAGCGCCAGCGGCGGATCCTGCGGTGCGGAGAGTGGATCCCCGGTGACGCGAGATGGGTTGCGGTCGATTAGGTCCTGCTCGCGCCGATTCCACTCGGCCAGCAGCGCGGCCGACGCAGCGCAGCCCAACAGCCCGGGATGGGACAGTCCCGCGAAGCGAATCCCGGGAAGGTGGCGCGACTGGCAGTAGATGCCCTGGATGTCCCAGATCGCTTTCGCGGCGTCGGGATAGTGATCGCACAGGAAGCCTCCGCCGTTGCCCTTGGCGAAGATCCCGGTGTACCCCCACTCGAGTGCTCTTGAAAGGGGCCCAAGTCGAGGATGTCAACGACGAGGATGTCGCCCGGCTCAGCGCCGTTGATCGCAAACGGGCCGCTGAGCATGTGGGTCTTGTCGAGGTTCACCGCGGCGACGTCGGCCGGTGAGTTGCTGTTGGCGATCTGCTCGTCGGTCCAGTCCTTGCATTCGATCCGATAACCCCCCCCGGGGTCGATCGCGGTCACAGGCGGAATGTCCGGATGCCAGCGGTTGTGTTCCGTGAGGGCCTGCGCGGACATCGGGACGCTGAGGTCGCGGTCGATGGGAAAGATCACCTCGGGCACGTCAGATCACCACCTTCGCGTCGGGGCAGGGGAGTTGTGATTGCGACGTGCTTCAACGGTGGGGACTATCGACGCCCGACCGCCGGCGCGGAATGGTCAGTAGGTACAACGTCGACCGCGTTTCTCGGGACTGCCGGTCCATAGGCCAACCGGAACGCGGCGTCACAACAGGAACGCCGGCTTCAGGCGTCCGCCTGGGGTCCGCAGGTCCTCCCGGAGGCGCGGCGGTCAGTGCCGTTCGACCTCGGAGCGCCCGCGGCCTCCGTGACCGTCGCTGAGCTGGCGAGACCGCCCGTCGGCTGTAGCTCGCCGTTGATGACCACAGTTGTCCCTCGGTGCGCTCTCAGCCCCGCGGACCTGGATCGCGCGCGCGGCGCGATGCGATCGGGGGCCAAAACTTGATTACAGTCTGGTCTCCGCAGGCCCCCGTAGCTCAGCTGGACAGAGCGACGGCCTTCTAAGCCGTGGGTCGCAGGTTCGAATCCTGCCGGGGGCGTGGTGTGGTTGGTGGTGGTGTGGTGGCATGGCAGATTGGCCCGGCACGCCAGCCGGTGTTAGCATCTCCGGAGTCGTTGGAGGATCGCGGCGAACTGTCCCTTCAGCGCCTTCGCGTTCTTATTTCCGCTCGATGCGGTAGTCGATGAAGGTGGCGAACGGTGACTGTCGCACGCCGAGGTGCTCGAGATCGAGCCACTGGGAGAACCCGTCGAACAGTCGCTTCCCGGCGCCCATGATGATCGGGGCGATGATGATCGTCAGCTCGTCGACGATCCCGGCCGCGAGCGCCTGGCGGATGACCTCGGCTCCGCCCATCACGTTGACGTCCTTCGCCGCCGCCGTCGCCAAGGCGCGTTCGACGGCTGCCTCCACGCCCGACACGAACGTGAAGCCCTCGCCGGGTGGCTGCTCGTCGGGGCGGTGCGTGACGATAAAGAACGGCAGCCCCCACGGATTCTGGTCGCCCCAATGCCGAGCGGCCTCGTACGTCCAGCGTCCGCCGACGACCGCCCCGATCCTGGACGTGACCTGCGCCCGCCAGGCGGCGTACTCGCCCGTCGGGTCGGGGCGCTCCTGGTCCGCGTAGGTCCATGGGCCGCCGAAGACTCAGTAGTGCAGGCGCTCGCCACCCTCGCCGAGGCCCCTGCCCGGACGGTCGTTGGGGGCGGTGATGTAGCCGTCGATCGACATCGTGATCCCCGCGAGAGCCTTTGCCAACAGCAACCACCTCTCTATTGACTAGAACGGATCGTACCCTCCTGACTGCTCAAGGGCTCGAATACTCATCATCAGGCCTGCGGGTGCCTCTGGCGGTCGGTGACGGATCCTGACCGCGAATTTGGCCCTTCAGCGGAGCCCGAAGGCCAACCCCGGAGTGGGAGCTCCGGAATGGTTCGGCGTCAGCAGAAGGGACCGGGGATCACCGCGAAACAATCGCAATTATTGTCGCCCGACACCACGTACAGCCCACCGCTCTGCTGGAAGCTCCCGTCGCTGGGTTGGCCCACGTTCGGCTGGTCGCGGTCGGCGGCGCTCGCGGTGGCCGCACCCGGCGCGCGTCGTCAGACGCGGCGCGCGACGTCGTTGCCCTGTGCTGGTAGATTCAGTCGTCCGCGGTGGGCGTAGCTCAGTTGGTAGAGCTCCTGGTTGTGGTCCAGGCGGTCGGGGGTTCGAGTCCCCTCGCTCACCCTCCGTGAAAAGCGGGGACTTGTTGGACCCCGCGACGAGGCGTGGGTCGCCGGCGACGATGCCGGCTATCTGGGTGGTCGGGCGCCGAGGAGCAAGGGGATGCGGTTTCCGGGACCCGTCGTGGCCGGAGGAGATCATTCGTTTCGTATGCGCGAGGCGGGCAACGATCGCCACGGCCTTCGGGTCCGCGCGCTGATCGCGGTGCTGCGGCGTGCTGGGCTACGGATCATCGAGGCGCTGGCGCTGGCGCTTGCCGAGACGCTGTCGACGAGCGTCGCGGGTCGCTGCTGTCCGCCGTGGGAAGGGGACAAGCGCAGGAAGGCGGGGTTGGGACGTGCTCGCGGACCCAGACCGCGTCCGCCGACTCGACCTCGCGGCCCTCGAGCACTGATGCGCAGCGGCTCGAGGCCGACCGAGACGGTCGGTCCGCTGAACTCCGGGGAGCGCACGTTTCGGTCACGGATCGCTTACACGCTGGGCGAACCAGTCCACCGGTAGCCTTCCGGTCCGCGAGCTGATAGCGCCTGTCGCTAGCGGCGGCCAGTTATGCCGCGCAGGTCGAAACGCAGGTGCTCGACTCAAGCTGGTCATGCTTCAGCACGCCCCGGGCCATGGTCACCTTCGCGTTCATCGAGGTAGGCCACAGCGGGCTGGGCGTTGCGGTCGTGGCGGCGATCGTTGCCCGACGGCTCTCGGATCATCCCCGCGTGGGCTCAATGACCCGACGCACGAACCACTCGGCGTTAGGGCGGAAGTCATGCCGCGAGTGCCGCTGCTGTCCCCTGGACCGGTTAGGTTGGGCGTATGGATTCGACTTCAGCGCGCGGGGCCACGCTTCCCGCGTCCAACACCATCGTCTGTGGCGACAACCTCGACGTGCTACCGATGCTGCCCACCGCGGCCTTTCAGCTGATCTACATCGATCCGCCGTTCAACACCGGGAAGCTGCAAACACGTCGGACGCTGGGAACGGCGCCCGACGCCGTCGGCGACCGCACGGGCTTCAAGGGGCGCAGATATAAGACGCGGCTACTCGCGAGCTCCTCCTACCTCGACGCGTTTGACGACTACCTTGCCTTTCTCGCCCCAAGACTGGCAGAAGCCCATCGGTTATTGGCCGACAGCGGGACCCTCTACTTCCACATCGACTATCGGGAAGCCCACTATTGCAAGCTCCTTCTCGACGAGCTCTTCGGCCGGGAGTGCTTCCTGAACGAGATCATCTGGGCGTACGATTACGGTGCGCGCGCGCGGCGCAAGTGGCCCGCCAAGCACGACACGATTCTCGTCTACACCAAGGATCCGAACGGCTACTGCTTTAACCGTGAGGAGGTGGACCGGGAACCGTACATGGCCCCCGGACTGGTTACCCCCGAGAAGGCCGAGCGCGGCAAGCTTCCGACGGATGTGTGGTGGCACACGATCGTGCCGACCATGAGCAAGGAGAAGACCGGGTATCCGACCCAGAAGCCGGAGGGCATCGTCCGACGAATGGTCCAAGCGTCGACGCATCTGGACGACTGGTGTCTGGACTTCTTTGCCGGGAGCGGGACGCTGGGCGCGGTGGCAGCCAAGCTCGGCCGGCGCTACGTGCTCGTGGACAACAACCCCGAGGCGATAGTCACAATGAAACGCCGTCTGGGAGGGGCGCAGGTCGTGGGCGCGGCGTACGGCGGGCCCGATCGGTCCTCGGTCGAGCTGAGGGGCGCAGTCGCGAGCCTCTTCTAGCCAACCCCGAAGACTTCCGTCTAGCGTGGCGTCGGCCTTCTGGGCTCGGCAACCATGCGGCCGTGGTGCTCACGCGCAAGTCGTAGACTCGGCAGATGGAGCCCGGAAGCGCCGTCACCCGCCTCGAGTCTGACGGCGACGAGCGCCTCGTGCCGTTGCGCCGCCGGCTGGGTGTGTCGTCGTTGGGCCTGAACCAGATCGTCCTCCAGCCGGGCCAACGGGGTCGCGTGCATCGCCACAAGACGCAGGAGGAGGTCTACCTCGTGCTGAAGGGGGTGCTGACGCTGCTGATCGAGGGCGAAGCCCTCGAGCTTGGAGCTGACCAACTCGTTCGTGTGGCGCCTGAGCTCCGGCGTCAGCTGGTCAATCGGGGACCCGAGCCGCTGTCGCTGCTCGCGATCGGTGGGGCGGGCGAGCACCACGGACGCGACGGTGAGGCGTTCAGTTCCTGGGAAGACACCCTCGGAGCTTCTCCGCCGGAGATCCCCCTGCCGCCCGACTTGGGTCCTGGCGAGCGGCTGTAGTCGCTGGTCATCGCGCGGTTCGGTGAACGGCGAGAGCCCGTAGGCGCCGGTCACCGCGTGTCCGGGTGGACGACCTTTGCCGTTAGTGGCGTTCGCGTCCAGGCGGCACGCTGGTCGTAGTCGTCGGCGAGTCGCTGGAGAATCGGGATCGCGCGCTGGGTGGCCTCGCCGGCGTACTCACCATCGGGGCCCCGGCCCGGCCCCGCCCCGCTGGCGCTCGCGTCGATCGGCGGCACCTGTGAGCTGGTAGCGCGGGAGCGTCCGACCGGAGGCGCTGCAGAGCGCCATCGACTCAGCGATCGAGGAGACCGATCGTCTCAGCCGGCTCGTCGATGATCTACTGGTGCTCGCACGCGCAGACGATCACCCGGCTGACGCTGAGGCGGTGCCGTGTATCCGCCGCGCAGCTGCTGAACGAAGCCGCGGCGCGTGCTCGCCGGTCCGTGCCCGCGCCGAGAACGCAGATCACGGCGCAGGCGCCGAAAGGCCTCTACGTGCTCGTCGCCCCGACCTGGCCGCGCGGGCAATCGACAACCTGCTCTCGAATGCGCTGCGCCGCACGGAGGTTCGGCGCGCGCGGCGTACACGTCGGGTCTCGACACGTCGTCCGTGCCTGGGATCGGTTTGCGCGTGCTGACGCCGGCCGTACCGAGGACGGTGCTGGTTCGGACTCGCGATTGTGGCGACGATTACCCACGCGGGACAAGCGCAGCTGTCCAATCGCCGCGGCGGCGGAGCTGACGCTTGGATCGAGCTCCCGCGGGCGAGACCGTGGCCGGAACTGACGCCATCTGAGCCCACCCCTCGGGCTCAGATGGTCACAGTTCGTGAGGCCGCGCCGGCTCAACCGCTCGCCGTGGACGCGGGGGCCGCGCCGGCTCAACCGCTCGCCGTGGAGCCCGCACCTCCCGCCGCACCGGCACGAGCCACGCGCCGCTGGCGTGCCGCACCGTGCGCGGCGCTCCCGCCGTGATGCCCGTTACCGATCGACAGCGCCACCACGACGCCGCCGGACACCACCACCGCGAGCGCGGCCAACACGCGCAGCGCCGGGTGCGATCGGCGCGACCGCCTCGGTGCAGGGATCGGCTCAGCTCCGCGTTCCTACTGCTCTCGCAGCAGCCGGCCGAGCGGCAGGCGGCGCAGCCGGCGGGCAGCGATCGCCGCGGCAAGGCTGGTGGCCGCGAGCGAGGCCGCGGCGAGCTCGCCGAGGTAGGCCCATGGGATCGCGAGCTGGTCCGGGGGTGGGTCGAAGACGTGCTGGAGCATCGCCACCAGCATCAGCGCGAGCAGCAGCCCGAGGCCGGCAGCGAGCATCAATCCGGCGAAAAGCACAAATGCGGCCTCGCTCCAGACGAACGATTCGACGCTGCGCAGCGTCGCGCCGACGGCGGCCATCGTCGCGAACTCGTGGCGGCGCTCGATCACCGCGAGCGCGACGAACAGCGCCATCGCGGCGGCCACCAGCGCGATCGTGAACGCCTCCTCGATCTGGCTGATCCCGCGCAGGTCGACGGTGGTGATCGAGCTGGCGGTCTGCTGCGCCTGCTGGTCGATGTTCTTGACCAGCGTGCCGTCGGTGCGGGTGGCCCGAGCGACCGCCGCCGCCGCTGCGGTGGGATCGCCGGACTTGGCAAACACGACGTTCGGCCCGCCGGCGTGATCCGCGGCCTGGAGGTAGGGAAGCTTGGCGACCATAAACGAGTCGCGAGGCGCCGAGGGAAATTCCTGCACCACGCCCGCGACGTGGAACGGAACCACGCTGAAGCGCCCGGTACGGCGGTCGAGCACACGGAGATTGAGCAGATCCCCCAGCTTGAGCTGGTAGTCGGCGATCGTCTCCTTGGAGACCAGGATCCCGTCGCGCATGCGGGCCAGGCGCGCCAGCGTCTGCTGGGCGCCGGCGCCCAGGAAGTAGGAGTCGCGCAGCGTGGTGGCGTGTGTGATCGAGGCCGGATCGACCCCGAAGGTGTCCTGGAGGTCCGGGCCCACGTAGGCGTAGGAGTGATCGACCGCACTGGTGGCCTGCACGCCTGGAACCGCCGCGATCTTCGCCTCCAGATTGTGCTGCGCCGTCACGCCGGGCGGTGCGGTGGCGGTGATATCGGCCCCGAGCGTGAGCTGTGCGTCGGCCCCCGCCTGCTGGTCATAGGTGGCGGTGAAGATCCCCAGGTTCACGCCGAACGCGAGCAGCAGGCCCACGACGATCAGCCCGCGGTTGATCGCGGCGCCCCGGCGACTTGCGCTGACGAGCAGGAATCCCCGGGGGGTGGGGGGGAGGGGGGGGGGGAGGGACGGGGGAAGAGGAAGGAACACAGACAATGACAGGAGGGAGGAAAAAGAGCC
>JBPCRJ010000112.1:0-27154 GCA_050996975.1 Solirubrobacteraceae bacterium | reverse complement strand
CGATGCCACCACCGGCGAACCGCTGATGCTGCTTGACGCCTGCTCGGTGATGGCGCTGCGAATTGGTGCGGTCGCCGCGGTCGCGGCGCGGGCGCTCGCCCGCGCCGACGCGACCAGTGTCGGCATCATCGGCTGCGGTCTCCATGGCGCCTGGGCGGCGCGCTGCATGGCCGCCGCCGGGTACGGACCGGGCGTCTGTCACGACCCCCAGCCCCAGCCCGCGCAGGCGCTCGCCGCCGAGCTGGGGTGGCGCGCCGGCACGCGTGAGCAGGCGATCGGGTGCGACATCGTCTGCTGCGTCACCCCCGGCGCCGAGATCGTGATCGACGCCGGCGACCTGCGCCCCGGCCTGCACCTCAACATGCTCGGCGCCGACGGTCCGGGCAAGGCCGAGGCGAGCATCGACGCTGTCGCTTCGTGCGCGCTCTACTGCGACGAGTGGCAGCAGGCCTCTCACGGGGGCGAGCTGAGCGGCGCGATCGCCGCGGGGCTCGTCACGCGTGAGCGGGTGACGGAGTTGGGCGCGGTCCTCAACGGCGAGCACCCGGGACGCCACGGACCAGAGGCGGTCACCCTGTTCGATTCCACCGGACTCGCGATCCAGGATCTCGCGGTGGCGGGCGCGGCCCTAGCGGCCTGGCGCGACGGCCGCGTCAGCGCCCAGACGGTGACCCTCTGAGGACCCCGAATCGCCTCGCCCGGCGATCGTCAGAGCGGGATGTTCCCGTGCTTTCGCTTCGGGCCGGGAACGCGCTTGCTCTGCAGCGTCTCGAGGGCCGCAATGATCTTCGGGCGCGTTTCGTGCGGGAGGATCACGTCGTCGATGTAGCCGCGCTCGGCGGCGGCGTAGGGGTTGGCGAAGTGCGCCCGGTAGTCGTTGATCAGCTTCTCCCGGCGGGCATCCGGCGTCGGCGAGGAGGCGATGCTGCGGCGGTAGATGACGTTGACGGCGCCCTCGGGGCCCATCACCGCGACCTCCGCCGTCGGCCAGGCGAAGTTGAAGTCCGCGAGCATGTGCTTGGAGGCCATCACGTCGTAGGCGCCGCCGTAGGCCTTCCGGGTGATGATCGTGATCTTCGGCACCGTCGCCTCGGTGTAGGCGTACAGGAGCTTCGCCCCGTGGCGAATGATCCCGCCCCACTCCTGCTCGGTGCCGGGGAGGAAGCCCGGCACGTCGCACAGGGTGAGGAGCGGGATGTTGAACGCGTCGCAGGTGCGCACGAAGCGCGCCGCCTTGCACGAGGAGTCGATGTCGAGCACGCCCGCGAGCTGCGCGGGCTGGTTGCCCACCACCCCCGCGGCGTAGCCATCCAGCCTCGCGAAGCCGCAGACGATGTTCGGGGCGTAGTGCTCGTGGACCTCGAAGAACTCGCCGTCGTCGACGATGTGGCGAATCACCTCGCGCATGTCGTAGGGCTTGGTGGGGTTGTCCGGCACGACGGTGTCGAGCTCGGGGTCCTGGCGCATCGGATCGTCGCTGGCCTCGAAGCGGGGCGGGATCTCGAGGTTGTTCTGGGGCAGGAACGAGAGCAGGTAGCGGGTGTCCTCGATGCACGCGTCCTCGTCCTCAGAGGCGAAATGAGCGACGCCGGACTTGGTCGAGTGGGTCATCGCGCCGCCCAGCTCCTCGAATGTGGGTGCCTCACCAGTGACCGTCTTGACCACGTCGGGCCCGGTGATGAACATGTGCGAGGTCTGCTTGACCATGAAGACGAAGTCGGTGATCGCCGGGGAGTAGACCGCTCCGCCGGCGCACGGGCCCATGATCAGGCTGATCTGAGGGATCACGCCGCTGGCCCTGACGTTGCGCACGAACACGTCGCCGTAGCCCCCCAGCGAGGTCACGCCCTCCTGGATCCGAGCCCCACCCGAGTCGTTGATCCCGATCACCGGACAGCCGATCCTGGCCGCCAGGTCCATGACCTTGCACATCTTGGCGGCCATCACCTCGCCCAGCGAGCCGCCGAAGACGGTGAAATCCTGGCTGAAGACGCACACCCGCCGCCCGTCGATCGTGCCGTGGCCGGTGATCACCGCGTCACCCCGGGGGCGGCTCTTCTGCATCTCGAACTCGTAGGTCCGGTGGCGCACGAACGCGTCCAGCTCCTGGAAGGAGCCCGGATCGAGCAGCTTCTGCACGCGCTCGCGGGCGGTGTACCTGCCCTTCCCGTGCTGCTTTTCCACCGCCTGCGCCGAGCCCCCGTTGGCCGCTTCGTGACGCAGCTCCTGCAGCTGGGCCACCTTCTCCGCGTAGGTCTCCGGGGCCTTGTCGCGCATACGAACGAGTGTAATCGCGGGTTACCGGTGGCTCCGCGACGCGGCCGGTAGGACTCTGGTGGGTTCGGCCGTCAGCCCGCAGTCAAGCCTGAACGGCCATCAGCGGAGCGTTAGGCCTGGCGTGGCGCACCGTGGCGGCCCGCGAGCTCAGAACGTCGGCTGGTATTCCCCGAATACGTCGCGCATCGCGGCGCAGACCTCACCCATCGAGCAGCGGTCCCTGAGCGCCTCCCGGAGCACCGGGACCAGGTTCTTGCGGCCGCGCGCGCACTCGCGGACCTCCTCCAGGCGCTGCTGCACCAGCCCCCCGTCCCGGTCGGCCTTGAACGCCCTCAGCCGCTCGAGCTGCTGGCGCTCGGACTCGGGGTCGACCCGCAGGATGTCGGTCACCTCAACGGCGTCCTGGACGAACTTGTTGACCCCCACGACGATGTCCTGCTCGGTCCGGTAGCGCTCGTGATACCCGAACGCGGACTCCTCGATCTCGTTCTTCATGAAGTCGATCGCCTGGACCGACCCGCCCAGCTCGTCGACCTTGGCGATCAGCGCGCGCGCGCTGGCTTCGATCTCGTCGGTCAGCGCCTCGACGAAATAGGAGCCCGCGAACGGGTCGACCGTGTCTGCGGCCCCTGACTCGTGCCCGAGGATCTGCTGCGTGCGCAACGCGATCCTCGCCGCCCGTTCGGTCGGCAGCGCCAGTGCTTCGTCGAAGCCGTTGGTATGCAGCGACTGCGTCCCCCCACAGACAGCGGCAAAGCCTTGCAGCGCCACCCGGACGATGTTGTTCTCGGGCTGCTGAGCGGTGAGCGTCACCCCGCCGGTCTGGGTGTGGAAACGCAGCCGCCAGGAGCGCTCGTCCTTGGCGTCGAAGCGCTCGCGCATGATCTGCGCCCACATCCGGCGCGCGGCACGGAACTTGGCGACCTCCTGAAACACGTGGTTGTGGCCGTTGAAGAAGAACGCCAGCCGCGGGGCGAAGTTGTCGATCTCCAGCCCCGCGTCGAGCGCCGCCTGGACGTAGGCGATCCCGTTCGCGAGCGTGAACGCGACCTCCTGCGCTGCCGAGCAGCCCTTCTCGCGGAAGTGATAGCCGCTGATCGAGATCGTGTTCCACTTCGGGACGCGCTCGTTGCAGTACGCGAACAGGTCCGTGGTGAGCCGGATCGCGCCCTCGGGCGGGTAGATGTAGTTTCCGCGCGCGATGTACTCCTTGAGGATGTCGTTCTGGGTCGTGCCACGCAGCTGCTGGGAGGAGACGCCCTGCTCCTCGCCGACGAGCTCATATAGCGCCAGCAGCACCGCGGCGGGGGCGTTGATCGTCATCGAGGTTGAGACCTCGTCGAGCGGGATCGCGTCGAACGCCGTGCGCATGTCCTCGAGCGTGTCGATCGCTACTCCGGTGCGCCCCACCTCCCCCAGACACCGCGGGTCATCGGAGTCCAGGCCGAGCTGCGTCGGGAGGTCGAAGGCCATGCTGAGACCGGTCGAGCCGTGCTCAAGCAGGTAGCGATAGCGCTCGTTGGACTCCTTGGCGCTCGCGTACCCGGCGTACTGGCGCATCGTCCACAGCTGCTTGCGGTACATCTCGCGGTGGATCCCGCGCGTGTACGGATACGTACCCGGATCACCCAGGCGCTCATGCCAGCCAGCGGACAGATCCTCCTCCGTGTACAGGGGCTCGATCTCGATCCCGGAGTCGGTGAACCGCCGTGGATCTCCCGGACCGACGATCGGGGCGATGGTGGGGTGCTCGTCGGCCGCCATCGCCTGGAGATTACCTCTGGCGCCGCGCGCTGGATAGCCTGGGTGAGGTGCTGGTGCGAATGCGTCTGTTTGCCCTGCTGCGCGAGCGCGCCGGCGCGGAAGCAATCGAGCTCGAGCTTCCCGCCGGCGCTCGCGTGCGGGACGCCCTCGAGCGCGTGCGATGGCTCACCGAGGAGGTTCCGGTGGTGATGGCGGTCAACCACGAGTACGCCGGCGCGGACGCCGTGCTGCACGCCGGCGACGAGCTCGCCCTGATCCCGCCGGTATCCGGCGGCGAGGGCGCAGCAGTCGGATCCGGATCCCCGAGCGCGCGGCCCGGATCCAATCCGTCGGGAGCCGAATCCTCACCGGGCGCCCGTTCGCCCCACGCCCGGGTGACCCGTGAGCCGCTGGCGCTCGATCCGCTGCTCGAGCTGGTCAGGCACCCGGGCGCGGGCGCCGTGGTCACCTTCCTGGGGGTGACGCGCGATGTGACCAAGCTCGACTACGAGGCCTATATGGAGATGGCGCAGACCAAGATCGCCGAGATCGTGATCGCGGCGGTGCGGGTCCATGGCCTCTGCGCCGCCGCGGCCGAGCACCGCATCGGCGTCGTCCCGCTGTCCGAGCCGTCCGTCGCGGTCGCAGTCTCGGCTCCCCACCGAGCGCAGGCGTTCGCGGGGGCGAGGGAGATCATCGACGAGATCAAGGCCCGCACGCCGATCTGGAAGCGTGAGCAGGGCGAATGGGTGCGCGGAGCGATGCCAAGCCCGCCCCCCTGACCGACCCGATCGCTCAGCCGGCAGGCCCTGGCGCCTGCACACCGGCCCGCTCCCGGGGCGGGCGCCGCTGTAGATTGCGCTGATGGCCACATGCCTCGTCACCGGCGGCGCCGGCTTCCTCGGCTCCCACCTGTCCGACGAGCTGCTCAGCCGCGGGCATCGCGTGATCTGCGTCGACAACCTCGAGACCGGCTCGCTGGCCAACATCGAGCACATCCGCAGCGATCGGTTCGTGCACCTGAACCTCGACATCATCGCGCCCTACTACGTCGAGGAAGCGATCGACTTCGTCTACCACCTGGCCTCTCCCGCCTCGCCGATCGACTACCTGCGCCTGCCGCTGCACACGCTCAAGGTCGGCTCCTACGGCACCCACCACACGCTCGGGGTGGCCAAGCGTCACCGCGCGCGCTTCCTCACCGCCTCGACGAGCGAGGTCTACGGCGACCCTCAGGAGCACCCTCAACGCGAAAGCTACTGGGGTCACGTCAACCCGATCGGGCCGCGAGGGGTCTACGACGAAGCCAAACGCTACGCCGAGGCGCTGACCATGGCCTACCATCGCCAGCAGGGCGTCGATACCGCGATCGTGCGGATCTTCAACACTTACGGCAGCCGAATGCGTCCCCACGACGGCCGCGCGATCCCGACGTTCCTGCGCCAGGCGCTGCAGGATCGCCCGATCACCGTCTTTGGCGACGGCTCCCAGACGCGGTCCTTCTGCTACGTGGACGATCTGGTCCGCGGGATCATCGCGCTCGCGGAGTCCGGCTACCACGACCCGGTCAACATCGGAAACCCGCGTGAGTTCACGCTGCTGGAGCTTGCCAACGCCGTGATCGAGGTCACCGGCTCGAGCTCTGAGATCATCTTCGAGGCGCTACCCATCGACGATCCTCAGGTTCGCCAACCCGACATCGCCCTCGCCCGGGAGATCCTCGGCTGGGAGCCGGGGGTGGAGCTGCGCGAAGGGCTCAGACGAACGATCGACCAGTCGGGCAGAGAGAACCTCGTCGGCCCCGGGCGTTAGCTCCGTGCCACGGGTGGACGGCGGAGGCGAAGGCCAACGCGACCCTCACAACGGAACTTCGATGTCGAGCTACCGTTACGAGAGCCTAAGCATGATCGCGCGAAGGACACCGAGGCATGATCGCGCGGAGGACCCCGAGGCATGATCCCGCGGAGGAGATCTCGGCATATGGGTTTGGACTGAAGGCTTGACGATCGAGGAGAGAAAGGCCCCCAGCAGCGCCGCGGGCAACGGGATCAAACGATCTCCTGCGCCGCCGTTGCAATTGCCCGTGCGCGACGTCAGGCGCAGGCGTCCTGCGCTGCTCTCGTTCCTGCTCCGGCTGGAGACGCTGCGGCGGGTCGCGCGGGTGGGGTCGCTGCTCGCGCTCGACTACGTTGGCGTCGCCGGCGCCGTGTTCACGGCGCTGCTGGTCAAGCTCGCGTTCCGCGGTCAGATCGACCTCGCGGTCCTGTGGCGCGAAGCGCGGCCCTGGGTCTCGTTCGCGTACCTCGTGACGGTCCTGATGTTCGCCCGCGTTGATCTGTACGCCGACCGACCGCGCCGCCCGGGCCTTCCCGGGATCGCCACGGCGCTGTTCCAGGCCACCGTGATCGCGCTCGTGTTCGCGCTCGCCAACGGCAGGCACTTCTCGAGCTACTACATCTTCTACGGGTCGCTGTTCTTCGGGACGGTGCTGATCGGCGCGCTGCGGCAACTCCACATGTCCGTCACGGGCTGGCTGCTCGAGCAGGCCGGCTACCGGCGCCGGGCGCTGCTGGTGGGCTCGGGGAAGCACATTGAAGCCGTCGCCCAGGCGCTCGCCGGCCGCGCCAGAACGGCGGTCGACCTCGTCGGCTTCATCTCGCTCACGCCACGCCCCCAGAACGGGCTGCGGTCGCTGGGGCAACTCGACGACCTTCCCGAGGTGCTCGCGGCCGAGCGCATCCAGGAGGTGATCATCGCCGATCCCGATTTTCCCCAGGAGGAGGCGGTCGAGCTCGTCGACCTCTGCCACCGGCGCGGGGTCGCCGTTCACGTGGCCCCCTCGACGATGGCAATCCTGATCGATCGCGCGGAGTTCGTGCCCGGCGAGACCGTCCCGCTGTTCAGGCTGCGCCCGCCGGTGTTCGAGGGAATCGACTACGCGCTCAAGCGCACGTTCGACCTGGTCCTGTCTACCGTCGGCCTGCTCCTGCTCTCGCCGATCCTGCTGGTGCTCGCCGCCGCGATCAAGCTCAGCTCCCGCGGGCCGGCGATCTACCGCTCGGTGCGCCCCGGGATGGCCGGTCGGCCGTTCTCCTGTTTCAAGTTCCGAACCATGCGTGAGCACGCAGATCAGATCCAGGCCGATCTGGAGCCGATGAACGAGCAGTCGGGGGTCCTGTTCAAGATCCGGCGCGATCCACGGCTGACCCGCGTCGGACGCATTCTCAGGCGCTACTCGCTCGACGAGCTCCCCCAACTGGTCAACGTGGCCCGGGGCGAGATGTCGCTCGTAGGTCCCCGCCCCCTCCCGATGCGGGACTTCGAGCGGCTCGAGGAGTGGCACAAGAAGCGCTACCTGGTGCTGCCGGGGATCACCGGCCTGTGGCAGGTGTCGGGCCGCTCCGAGCTCGACTTCGACGACCTCGTCCGCCTCGACTTCCTGTACCTCGAGCGCTGGTCGGTGTTCCTGGACCTCTCGATCCTGCTCAAGACGATTCCCGCGGTGCTGAGCCGGCGCGGGGCGTTCTGAGGGCAGCGGCCCCGGAAATCGCCGAGCTCAGCCGGGACCTCAGGGTGGCCAATCGGCCCGGCGGTGTGGCGCACGCACGCGCGAGCGCATAAGCTGGACGGCACAGTGCCTCCCACCGACCGCTTCGTGATCAGCTTCGCCGCCGAGCCTCCCCAGGAGGCGATCCCTTACGGCCGCTGGGCGGACACGCTCTCAAACCACTTCCTCGCCGCCGTCCGCGAGCTCGACACCGAGGGCGAGGAGCTCGGCAAGATCGACACCGATCTCGCGTGGTTCCCCGATCGCTCCTACGCCGGCCGCACCTACGTCCCCGTCGCGGTGCGGACCGAGGAGGGCTACGAGCTGTTCGGATTCGTGTCCTTCACCGAGGGCTCGGGCGGCCCGGGCGACTTCGAGGCCCGAGCGGATTTCACCGCCGAGCTGGCCGAGTCCAACCCCGACTGGAAGCTCGATCTCAACGACGACGTGATCGGCGCCTGGCGCGGTGAGGAGGGCAAGACGGCGGACATGACGCTCGTGTGGGGCGTGCCGCTTATTCCCGGTGGCGCGATCGTCACCGCCGAGCTGGCGAACCTCGCCGTCGACCAGTGCGAGCTCGTGCAGGAGCGCTTCACGCTAATCGCCCCCGACAACTACCGCTCCGACTTTCTCGAGGTCAAGCTGTGGGGCACGCGCGGCGAGGAGCTGGCGCGGGAGTCGCTCTACGTCGAGGAAGAAGAAGAAGAAGAAGAAGCGGCGGACGAAGGGGAGAAATAGGGGGCCGGCGGGGCCGGCCCTGGGGTTGTGGCTAGCGCAACCGCCGGAGCCGAGCGTCGCGAGAAGCCTCAGCGCGAGCCGCTAAGGGCCGCGGGCAGCTGCCGGCTGACCTCTTCCTCGCTCAGCGGATAGTGACACGCGGCGAGGGTCCCGCCCCCCTTGTCCTGCAGTGGCGGCTCGTCGCGGGAGCAGCGATCCTGAGCCTTTGGGCAGCGGGTGTGGAAGCGGCACGCGGAGGGCGGGTTCGCCGGGCTGGGAACGTCGCCGGAGAGCAGCTGGCGCTCGCGGCGACCACCCGCAGGGTCCGCGAACGGAATTGGCACGGCGGACAGCAGCGCGCCGGTGTAGGGGTGGCGGGGGAAGCTGTACAGCGCATCGCTCGGCGCGAGCTCGACGAGCTTGCCGAGGTACATCACCGCCACGCGATCGCACATGTGGCGCACAACGCTGAGATCGTGGGCAATGAAGATCAGGGTCAGGCTCATCTCACGCTGCAGGGTGCGCAGCAGGTTCAGCACCTGGGCCTGGATCGAGACGTCGAGCGCGGAGACCGGCTCGTCGGCGATCAGCAGCCTCGGCTCCAGGGCGATCGCGCGCGCGACCCCGATCCGCTGGCGCTGCACGCCGGAGAACTCGTGAGGGTAGCGGTTGTAGTGCTCGGGATTGAGCCCGACCCGGTCCATCAGCTCCTGCACCCGGCGCTTGCGCTCACCCTCGCCGGTGTGGAGGCCGTGGATCGCGAACGGCTCGGCGATGATCGCGCCCACCGACTTGCGCGGATTGAGCGACGAGTAGGGGTCCTGGAAGATCATCTGCACCTCGCGGTGCAGCGCCTTGCGCTCCGGCCCCTTGCGGGCGCCAATGTCCTGTCCGTCGAGCAGGACCTGCCCGCCCGTCGGGTCGAGAAGCCGCACGAGCAGCCGCGCGGTCGTGCTCTTCCCACACCCGGTCTCGCCGACGATCCCGAGCGTCTCCCCCCGCATCACCGTGAACGAGATCCCGTCGACCGCTTTGACGGCGCCGATCCGCCGCTGGATCACGACGCCCCGGGTGATCGGAAAATGCTTCTGGAGGTTCCTCACTTCGATTAGCGGTGTCCCGGAGCCGGTCATCCGCCGCCCTCCTTCGCCAACGGGCGCGTGCGGGTGGTTTGGGACGCTGCCGCGGGTTCCGCGAGTTGGCGCAGGGAGGCCGGCGTATTCCCAGCCTGTAACCCCTGCCAGATCTGGGCACGGACTTTGTGGTCGAGCAGGCAGGCGACCTCGTGGCCCGGATCGTCGGGCACCGGTTCGAGCGACGGGTCCGCGCGTTTGTGGGCGTCGCGAACGTAGGGGCAGCGGGGATGGAAGTGGCAGCCCGAAGGGCGGTTGATCATGCTCGGGGGCCGGCCGGAGATCGGCACGAGCTCCTCACCGCGGGGGCTGCCCAGGCGCGGGATCGCCTTCAGCAGGCCCCAGGTGTACGGGTGCTGGGGGGCGGCGAACAGTTGCTGGGTGCTGGCGTGCTCGACGATCCGCCCGGCGTACATGACCGCGATCTCGTCGGCGATCTCGGCCACCACGCCGAGATCGTGGGTGATGATGATGATCGCCATCCCGAGCCGGCGCTGCAGGTCGGAGAGCAGCGCGAGGATCTGCGCCTGCACGGTCACGTCGAGCGCAGTCGTCGGCTCGTCGGCGATCAGCAGCTTGGGCTCGTTGGCGAGGGCCATCGCGATCATCGCGCGCTGGCGCATGCCGCCGGAGAACTCGTGCGGGTGCTGGTCGACGCGGCGGTGGGGATCGGGGATTCCCACGAGCTCGAGCAGGTCGATCGCGCGGTCACGGGCCGCGGCCTTGCTGACGTGGTGATGGGCGCGCACCGCCTCGACCAGCTGCGTGCCGACTGTGTAGAACGGATGCAGCGCCGACAGCGGGTCCTGGAAGATCATCGCGATCCCGTTGCCGCGGATCGCGCGCAGCTGCTCGTCTGAGAGCTTCAGCAGGTCCTGCCCGCCGAACATCATCCGTCCCACGATCTGCGCCCCCGGGGTGCGGGTCAGCCCGAGCGTGCTCAGCGCCGAGACGCTCTTGCCTGAGCCCGACTCACCGACGATCCCGAGCGTCTTCCCGGCCTCGATCGAGTACGAGATCCCGTCGACCGCGCGCACGACGCCGTCGTCGGTGGCAAACGAGACGCGCAGTTTCTGCACATCGAGCAGCGGCGCGCTCACGAGTAGCGCACCCGCGGATCGAGGTAGGCATAGGAGATGTCGACGATGATGTTGGCCACGATGATGAAGATCGCCGCCACCAGCACCGTCCCCTGCACGATCGGGAAGTCCGAGGAGATGATCGCGTCGTAGTTCAGCCGCCCGATCCCGGGGATGTCGAACACCGTCTCGGTCAGCACCGCGCCGCCGAGCAGCACGCCGACGTCGATCCCGAACACGGTGATCACCGGCGTGATCGCCGCGCGCACCCCGTGCCGCCAGATCACCCGCCGCTCGTTCAGGCCCTTTGCCCGGGCCGTGCGGATGTAGTCCTCGCCCATCACCTCAAGCAGGCTCCCGCGCAGCAGGCGCGAGTAGATCGCCGCCGCGGTCGCCGCGAGCACCATCCACGGCATGATCAGCGACGTGAACCACTTTCCGGGGTTCGCCGTCAGGCCCATGTAGGAGTTGGCGCCGGGCAGCAGGGGAAGGCGGCCAATGTCCGAGGCGAACAGGAACAGCACCAGCAGGCCGAGCCAGAACACCGGCATCGAGACGAACACCAGTGCGGTCCCCATCGCCGCGCGGTCGAGCGCCGTACCGCGCTTGATCGCCGAGATGATCCCGACCGGGATCCCCACGAGGATCCATAGCGCCGCGGCGCCGAGCGTCAACGACAGTGTGGCCGGGAGCCGGTCGGCGATCAGGCTCCGGACCGACGCACCCGTGTAGTAGCTGTAGCCGAGGTTGAAGTGGAGGAAGAGACCCCGCATGTAGTCGAAGAACTGGGTGTAGAGCGGCTTATCGAGCCCCAGCTCGTGGCGGATGTGGGCGATCGTCTGCGGGTTCGTGTTGCGCCCGGCACGCAGCTGGGCCGGATCGCCCGACGGAAAGATGTTGAAGAACAGGAACGTCAGCGCGCTGACCAGCACGACCAGCACGATGCCCCAGAGGACGCGGCGGATGATGTATCGGGTCATCGGGTCATCGGGTCATAATCGAGTGCTCTATGTCAAGGCTGCTTCAGGCGCTGCGCGCCGTGGGCCCCCCTGACCGGGTGAGGCCCACGGCACACGAACGGTGCTACTTCAGCGAGGAGTAGCTGAGATCCCAGATCCCGACGTTCGCGAGGTCGTCGACACCGGCGACGTCCTTGCTCTCGACGTTGGCCTGGCTGTCGAACTCCTCGGGCACCGCCGACGCCTGATCGACCAGCGTGTTGTCGACCGCTGCCCACGCCTGGGCGCGCGCCGTCGGATCGACGACCAGCGCCGCCTTGGCGATCGCCGCGTTGATCTGCGGGTCGTTGACCTGCCCGAAGTTGGAGTTGCCGGTGGGGACGATCGACGGCCCGTAGAACGTCGCGTAGAGCACGCTCAGCGGGTCGGCGAAGTCACGCACCCACCCGACCGCTGGACAGGCGTCGATCTGCTGCTTGGGTACCTCACAGTACTTCGCGTACATGACCGATTGGTCGAGCAGGCTGACGCGCGTCTTGAAGCCGAGGCTCGTCATCGCCTGGTTGACGATCTGGGTGACCGCCGGCACGTTGCCGTTCGTCGAGCTGACGATCTGCACGGTCCCGCTGCCGGTGTACTTGCCGCTGGGGTAGCCGGCAAGCTTCATGTACTTCTGAGCGACGGTCAAATCGCCGCTGGTGCTCTTGTTGTAATCCACCGCCGGACCCGCCGGACCGCCGGCCTGGTCATAGCCGTTGACCCCTGGATACAGGAAGTGGGTCATCGGTGCCGCGACGAGCGAGCCGCCGCGCGCCTTGACGATTGCGTCGCGGTCGAGCGCCGCCCACACTGCCTTGCGCAGGTTGACGTTCTTGAACGGCCCGTGCTGGTTGTCGAGGGGCAGGTAGTGGTCGCCCGACCCGGGCGTGAACGTGATCTGGGTGGGGTACTGCTGGTAGGCGAGCTTGACGATCGACTGCGAGGGGGTGTCGAGCTGCACCGCATGCGAGCCCTTCAGCACCTGCTGGCCGATCACCGTCCCCGACCCGCCGATGTTGATGTTGATCTGGTCCAGGTAGGCGGGGCGGTAGTCGGTCGACGCCTTCCAGTTCGGGTTGCGCACGAGCGTCGCCTGCTTGCCGGTCTCGTAGCCGATCCCGGCGAACTTGCCCGTCTTGTCGGCCTTCAGCATGTACGGGCCGGTGGCGACCAGGTACTGGGTCCCGTACGTCGTCGGGCTGTGCTTGTCCAGCGGCTTGGCGAACTCCGGCGGGACCGGCGCCGACATCGGCAGGGAAAAGGCCTGGATCAGCAGCGCCGCCCCCGGCTTGGCCGTCTTGAACACGATCGTGTACTTGTCCGGCGTCTTGATCCCCGGGATCGGCGTCCCCTTGTACTTGGCGCTCTCGGCACCGAGCAGCGGCGCCGGCGACCCCGAGCCGAAGTACGAGGGGAAGTACGGGTTGGCCACATTCGGGTTCCCCCCGCGCTGTACCGCGTAGGCGACGTCGGCCGATGTGACCTCCCGGTTCACCGGCGGGCTGAAGTGGACGCCGTGGCGGATGTGGACGGTCAGGGTCTTGCCGCCGTCGGTAATCCCGCCGTTCGATGTCGTCGGCATCTCGGTCGCGAGGTCGGGGCGCAGCGTCGTGTTCGAGTTTGGCGGATAGGCGAACAGCGGGCGTTGCGTCGGGTAGTCGACGGCGTAGTCCTGGACGAAGTAGGACTGGCCGGGATCGAGGTTCTTGAAGTCCTCGCTCGAGTAGGCGATCAGCGTGCCGCCCTTCTTCCCGCCGGTGAGCTGCTGGCCGGCCGGGTTCTCGCCCGGCTTCTCCGGCGTGTTGGCGACGGCGGGCTTACCGCCGCTGGAACTGCTCGAGCTACTCGAGCTGCCGCTCGAGCCGCAGGCGGTCAGGCCGACGGCCAGCAGCGCGGCGCTCGCCATCGCGAGCGCGGTGGGTGCACGGTTCCTCATGGGTTGCCTCCTCTTCGTGGGTACGACTGAAGCTGGAACGCTCACTCTCACCGTCTCCCCCGCGCGTTGAGCGCGTCGAGCAGGCCGTCGCCGACCAGGTTGAATGCGAGCACGGTGAGCAGCAGCGCGGCGCCGGGGAAGACCATGTACCACCAGGCGGTGTTGATCAGCCCGTTCGACGCGTCGGAGATCATCTGCCCCCAGCTCGCGGTCGGGGGGCGGATCCCGACACCAAGGAACGAGAGCGCCGCCTCGAGCAGGATGTTCTGAGGGATCAGCAGGCTCGAGTAGACGATCAGCGGCGCCAGCAGGTTGGGCAGGATCTCCCGGAACAGGATCCTCCCGTTGGATGCGCCGAGCGAGCGCGCGGCGTCGACGAACTCCTTCTCCCGCAGCGACAGCACCTGGCCGCGGACGATCCGCGCGATGTAGGTGAAGCTACTGATCGTGATGATGAAGATCACCGTCACGACTCCGGGCGCGATCAGCCCCGAGAGGCAGCCGAACACCCCGCACGCGGCGCCGATACCGAGCCCGAGCACGAGCACCGGAAAGGCCAGGAACACGTCGACCGCGCGCATCAGCACGGTGTCGATCCAGCCGCGGTAGAAGCCGGCCAGCAGCCCGACGATCGTGCCAATCACCGCTGCGATCGCGGTGCCGATGATCCCGACCTCGAGCGAGACCCGGGTGCCGTAGACCACTCGCGCGAGGATGTCGCGACCGAGCTGGTCGACGCCGAACGGATGCGCGGCGCTCGGACCGGTCGGGCTGCCGAAGGAATCCAGGGCAGCCGAGTTGTTGACGTTCGGCGCCGGGACGCCGAGGATGCCGGTCACCAGCGGCGCCGCGACCGCGACGATGACCAGGCCGACCACGAAGCCGCCGGAGATCATCGCGACGCGGTCAGCGCGAAATCGCCGCCAGAACAGCTGGAGCGGCGAGCGCGCGGCGATGTCCCCGCCGGCGAGCGCGATGCGGTCGAGCTCGGCCTGCGGCTCGAGCAGCAGCTCTGGGGCGCCAACGCTCATGAGCTATGCAGACTTCCTCGCCACACCTCGCACTCCTCCTCCACCGAGCCGATGGGGTGGAATACCACAACCTGAGGGCTATGTCACCTCGGGTTAACCCATCCTCAACGAACGTTGGGCGCCGGATACCCTGTTTCGCTCCGCCCTCCGCACCGCGAAGCGGTCCGCCCTCGTAGCTCAACGGATAGAGCACGCGCCTCCTAAGCGCGGGATGCAGGTTCGATTCCTGCCGGGGGCATGATCTGAGCTCGCTTTCCGACGGGGGACTCCGCCCCGCTCCCGGTCCGGCCGACCGGCCGGGGCGGCCCGCTCGCGCCACCACAAAAGCGATCGTCGCTCATGCTAGCTTCCCCGCCTCCTCGTGTCTGAGAGTACGCTCGCAGCACCGGCGACCCCGGAGACGCCCAGCCCCGGTAGTCCGCCCGCGCCCCCGCCGTGGACGATCCGCGCCTTCGTGCGCGAGCATCCCTGGTGGACGACGGGGGTCGCGCTGGTGGCGCTCTCGGCCGGGCTCGTGCTGTGGGCGGGGACGCGGCCCGGGTATGACCCGTGGGGCTGGCTCGTGTGGGGCTATCAGACGCTCCGCCTGACCCTCGACCTCGGCGGAGCTCCGTCGTGGAAGCCGCTGCCTTACCTGTTCACCGTCCCGTTCGCCCTCGCCGGCCACTACGAGCTGTGGCTGTGGATGGTCACGTCGGTGGCGATCTCGCTGGCCGGCTCGATCTTCGCCGGGCGGATCGCCTACCGGCTCACCGTGGGCGAAGGCGAGCACGGAAATGCGGCCTCGATCGGCGGCGGGGCCACCGAGCATCGCTACCCGGCGATCGCCGCGGCGCTCTTCGCCGGGCTCGCGCTGCTGGGGCTCGAGGACTACATGCACGACATCCTCAGCGTCCAGTCGGACCCGATGATCGTCAGCTTCACGCTCGCGGCGATCGACAGCCACCTCTCGGGCCGTCCGCGCTGGGCGTTCGCGTTCGGGGTGCTGGCCTCGCTGGGGCGCCCCGAGGCGTGGCCGTTCACCGGCCTGTACGCGATCTGGGCCTGGCGCAGCTTTCCGAGGATGCGGTGGTTCATCTACGCCGGCCTGGCGCTGATCCCGCTGATGTGGTACGGGATCCCGCTGGTCACCAATCACAACGCCTTCGTCGCCCAGCAGCTCGCGCTGAAATCGCCGCGCGAGCTGCACCAGAACAAGGTGATCGGCACGATTGACCGCTTCACCGAGCTCCAGTATCTGCCGGTGTGGATCGCGGCGTTGTTCACGGTCGCGGTGGGAGCGTGGCGGCGCAACTGGTTGGTGCTGGTTCTCGCCGCCGGCGCGGTCGTGTGGGTGATCATCGAGGTCGCCTTCGCGCTGCACGGCTTCCCCGCGCTGTCGCGCTATGTGATGCCCCCGGCCGGAGTGGCGACGGTGTTCGCCGGCGTGGCGGTCGGCTGGCTGCTGAGCGAGCTGCCTCTACCCCAGGCGTGGCGGGGGATCGCGCGCTTCGCCGCGACTGCGATCGTCGCCGTGCTCGTCGTGAGCCTCGTCCCCGGGGCGCTGGCGCGAATGCGCAGCGAGCGCAAGGACCTGACCCACGAGCGGGCGCGCACCACCGAGATCGATCGGCTGAAGTCGACGATCACGCGGCTCGGCGGGTACCAGCACATCCGCAACTGCGGCGAGCCGGTGTCCCAGGTCGAGTTCGTGAGCGTGTTCGCGTGGTTCGAGAAGCTCGACGTCGGCTTCGTCGGGCACCGCCCGGACTTCGAGAAGCACCAGAAGTACCCGATCGTGCTGTTCACACCGCTGCCGGGTGGCTGGGCGGTGCTGCCGCTCCACACGCTGGCCTCCAAGCGCGCGCGCTGCGGAGGGCTGCACGCGAACTACGTGTTCACGCGCCACCACCCGAGCGGCGTGCTCGTCCGGCGTTGAGCGCGCGCGGAGGCCCGATCCGCAGGTATCCAGCGCTGGCGACCGGCCTGGGCCTGCTGGTGGTCTCCGCGCTGCTCGTGCTGTGGGCTCGGACGCGCCCGGGCTTTGACCCGTACGGATGGCTGGTGTGGGGCCACCAGACGGTGATCGGCGCACTCGACACCAACGCCGCGCCGTCGTGGAAGCCGCTCCCCTACCTGTTCACGGTGCCGCTGGCGCTCACCGGCCACTATCAGCCCATCCTGTGGACGATCGTCTCGGCGGCGGTGTCGCTGAGCGGGGTGATCTTTGCGGCTAGGATCGCCTACCGGCTCACCGGGCCCGCCCCCGGGCGCCGCTACGCGCCGGTCCTCGCCGCCCTGTTCGCCGGCGTCGCGCTGCTCGGCCTGCGCGACTACTCCCACTACATCCTCAGCGCGCAATCGGACCCGATGGTCGTCGCGCTGTGCCTCGGCGCGATCGACTGCCACCTGTCAGAGCGCCCCGGGTGGGCGTTCGCGCTCGGGACGCTCGCCTCGCTGGGGCGGCCCGAGGTGTGGCCGTTCCTGGGTCTGTACTCGATCTGGGTGTGGTGGAAGATCCGCTCGCTGCGCTGGCTGATCGCCGGCGGGATCGCTCTGATCGTCCTGCTCTGGTTCGGGGTCCCCGCGCTGACCTCGCGCAGTGCGTTCGTGGCCGCGACCAACGCGATGGGCTCGGGGCGCCGCCTGCACAGCGACCGGGTGCTCGGCACGTTCGACCGCTTCCTCGATCTCCACGAGACCCCACTCGAGCTGCTCGCGCTGCTCTCGGTCGGCCTGGCGCTGATGCGCCGGGACCGCGTCACGGTGGTGCTCGCCCTCGGGGCGCTGATGTGGGTGGCGATCGAGATCGCGCTCGCGCTGCGCGGCCTGCCGGGCCTGCCGCGCTACATGTTCGAGGCCGCCGCGGTGATGATCGTGGTGGCGGCGGCCGGGATCGGCCGGATCCTCGCCGACCCGCCGTGGGCGGCGAACGCCTGGCGCCGAGGGTCGAGTCCGCGCGCGCCGGTTCCACGCCCGCGGGCGCCCCGGTCCAGCGTGTCAGCTTGGGCCGCGGTGGCGCTCGTGGTCGTGATCGCCGGCAGCCTCGTCCCGGCGGCGGTCTCCCGGGCGCGCGTCGAGCGCAAGGACCTGCACGTCCAGCGCCTGCGCACGACGGAGATCGGCCGACTGGCGCAAGTCGTCTCGCGGGTGGGCGGGGCGGCTCGGCTGCGGGGCTGCGGCGAGCCGCTGACGCGGCTGGAGTATCAGACGCTGCTCGCCTGGCAGCTACGAGTGAACGTCGCCACCGTCGGCTTCAAGTACGGCCCGGCGATCCACAGCACCCGTCCGATCGTGCTGTTCACCCCCGGGCGTCACGGTTGGCGGGTGCAAGCGCTGCACCAGCGCCGCCGGGAGTGTCGCCGCTTGCCGCGCTGACGCTGGCTGGCCGCGCGGGCGCCCTCTCGGCTAGACTGATCAAAAAGCCTCCATATTGGAGGCTTTTTGATCACCCTGGGCGGTCGGGGCGGTCCGGATAGACCTCGTCGATCGTGGTCAGGGCAACGAACGGCGCGCCAGCCGCCTGCTCGATCGCCGCCGCGCCGCCGGCGAGCCGATCGCAGATCGCGAGCACGCCGCAGACCAGCTGGCCCTGCTCCCGGAGGGCCTCGAGCGCTCGCAGGGTCGAGCCGCCGGTGGTGACGACGTCCTCGACCAGCAGGCAGCGGTCTTCGGGCACCAGCGGCGGCCCCTCGATCCGGCGTGAGAGCCCGTGCACCTTGGCCTCCTTGCGAATGAAGAACGCGTTGCCCGCGACCCCCCCGGCCAGCGCCGCGCAGGCGATCGGGTCGGCACCCATGGTCATCCCGCCGACGGCCGTCGCATCCCACGCCCGGGCCTGCTCGGCGACGAGCACGGCGAGCGCGCGGAATCCGCGCGGGCGGAGGATCGCGCGCTTAGCGTCGATCAGGTACTCGGCGCGGGCGCCGCTGGTAAGGGTGACCTCGCCGATCACCAGCGCGTGCTCGCGGAGCTCGGCGAGCAGGATCGCGCGGGCGCTGGCACTCGGTCGCTCAACGGTCATTCGATGGCGCTCTCCCGGTTCGGCGTCATTCGGTGGCGTTGATGCTACCCGCGGGCTCGGTCGACGGTGACTCCTTCGCCCCGACCCCACACCAGCCTCAGCGACTGCTTCGCGCGGCCCCACCAGGCCCGCGCGAGCGGGCCCATAAATCAATCTCAGTCAGTGCCGCTCAGTAGTAGACGTCGACGGCGTCGCCGAAGTTGAGCCAGTTATAGACGGCGCCTGCGTCGGCGATCGGCAGCCGCATGCAGCCGTGACTGGCGGGGTAATCCGGCGCGGGATCGAAGCCGTGGATCGCGTAGCCACCGTAGAAGAAGGCCGAGTCATACATCCCGTCAGGCAGGTAGCCCGGCACCCGACGGTAGACGCGGAAGTGACCGAGCACCGTCGGGGTGGACGGCTTGCCGGAGCTGATTGGATAGATCTGGCGGACCCGTCCGCGGGAGATCAGCGCCAGCAGTTGCTCTGACAGGTTCCCCTCGGCGTGGGTGCCCTCACGCGGGTTGCGGACCTTGAAGGCGCCGAAGCCGTCGAGGATGAAGCTGATCGTGCGGCCGTCGAGACTCTGCGACGTCCCCGCGTGCAACAGCCGGTGGTAGGCGTCGACCGCCAGTCCCGTTCCCTGGTCATAGACGCCGGACTGCGGGATGTACAGGTGCAGCGCCGCCAGACGCTGTTGCACCAGTTGCACCATTCGCCCGGTCGAGCCAAAGCGGATTTGCTTCTCGAGCGTAGCGAAGCGCCGCTGGGCGGTGAAGGCGCCGAGCGCGGGCGTACGAGCGTGACGCACGAGGATCCGCACCTCCCCCACCCCGGGGCTCGACAGACGCTCGGAGAAATGGCCGTAGGCGCGGTTGCGTGAGGGCCTGATCCGCAGGCGGTCGGAACGGAACAGGCGGCCACCGATGAACGCCCGCACGGTGACCCACTGGCCGGGAACGTAGGGACGCTGAACTCCGTCCACGTGCAGGCCGCGCCGGGGGACGGTGACCGCCTCGTGGTGAACGAAGAACACGTCGGGCAGGTAGAGCCGGAGCGAGCCCTGCGCGGGAGACAGCAGGTTCGGCGGTCCGCTCCGCGGCGTCGGGCTGGGCAAACCGATCCCGGTCGACGGGGTCCTCGCCATCGAGCGGTGCGATGCGACGGCGACCGCGGCGGGCGCCAGCAGCACGACCAGCAGGGCGAGGGCCAATCGACGGAAGCGGAGGAGCATAAGTCGGAAGTAAACCAGCTTGGCGTCCCCCGCTGCACGTGGGCGCGCGAACACGGTCCGCCTCAGCTCGCGGCGCGGTCGGTCCGGAAGGACAGCGGCCCGGTGGCAGCCCCGATCACGAGCAGCGAGCCGGCCATCAGCGCGAAGATCTCGGCGAGGTTCCAGTGGAACTGATTGAGGCCGACGGCGAGGCAGTTGTTGAACGAGTGCAACGCAATGCATGGGTACAGCGAAGCCGTGCGCCAGCGCACGAAGCACAGGATCAGCCCCAGCAACGCCAGCGGGACGAGGTACTTCGGGGACGCGGACCCCGCGTGCGCGAGGCCGAACAGGATCGCGGTCACGACCCCGGCCAGCAACGTGCCGATGTTGCGCCGACCCACCTGGATGCGCCAGCGTCTGAGCGCCCCGAAGATAAAGCCCCGGAAGAAGAACTCCTCCGCGATCGGCGCGATCACGCAGACGAATGCGACCACCGCGACGTCCGCGGCCGTGCTCCGGCCGACACCGAGGCTCGTCGGGAGCCGTTCGCTGCCGTGCAGGCCGAGGATCGCCGCGTACAGGGCCGTGAGCACGTAATACCCCACGCCGCCGATCAGAAAGACCGCGCCGCCCAGGCGCAGCGGCGTCTGGCGAAATCCGAAGTCGGCCGCCCGCGGGCGGCCTTGCAGGCGGACGAAATAGAGTGCAGCGACGACGAATGCGAGATCGAACAGGACGTTGCCGATGATGTTCACGGCGGCGCTCGGGTGCGACACGCTCGAGCCACCCACCTGCGCCACGACGGCGACGACGATACTCGCCACGGCGCCGAACGCCAGCCCGAGCCCGATCGCGGCCGGAGCCGTCCAGACGCGCCACGGTGGCTCGTCGAAGGCCCGGCGGGCGTCGCGCGGGGTCGCGCTCGATCGGGAGCCGGCGGGCGGGGGCGGCGCGGAGCCACCGGCGGGCGCTGGCGGCGCGGGACGGCTGGAGGTCATCGTGCGAGCAAGGTCGGGGTTGGCGTCATCGTGCGAGCAAGGTTAGGGTTCGCGGCGCAAGGAGCCGGCGCGGAGCTCCACGAGCGTGGCGATCGTCCGCACCCCCTCGGGCCCTGAGCTTCCGTCACGTCGCAACAGGATCGGCTCGATCCCAGCGCCCAGTGCCCCCGCTACGTCCTCGGCGACGCTGTCGCCGACGTGGACGGCGTTCTGCGGCGCGGTGCCGGCCAGAGCGAGCGCCTCCTCGAAGATTGCCGGGGCAGGCTTGCGCACGCCGCTCCCAGCCGAGGTCAGGACGCCGTCGAGCAACGGCGACAGCCCGAGCGCTCCCAGGACGCCCGCCAGCGAGACATCCCAGTTGCTGACGACGACGACGCGGATGCCGCGGGCCCGCACGGCCAGCAGAGTGGGGATGACATCGGGGAAGACGGTGAAGCGGAGCGAGTCGAGCAGCACGTCGGTGAGCGCTGCGGGCGAGGCGGCCCCGAGCGCCTCGCCGACGGGCAGGGCCGAGCGGATCACCTCCCCGCAGCGCCCGCGCAGCGCGACCAGGCTGGGCTCGTCGCGGCCTTCGTCGAAGTGGGCGCGGTAGAAGTCGATCTCGGCGGCGATCGCGCGCTGGGACTGCGCCGGGCTGATCTCGATCCGCAGACGTTCGGCCAGCCGGCGCCGGAGCAGGGGCCCGGGTGGCTCGAGCGCGAGCAGCGTGCCCAGCGCGTCGAGCAGGATCGCGTGCCAGGGTCCGGCGGCGCAGGGCAGCTCGTCGCGCATGCCGGCGAAGATTCTCGCAGCCGGACAATCACTTCGCCGGCGATCGGGTTCGCGAGGCCCGGCGCACTCCGGCGTGGCCGCGGCGCGAGACGAATCAGGGTGGAAGTACAATTTATCCTGGCGCTCGGCGCCGAATGAGTAAGTCGGACCCAGCCCGCGGGTTGCAGGGTCCGATGCGGAGCCAGCGAACAGTCCTCCATGAGCCGACGCGAACGACAGCGGCGCCGCCAGCGCCACCGCGGATCTCCCGTATTGCGGGTGCTGCTGCTGAGCGGGGTGCTCGGCGTCTGCGCAATCGCGCTGGGCGCGCTCGGCGTCGTCGGCTGGGTGGTCGCGATCGCCCAGTCGGCGCCGAACCTCAATCAGCTCAAGCCCAGGGACCAGGGCCAGAACTCGCAGGTGTTCGGGAGCGACGGCTCGCTGCTGGGCTACATCCAATCGGACACGCTGCGCACCCCCGTCCAGACCGGCGAGGTTCCGGCTTCCCTGCGCCACGCCACGGTGGCGATCGAGGACCGCCGCTTCTATAAGCACGGCGGCGTCGATTACCAGGGCATTCTGCGCGCCGGGGTCAAGGATGTGTTCGGCGGTGGGCACACGATTCAGGGCGGCTCGACGCTGACGATGCAGCTGGTCGACAACGACTACCTCCCCAACGACATCAAGGCGCATCACAACGTCAAGTACAAGATCATCCAGGCCAAGCTCGCCGAGGAGCTCGAAAAGAAGCAAAGCAAGGGATGGATCCTCACCAAGTATCTCAACGACGTCGACTATGGGACGCTCGGCGGGCAGACGGCGATCGGGGTCGGCGCCGCGTCGCAGCTGTTCTTCAACAAGCCCGTGTCGCAGCTTGACCTGGCGCAGGTTGCTCTGCTGGCGGGCTTGCCGCAGGCGCCCTCGGAGTACAACCCGTTCCTGCGTCCGGCGCTGGCCACCAGCCGCCGGCGCGCGGTGCTGCAGGCGATGGTGCAGTCGCACTACATCACCCAGGACAGGGCCGATGCGGCCGATGCCGCGCCGCTCGAAGTCCAGCGCAACGGCTTCTACAGCCGGCGCCGCCAGCCCTACGTGTTCGACTACGTCCAGCAGACGCTCAACCAGAAGTACTGCCCAGGCCAGAAGCCGACGAAGCGCTGCCCGCGGGTGGGCGGGGGCGGGCTGAAGGTCTACACCACGATCGACCCCAAGCGCCAAGCGGAGGCCCAGCAGGCGATCGCGCACAACGAGGGACAGCCCGGCGATCCGGCGGCGGCGGTGGTGACGGTCGACCCCGCCAACGGACACATCCTCGCGATGCAGACCTCGTCGACCTACGGCCAGACGAACGGCCAGACGAGCTTCGACTACGCCACCCAGTCGCACCGCCAGACGGGCTCGGCGTTCAAGCCGTTCGTACTGATGACGCTGATCCACGACTACAACGGCGACCCCAACCAGACCTCCTACACCTCAAAAGAGCTGTTCCCGGGCTGGCTGCCGAACTATCCGACCTACCACGTCCAGACTGCGGAGCTCAGCTACCAGGGCACGATCAGCGTCACCAAGGCCACGATCGTCTCCGACAACACGGTGTTCGCCCAGCTCGATGCCGACGTGACGCCCGACAGCGTGCGCAACACCGCCAAGGCGATGGGGATCACCTCTCCCCTCGATGCGATTCCCGCCGAGGGCATCGGCGGGCTGCGGGTCGGCGTCTCGCCGCTCGAGATGGCCGACGCGTACGCGACGCTGGCGAGCGGCGGGTACCACACCTCGGCGACCGCGATCAGCAAGGTGGTCTTCCCGGGCGGCAGCGTCGACACGAGCCTCGGCGCCCCACCACGCACGAAGGTGTTCACCGACGGTGAGGTCGCGGCGGCGACCCAGGTGCTGAAGGGCGTGATTCAGAGCGGCACCGGCACCGCGGCCAACATCGGCTGCCCGGCGGCGGGGAAGACCGGCACGACCAGCAACTACACCGACGCGTGGTTCGTCGGATACACGCCAAAGCTCGCCACCGCGGTCTGGGTCGGCTATCCGAAGTCGACGATCTCGATGAACGACGTCAACGGGCTGGGACCGGGGTTCGGCGGCACGCTCGCGGCGCCGATCTGGCACGACTACATGACACAGGCCACCGACGGATACTGCGGCGACTTCGCCTCGCCCACCACTCCATTCCAGGGCACCGCATTCTTCGGCAAGTACGCCGCCACCGGCAGCCTCAACTCGGGCAACAGCTCGAACAACAACAACGGCGGGTTCAACTCGTCGGGCACGACGGGCACGGGCACCACCAACCCGTCCACGCCGGGCTCCGGCGGTGCCAGCCCGGGCGCCACCAACGGGAACGGCACCACCAACGGGAACGGCGCCACCAACGGGAACGGCGCCACCAACGGGGCGGGCGGCGGGAACGGACCCGGGTCGACCGGGCCGGCCGGAGGAACTCCACCGCCGGGCGGGGGCGGGCGGCCTCCGGGACCGAGCGGGCACGGCGTGACCACGCATTAGCCTCGGCGCCTCGCGTTCCTACCCCACGAAGGCTGATAGCGTCACGAGGCCGCGCGCTCACCAGCATCGGCGTGTCTAGACGCGCCCCCTCCCACCCCTGACATCGGACGCCAAGTCATGCCCAAGGAAGAGAAGGTCGAGCTCGAAGGCGAGGTCGTCGAGGCCCTGCCCAACGCGATGTTCCGAGTCAAGCTCGACAACATGGACCGCGTCGTGCTCGGACACGTGGCGGGCAAGATGCGCCGCTTCCGGATCCGGATTCTGCCGGGTGACCGCGTTCGCGTCGAGCTCTCGCCCTACGACCTCGATCGCGCCCGGATCGTCTACCGGCATCGCTGAGCGGCAGGCGCGAGCGATGCTCGTCGCCTCGGTGACGCAGGACCAGCGCGCGTGCAGCGTCGTCTCCGTGATCCGAGATCAGCGTGCGCAGCGGTGGCTGATACGGGAGGAGCGTGCACAGCGATGGCTGATACGGGAGCTGCGTGCGCCGCGATGGCTGATACGGGAGGAGCGTGCGCCGCGATGGCAGAGCTGGAGCTGATCGAGGCGCTCGAGCGGACGCTCGCGCCCGGAGGACCGCGGATGATCCGCGGGCTGGGTGACGACGCGGCCGTGGTCCGGGCACGCGGCTACGCCGTGACATCGATGGATTCGATGATCGATGGCGTCCACTTTCGCCGCCGGCAGCTCTCCCCGCAGGAGATCGGCCATCGAGCGCTGGCCGGCGCGCTGTCGGACCTCGCCGGGATGGGCGCGGTGCCGGGGGAGGCGTATCTGGCACTGGGGCTCCCGCCCGGGACCGAGCCCGAGTACGTGACCGCGCTCGCCGACGGTGCCGGCGTGCTCGCCGCCCGCACGGGCACCGTGATCGCCGGCGGCGACGTGACCCGCTCACCTGTGCTCAGCGTGTCGTTCACGGTGGTCGGATGGACGGATGACCCGGGCGAGCTGGTGGGCCGCGATGGAGCCCACCCCGGTGACCTGGTCGCCGTCACGGGAACGCTCGGAGCCTCCGGCGCCGGCCTGGCGGTCCTCGACGGACAGGCCTGCGACACGCTTGCGGACAAGCGGATGGATGCGCTGCGGGCGCGGTACGCGCACCCCGAGCCGCGACTAGCCGAAGGACGGGCGCTGTGCGCGGCGGGCGCCCGGGCGATGATCGACCTCTCAGACGGACTGGCCACCGACGCGCGGCATCTCGCCCGGCGCAGTGCCGTGGCGCTCGAGCTGTCGCTGGCCTCGCTTCCGCTGGCCGATGGCGTGGCCGAGGTCGCGGCGGCGCTCGAGGCGGACCCAGGCTCGTTCGCAGCGCGTGCGGGCGAGGACTACGAGCTCTGCGCGTGCATTCCGGCCCGCGCCCGCAGCGCGGCCGAGAGGGCGATCGCCACACTCCCCGACAGTCCTGGACTGACTTGGGTGGGCCGCGTGTCAGCCGGGCCCGGCGAGGTGATCTTCGTCGATTCGCCCCGGACGCTGGCGGGATACGAGCACTCGTTCTGAGCGCAATCGGGGCGCCCGGCATTCAGGCGAGCAAGCGCTGAGGGATAGTGCGCCTGGCCCTCAGGTGAGGGCTCGGAAACGCGAGGCTCCTGCGGCTCATGCGCCCCGTAGCGCCTCGCTCTGGGCGACGAACCCCTGGAGCCGAGCGAACACGATGATCCGCTGGGCGGCGCTGTAGAGCGGATTGCACGCCGAGAGCACGAGCCGGTCGTAACCGACGTTGTCGAACACCGACACCGCGGTCGGCAGGACGATCTTGTGGTACTGGACGACATAGGTGAACCACGCGTAGCGCATCTTCAGCACGATCTTGTCGCCTGGCCTCAGCTGATCGATGTAGCGAAACGGCTTCAGGTAGGTGGTGCGGTGACCCGCGATCCCGATCGTCTGGCCGAGGCCCGGGAAGTGGGTGCGCGGATCGCGGCCGGGGCCCTTCTCGAGACTCGCGGTGTCGGTCCCCTCGATCACGTTGTAGCTGGCCGAGAGTCTCGGCATCACGATCTTCCCGATCGCATCGCCGGCGGGGACCTGGCGCTGCTCGCGGCGAGCCAGATAGGCAATCCGCTGATCGATCGAGCGCAGGCTGGCCAGCGTGCGCCGATCCAGCGGGGCCAGTGGCGCGCGCTGGTAGCTGAGAAAGCGATTGTCGACCTGGCTACGCTTGATCAGCCCGATCACCGCGGTCAACGGCTCCTGCCAGAGCAGGGTCAGCCCGGCGTCCAGCAACAGCAGCGTGCCCGAGATCAGCAGCACGGAGGAGATGTCCCGCAGCAGACGTCTCATCTCCGCAAGGCCGACTCGGTGCCTCCGAGCGAGCCAGGGCCGGCATAGGAGATCGGTCCGCGAACGGTGATCCGCGCCGCCTCGGGCTCGCCCCGGCCGGCGGCGCCGAGCGCGATCACAGCCACACTCAACGCGCAGCCGAGCGCCACACTCCACTCGAGCGCCTCGAGCAGGCCCAGCTGCCCACCGGCGATCAGCAACGCACCGTTCCAAGCCACGCCCACCGGCGAGAGCCCAAGCGTAGCCGCGTAGTAGAGCACCACCAACACCGCCGGCGCCAGGCCGGCCGCCAGCAGCGCGAGCCTCACGACCGACCGGCCGCGCAAGCTGGGAGCGAGGACCCAGATCCATAGGTGAAGCGCCGGCAACATCAGCGCGGCCGTGAACGGGTTGCCGGCCCATAGCACCAGCGAGACCGCGCACATCACGAGCAGCACCGCAGGCGCAGCTCCGGCGGTGTCCGAAGGCGCGGATCTGGCCGACCGTGACCTGCGTCCCGCCTTGGCGGGACCGGCGCTCGCGGGTTTGGCCGACGCGACGCTTGCGGACTTGGCGGAGCCGCCGCTCGCGGACTTGCCGGAGCCGTCGCGCGCGGACTGGGCGGACCCGGGGTTCCCCAGCTTGGCCGAGGTGAGCCGGATCACCACCGGGCGGATCCACAGCAGCGACACGGCGAGGACCGCCGCGAGCGCCACCAGGACGGCGCTCCCGGCCGCGCGCAGGGGCACGATCCCCGCGCCGACGGGACCCGGCGGCGCGATCGCAATCAAACCGACGAGCTTTGCCCCGAGCACGAGCGCCAGTGCGAAGACAAACGGCAGCGCGCCCGCCAGCACCCAGACCAGCCACCGCGTGAGCGAATGGCCGCGGCGGGGGGGGGGTGACAGGACATCACGGAGGGCCGAGACGACACGCAGGGCCAGCGCTAACACCCAGCACCAAACCGC
>JBPCRJ010000073.1:0-51487 GCA_050996975.1 Solirubrobacteraceae bacterium | reverse complement strand
ATCGCGATCCTGGGCCCGGGGGGCGTTGGCGGCTTGCTCCTCGCTGCCCTCGTCTGCGGGGGCTGGGACGTGATCGTCCTCGCCCGCCAGCCGACGGCCGAGCTGATCGCGCGGGAGGGAATCGCGGTTCGGAGCGTGCGGCTCGGCGACTTCGTCGCCCATCCGCAGGCCACCACCACCCTGCGCGGCGTTGTCGACGTGCTGCTCGTCGCCCCCAAGTCGACTAGCTTGGCGGCCTCGCTGGAGCGGATCCAAACCAGCCCCGGGCTGGTCGTCCCGCTGCTCAACGGCATCGAGCACATGCCACTCCTGCGCGAGCGGTTCGGCGCCGCCGATGTCGCCGCGGGCGCGATCCGCATCGAATCGGACCGACCGGCCGCTGCCCGGATCGTGCAGAGCAGCCCGTTCCTGCGGGTGGACCTGGCGGCGGATGACCCCGCCCTGCATCCCCGTCTGCAGCGGCTCGCAACTACGCTTGCCGACGCCGAGATCCCGGCCGCGATCGGCTCCGACGAAGCGCAGATCCTGTGGTCAAAGCTCGTCCGCCTGGTCGCGCTCGCGTGCACGACCAGCGCCGCCGATCAGCCCATCGGCTGGATCCGCACCGACCCCGAGTGGCGAGCCGCGCTGAGCGCCTGCATCGACGAGGCAGCGGCGGTGGCCAGAGCGCAAGGCGCTCGCAGCGACCCCGCCGATCCCCTCGCCGAGCTCGATCGGGCGCACCCCGAGCTCGGGTCCTCGATGCAGCGCGACCTCGTGGCCGGACGTGAGCCCGAGCTCGACGCGATCGCCGGCGCAGTGCTTCGGGCGGCCTCGCGTCACGGTCTGAGCTGCCCGACGATCGCGCGGCTCGCTGCGCAGATCGCGGCACGCGCGGGCCTCGCGGCTCCAGAGGGGTAAGGCCTGGCGAGCAGCACGCTGCCGCTCGTCGCTACAGCGGCGGCAGCACCCGAGGGGCTCCGCCGGGCGCGTAGACCGGCTCGCGGATCTCCTCTGAGGCGACGGCATCCACGATCTCTTCCTGCTCCTCGAGGGCGCTCTCGTCGTGCTCGCCGTCGCACAGGACGCGGAAGTTCCCCGTCACGCCGTTGTCCGCCTGCAGCACGATTCCGGGCAGAATCTGCTCGCCCTCCTCCAGGCCGAGGCGCTCGATGTCGAAGCCGGCCATGCCGATGCCCCAGCTGTTGTGCCCGGGGTTCTCACGGTCGTGCGCCGCAACCCCCTGGGCGAAGCGCTCGAGCAACTTGGCGATCGTTCCAGCCTGCGCCATCGAGAGTCCTCTCAGCTCATCCGGCCGAGCTGCGCTCGAGCAGCTCGATCCGGTAGCCGTCGGGATCGCGGACGAAGCACAGCCGCGACCCACCGTCGCTGACGGTGTAGGGCGGGCCCTCGGGCTCGATTCCCTGCTCGGACAGCGACGCGAGCGTGCCGTCGAGATCGGGGGTAGAGACGGCGATGTGGCCGTAGCCGGTGCCCAGCGCGTAGGGCTCGACCTGACCGACGTTGCAGGTCAACTCGAGCCGGGGCTCCTCGCCGTCCTCGGGAAGGCCCATGAACACGTTCGTCGCCTCGTCCCCGATCGGGATCCGACCCTTCTCGTCGAAGCCCAGCGCCTTGTAGAAGCCCACCGACCGGTCGATGTCGAGGATCCGGTAACAGGTGTGAATCAAGCTCATCTCGCGGACCAGCTTAGCTCGATACCCTCCTTGAAGTGATCGTTGAGCGCTCGATGTCAGATCAGTGGCTCTCGAACACCTATCTGGTGGCCGACGAGCTTGGCTCCCACGCGGTGATGATCGACGCCGGCGGACCGGTCAAGCCGCTGCTCGAGGTGCTCGAGCGGATGCGCTTCGGGCTCACCCATGTGCTGCTCACCCACCACCACCACGACCACGTCGCTGAGCTCGAGCCGGTGCTCGAGCGACACCCGGGCACGCCCGTGCTGGTCCATCCGCTCGAACGCGACCTCGTGGGCGGCGCGACCGGAACGATGTCCCCGGGAGAGCCGATCCTCTGCGGTGCCCTGGAGATCGAGCCGCTGCACACCCCCGGTCACACCGCGGGGATGCTCTCGCTGCTCGTCAACGGTACCGACGTGTTCACCGGCGACACATTGTTCAAGGGCTCGGTGGGAGGGGTCAGGGCGCCCGGACACTCGACCTATGCCGACCTTCGATCATCGATCATGGACACGCTGTTGAAGCTCCCGCCGGCGACGCGGATTCATCCCGGCCATACCGATCCCACGACGGTCGCCGACGAGCTCGAGCACAACTCGTTCGTGCGCATCTGGCGCGGGCTCGATCCGGAGGGCGCCGAGCGCTGCACGGCCCTCGGGGAGCCGGCGACGCTGATCCTGCTCGGCGAGGACTACGACGGCGGCCACAAGGCTTGGGTCCGCTGGCCGGACGGTTCCGACGACATCGTCCCCGGGTCACAGGTGCAGCGAGCGGGGGCCGGGTCCGGCCCGCCGGACGGTTAGCGTTCCCTCGGGTACCCGTGGCGAGCGACAAGATCCCCACCTCACGCGTGGGGCGCACCGCCAAGATCGGCGGCCTCGCGGCGGGACAGGCAATCCGGCAGGCGGGCACCCACGCGGCCAATGTCGCGCGCACCCGGGAGGGCCGCGACGCGGCGCTCGAGCGCCGTCACCTCGAGGCGGCCGAGCAGATCGTCGCCGCGCTCGGGACGATGAAGGGCGCCGCCATGAAGCTCGGGCAGGTGATGTCGTTCCTCGACGCCGGACTGGTGCCCGAGGAGCACCGCGAGGAGTTCCAGCACAAGCTCGCGGCGCTGCGGGACTCGGCGCCGACGGTCACCTTCAAGGAGATGGGCCGGGTGATCGAGGAGGAGCTCGACGATCCTCTCGACGAGGTCTTCGCGGAGTTCGACGAGACACCGATCGCCGCCGCTTCGATCGGTCAGGTCTATCGAGCCACGCTCAAGGATGGACGGCCGGTGGCGGTCAAAGTCCAGTATCCGGGGGTGGCCGCCGCGGTGCGCGCGGACATGCAGAACCTGGGGCTGATCCTGCGGCTGGCCAAGCGGATCGCCCCGGGGATGGACCCCAAGGCGATCGGCGAGGAGATCAGAGAGCGGATCCACGAAGAGCTCGACTACGAGCTCGAGGCCCAGAACCAGCGTACGCTCGCCCGGATCTTCCGCGCGCACCCGTTCATCGTCGTCCCGGACGTGGTCACATTCCTCTCCCGCGAGCGCGTACTCGTGACCGAGTATGTGCACGGGACGGGCTTTGAGGCGCTGAAGGACTATTCCCAAGCGGATCGCGACCGGATCGGCGAGATCCTGTTCCGGTTCTACTTCGGGTGCCTTTACCGCCACCACGAGTTCTCCGGCGACCCGCACCCGGGCAACTCGATGCTGCTCGACGACGGCCGCGTGGCGTTCTTCGACTTCGGGCTGTTCAAGCGAATGCCCCCGGGGAGTGTCGAGCTCGAGATCCTCGTCGCCAGGGCGGTGGTCGAGGGCGATACGGAAACGATCATGCGGGTTGGATCGCAGACCGGCTTCTTCCCGCAGCCGGAGAAGTTCGAGCCCGCGCGGGTGCTCGAGCACTTCCGGGCGGCGACCTCCTGGTACACGGTCGATGAGTACATCCAGCTGACCCCCGAGTGGGCCACCCAGGTGCTGATCGACATGAGCGATCCCCGCTCGCAGTACTTCGGCGAGCTTCGACACGAGTCCGCGCCCCCGGATCACATCTTCGGCCGCCGGATGGAGGTGCTGACGCTCGCGGTGATCGCCCAGCTGCACGCCCGGGGCAACTTCCACCGGATCGCGCGGGAGTGGTTCTACGGCGAT
Organism: Solirubrobacteraceae bacterium; assembly: GCA_050996975.1. Taxonomy (GTDB): domain Bacteria; phylum Actinomycetota; class Thermoleophilia; order Solirubrobacterales; family Solirubrobacteraceae; genus Palsa-465. The sequence continues at coordinate 47,665 of JBPCRJ010000073.1, read as the reverse complement.
CCGCCGAGCACCGAGCTCGGCCGCCAGGAGGCCGAGTTCTACGCCCGCGCGGTGGCGTAGTCACACCCGCTGGATCTGCACCAGGCTTGTGGTTCCGGGCCGCCCGCTGGGCAGCCCCGCAGTGATCCCGACGCGGTCGCCCGCCTTGACCCACCCGAGCTCGACGACCCGCCGCGCCGCGTCGGTGATCAGCGCCTCGGTGATCTCGTGGCGCCGCATCGAAGCGGCCTGGACGCCCCACATCAAGCCGCAGCGGCGGACGGTCTCCTTGCCCGGCGAGAGCGCGTAGATCGGCACCTGCGGACGGTGAGCGGAGAGCAGGCGGGCCGAGCGGCCCGACAGCGTCGGGACCACCAGCGCCGCAAGGTGCAGCTCGCGAGCCGCCACGCAGGCACTGTAGGCGACGGTGTACGCCGGATCGCGGGCGTCCCGGCTCACCCGCTGCTCGTTCCAGGTCTCGTAGGGCAGCGCCCGCTCGGTGCGCTCGGCGATCGCGGCCATCATCGCCACGGCCTCGACCGGATACGCTCCGATCGCCGTCTCCTGCGAGAGCATCACGGCGTCGGTGCCGTCGATGATCGCGTTGGCCACATCGGCGACCTCGGCGCGCGTGGGACGCGAGGAGGCGACCATCGAGTCGAGCATCTGCGTCGCGGTGACCGACGGCCGCGCGAGGCGACCGGCCATTCGCAGCAGCTGCTTCTGCACCATCGGGACGTCCTCGATCGGGAGCTCGATCCCGAGATCGCCACGGGCGACCATCACGCAATCCGCCGCGTGGATGATCTCCTGCGCCGCCTCGACGGCCTGGGGCTTCTCGATCTTGGCCATCAGCGGCAGGCGAGTGTGCTGGCGGACACTGGTCACGTCCCGGGCCGATCGCACGAACGACAGCGCGATCAGGTCCACGCCGATCGACTCACCGAAACGCAGCATGTCGAGATCCTCCTCGGGAACCGCGACCAGGCCGCGCGTCGAGCCGGGGATGTTCAGGCCCTGCCGCGAGGCGACCGCACCGCCGATCTCGACCACCGTCTCGATCTCGCGCTCTCCCGCGAGGACCTCCGTCACACGCAGGCGAATCGCGCCGTCCGCGAGGTAGATCACATCGTCGGGGTCGACCGCATCGGGCAGCCCGCCCCAGGTGACCGACATCCGCCGCTCGTCGCCCACGCAGCCGCAGCCGCACGCGAGCACCAGCTGATCGCCCGGCCTGAGCTCGACGAAGTCGTCCTTGAGCGCGCCGATCCGGAGCTTCGGGCCGGGAAGATCCTGCATGATCGCCACCTGCCGCCCCGCCTCCGCGGCCGCGGCGCGGATCCGTTGCGCGTTCTCGGCGTGGACCTCGCGATTGGCGTGGGAGAAGTTCAGCCGCGCGACATCGAGCCCCGCCTCGATCATCCGCACAAGCGTCCCGGGATCACGCGAGGCCGGTCCGATCGTGGCGACGATCTTTGTGCGGCGCATGCGGTACTGGAAGCTACTCGACCGATCGAGCGCCCGGTTCGCCGGGCGCCCGCCGGCGGCCTCACGGCGCCCGCAGCTCGGCCCCTGGGCGCCCTCGGCTCTGTCTCAGGGCGCCCGCAGCTCGGGGAAGTGCTCGGTCACGTGGGAGCGCAGCGACTCGCGCACGAACCGGCGCTCCTCCCCGGAGGCCACCCGGTAGCGCGCAAGCAGATCTTGCTGACGGCTGAGCTCGAGACCCTCGATCGACCAGCTGATCGCCAGACGCTCGAACAGGAGCTCGATCGCGCGCTGCCAGGCATCCTCGCGCTCAACGCCCCCGGCGAGCACGTTCGCGTACTCGCGCCGAGCCGCCGGCCTGAGCGAGCCCCGCAGGACAAGCACATTGCCCTCCGCGTCGCAGTACTCGGTGCTCGGCGCCGCGAGCTTAACGCGCTGGCGGTGACGGCGGCCCATCGCGGGGCAGTCTACGCGCCGAGGGCCGTCCAGCGGCAAGCCTCGCGACGAGGGTCGCGTGGAGCGCGTCACCGTGCTCCTCCACGACCTCAAAGCCGCTCGCGACGAGCATTCCGCGCAAACGCGCTACGGATGATCCCCCACCGCCAGGCCACGTGTGCGGTGGCCGGCCGCTGACCACGCTTGGAGAGCTGATCGACCGTCACCGCACGGAGTTCACCAGCGCGGAGGAGATCCACTGGTCGGCCTGAGCAGCGGGACGTTTGCCGCGCTCTGCCGTCATCTCGAACTGGAGATCCTCGAGATCCACCCCAAGGTGATGGACGACAAGCGGGGGAATGGGTTCGCGGTGGTGCTCGACGCCGCCAGCGGTGGCGGCGGCCGCGGCCGATCGCGGAATGCAGTCCACGCCGGGACCGGGACTGCGAGCGCGATCGGGACCGCGACGGGGACAGGTTTTTAGGGGCGGGCTCCGCCCGCCCAGCAGTGGCAGAGCCTTGCGACAATCGCTACAGAGAACCTTGCCACAACCGTGTCAAGGTTGGTAGAGTCTCCGCACCTTGCGGATCGATCAGATCATCGCCGACAGCGGGGAGCCGGTCTTCTCGTTCGAGTTCTTCCCCCCGAAGACCGATCAGGGCGAGCTCAATCTTCGCGCTGCGCTCGCGGATCTGCGGGCGCTGGAGCCCGATTACGTGTCGGTGACCTACGGCGCCGCCGGCTCGACGCGTGATCGGACGCTCGAGCTGACCAAGTGGATCAAGCAGGAGCTCGGGATCGAGGCGATGGCTCACCTCAGCTGCGTCGGCTCGACGCGCGAGGAGCTGGGCAAGATCCTTGACGAGATGGCCGCGGCGGGGATCGAGAACGTGCTCGCGCTGCGGGGTGACCCGCCGCGCGGCGAGATCGAGTGGAAGGCGCACCCGGGCGGCCTGAAGTACTCCACCGAGCTGGCGGCGCTGATCTGCGACGACTATCCGTTCAGCGTCGGTGCCGCCTGCTTTCCGGAGGTCCATCCGGAGGCCCCCAACCTGGCGCACGACCTGCGCTTCCTCGAGCAGAAGGTCGCCAGTGGAGTCGGGTTCCTGCTCCCGCAGCTGTTCTTCGACAACGATCCCTACTTCCGGTTCGTCGAGGAGGCGCGGGCGGCGGGGATCGACGTTCCGATCATTCCCGGGATCATGCCGATCACCGACGTGCGACAGATCAGGACGATCACGGGCATGTGCGGGGCGACGATCCCGTCCCACCTGCTCGAACAGCTCGAGCTGCGCGTCGACGATCCGGATGCGGTGCTCCAGCTCGGCGTCTCCTACGCCACGCTCCAGTGCTCGGAGCTGCTCGCCCGCGGGGCCCCGGGAATTCACTTCTACACGCTCAACCGCTCACCGGCGACCCGCGCGATCCTGTCCGCGCTGAAGCTGCTGCGGCCGTGGGCTCGCCGCGAGGACGTCCGCACGGCGGGATGATCTGCACCACGCCGCGAGGACGTCCGCACGGCGGGATGATCTGCACCACGCCGCGAGGATGTCAGGACGGCGGAGTGATCTGCACCGCGCGGCCGACCAGCGGGCGACCGTCGCGCTCGTAGCGGACGTCGACCTCGTCGTTGCGCTTGTAGGTGCCGATTCCCCAGACGCCGAGGAACCAAGCCCACGGGCTGAGCTTCTGGCGCACGAGCTCGCGCTCGAACAGCAGCTCGCCCCGGGAGATTCGATAGTCACCCCCCAGCTCCTGGAGGACGCCGTTGACGTACACTTCGAACGGCGGCCTGACTCCGGGCGGCAGCGTGACCCGCCAATACTGTGTCTCCGCCATCAGCCGGTCGGGCCCTTCAGATCGGCCGGGAGCAGCGAGAAGATGGCTCCGTCGAGGCGCCCCACGGCCTCGGGCCGCGCCTGGGGGCGGCGCTCGGGGCGGCGTCGTGAAGGCACCGACGAGCGGACGGCGCGAGCGTCCCGCGGCCCCCGCGTATAGCCGCGCAGCACGCCCTCGGCGGTGAATCCGGCGCCGCGCGCAGCCGCGATCATCGGCCCGTTTCCTGGCTCGGTGACGAGTTGGATGCGCTCCAGACCGCAGCTGCAGAGCAACCAGCCGGCGGTCAGCCTCAGGGCGCGGCGCGCGAGGCCCTGGCCGCGCACCCGTGGGGCCAGCCAGATCGAGAGATCGGCGCGGGCGTGGTCCCAATCGAGCTCCCGCGCCTCGAGCTGACCGCAGCAGTGCTCGGAGCCCGGCTGCAGAATCGTCAGCGTCACCCCCGTCCCGGACACGCGCTCCGACGCTGCGTCCTCCGCTGCCCGCCCGAGCTCCGCCCCGCTGGGCGGACGGTCCTGCCCGAGTCGCTCGTGCAGGCGGGGATCGTCCTGATAGGCGATCAGGACATCTGGGATGTCGTGCTGGCAGGCGAGCCGCAGGGCCACGCGGTCATCGCTCAGCGGCGCGGGTGGTTCCGGAATCGAGGGCACGTCGGGACCGGACCGTACTCTGTCGCGCGATGGAGGAGATCGCCTACACCGTGCGGCGCTCGGAGCGCGCCCGGCGCGTGCGGGTGACCGTCGATCCCGTGCGCGGGGTGCAGGTCGTGCTGCCGCGCCCCGCGCCCGAGCGCGAGGCCGCCGCCGCCGTCGCTGAGCTGCGGCCTTGGATCGAGCGGCGGGTGGACGATCTCATTCGGGCCCGCGCGATCGTGGCCGACCGCGGCGACACCGTGCCCTACCTGAATGAGGTGCTGCGCGTCTGCACCGAGCCGGGAAGGACCCGCGCCGCTCGCCGCGGAGCGGTGCTGATCGTGCCCGACGGTGTCGGCCGCGGACCGGCGCTCGAGCGGTACTACCGACGCGCGGCCCGCGCTGAGATCGCTGGGCGACTGGACCGAGCCTGCGCGGAGGTGGGCAGCTCCTACGCGCGCCTGACGATCAGGGGCCAGCACACCCGCTGGGCGAGCTGCTCCACGGCCGGCGCGATGAGCTTCAACTGGAGGCTCCTGCTCGCCCCCGAACCGGTGCTCGATTACGTCGTCTGGCACGAGGTGTGCCACCTGGAGGTGATGGATCACTCGCCACGGTTCTGGGGCCTGCTCGGCGAGCGCTGCCAGGACTGGCGTGAGCACGCGCGATGGCTGACCCGCCATGGTGCGACGCTGGTGCTCTAGCGCCCGGCACAACCTGGTGGGGCTCCGGTCTGGCTTGCAGCACCCCCGGTTGGCGGTCTGCGCTTTGGGCTTAGCGCAGCGCTCGGCGCAGGGCGCGGTAAGCGGTCTCCCCTTTGCGTTGCTTGACCACCTCACGTCGCAGACGACCCAGATATGCCTCCGTCGAACCGTCTCCGCGGACGTCGACGCCGGCGCGAACCGACGGCATCATGCGCTCGGGCCCGGCGAGCTCGATTCGCGCCGACACCCGTTGGATCGCCTCGAAGCGCTTGTACTTGACATCGATCGCCTCCCGGGGCGCGGCTCGCGCCAGCTCCCGGCCCTGGGCCTCGATCGCGGCGAGCGCCTGATCGAGCTGATCGAAATAGCTGCGCTGCACTTGCGGACCAGCGCGGACGGTCATCTTCCACGGCACGGCGCGATGATCGCAGGGACCGCGACAAGCGGCCGCTGGGAGCGCAGGGACCACGACAAGCGCCGCTGGGAGCGCTCCGCCGGGCGGCGGTTTCGCTAGGAGCGCTCGTTGAGGGGGACGTACTCGAGTCCGTGCCCGCCCGTGTAGATCTGGCGCGGGCGCGCGATCTTCTGCTCGGGGTCGTCGATCATCTCGAGCCACTGCGCGATCCAGCCGCTGGTGCGTCCGATCGCGAACAGGACCGGGAACATCTCGACCGGCATCCCGAGCGCCTCGTAGATCAGCCCTGAATAGAAGTCGACGTTCGGATACAGCTTGCGAGAGATGAAGTAGTCGTCCTCGAGCGCGATCTTCTCGAGCTCGGTCGCGATTTGCAGCAGGGGGTTCTTCCCGGTCACCTCGAACACGTCCTCGCAGGCCTGCTTGATGATCTTCGCCCGCGGGTCGAAATTCTTGTAGACCCGGTGACCGAAGCCCATCAACTTCTCGTTTCCGTGCTTGACGCCGTCGATGAAGTCGGGGATGTTCTCCTTGCGCTCGATCCGCCGCAGCATCCGCAGGACCGCCTCGTTGGCCCCCCCGTGCAGCGGTCCGTACAGCGCCGCGATGCCCGCCGCGACGGCGGAGTAAGGGTCGACCTGCGAGGACCCGACGCTCCGCACCGCGCTCGTCGAGCAGTTCTGCTCATGGTCGGCGTGCAGTATCAGGAGCACGTCGAGCGCGCGCTCGAGGCGCGGGTCGGGCTCGTACTTCAGCTCGGTCATCCGGTAGATCATCGAGAGGAAGTTGCCCGAGTAGGTGAGGTCGTTGTCGGGATAGACGTACGGCATCCCCTTGTTGTGGCGGTATGAGAAGGCCGCCAGCGTCGGCATCTTCGCGATCAGTCGGATGATCTGGATGTAGCGGACCTCCGGGTCCTTGATCGCGTTAGCCTCGGGGTAGAAGGTCGACAGGGCACTGACCGAGGCGAGCAGCATCCCCATCGGGTGCGCGTCGTAGCGATAGCCCTGCATGAAATCCTTGATGTTCTCGTGCACGAACGTATGGGTCGTGATCTGGTGCGTCCACTCGTCGAGCTGCGGTTGTGTCGGCAGCTGCCCGTGCACCAGCAGGTATGCGACCTCAAGGTAGGTCGAGCGCTCCGCGAGCTGCTCGATCGGGTAACCGCGGTACTCGAGGATGCCCTTCTCACCGTCGATGAACGTGATCCCGGAGCGGCACGAGGCGGTCGCCATGTACGCCGGGTCATAGCTCATGAGCCCGAAGTCGTCCTCGTGCGTCTTGATCTTCCGCAGTTCGGTCGCTCGAATCGTCCCGTCCTCGACCGGCAGCTCGTACTGCCGGCCGGTCCGGTTGTCGGTGATCGTCAGCGTGTCGCTCATCGAGGGTTGCCAGGGATCATTTGTCGGTCGCCACGGCCATCGCGATCGCGAGCGCGGCCAGCAGCACGCTGACGAGCATCACGCCACGGCCTCCGCGCTCGCTGTAGGGAAAGCTTGGTCGGGTGAGGCCGACCGCGGCCAGCGCGACCGCCCAGAGGACGACCACGCCACCGGCCAGATAGAACGGCACCTTCGACGGCTCGGCGGCGGCAAGCAGAAAGCTGAGCACTGGTCGCGAGGGTACCCGATCCTCGGGGCAAGCAACGCCCGCGGCGGCGGCGGGGCCGAATCGGGCAACGCCGGCTCAGCTAGTGCTCGAGCGTACGGACGCGACGCGAGCGTGCGCGGACAGTGCGCACGCGCGACGGCGGTGCCGGCGCGGGCTCGCCGTGCGGGCCTCGGCGCGGACGCCGCGGGGACGGCTTACGGGGGTGGGGACGCTGGTGACGCTTGACTCCGCCGTCGTCCTCGGGGGATGGCGCCTGCTCAGGCTCCTGCTTGATCGCCCACCAGACCAGGTAGATCAGCGCGATCAGCGGAATCTTGAGCGCCAGCATCAGCCATAGGAATCCCCAGGTCACAGCGAGGCGATCCTACCCGGATTTTCGAGAAAATGAAAGTGCGGCCGGGATCAGCCTCCGATCCCCTCCGTTGCCGTGCGCGGCGGCAGCGAAGGCTCGACCCGCAGCCAGCGCGCTGGGCGCTCGGGCAGCCACCAGTTCCAGCGGCCCAGCAGCGAGACGACCGCGGGAACGAGCAGGGCCCGGATCACGGTCGCGTCGAGCAGGATCCCTGCGGCGAGCCCGGTGGCGAGCACCTTCACGTCGGTCAGCGGGGCGGAGCCCATCGCAACGAAGGACAGGAACAGGATCAGTGCCGCGCTCGTAACCAGCCGGCCGGTGCGGCCGATTCCGCGCACGACGGCGGTATCGGTGGAGCCGGTCGCGTCGAACTCCTCGCGCATCCGCGTGAGGATGAACACTTCGTAGTCCATCGAGAGGCCGAACAGGAACGCGAACACCATCAACGGAATCCAGGCGGTCACCGAGTGGGTGGCGGCGATCCCCCACAGCAGGCTCGACCCGTGACCCTGCTGCCAGACGAGCGTGATCACTCCCCACGCTGCGCCGACGCTGATCACGTTGAGGAGCACCGCCTTGAGCGGCAGCAGCAGCGAGCGGAACGCCCGCGCCAGGAGCAGGAAGGTCAGTACCACGATCAGCGCGATCATCAACGGAAAGCTTCCGTAGATCGCCGAGACGAAGTCGGCGTTCTCGGGGCCGATCCCTCCGACCCTGACATCCGAACCCGCCGCGTGAGCGGCCGTGCGCACGGCGGCGATCGTGTCTCGTCCGGAGGAGGTGGAACCGTCGGCGGTCGCGATCGCGTCGGTCAGCGGGCTGCCGCCGCGGCGCCACTGCGCAGCGGCGGGCGCCACCGCGCCGTGCACGCCCGGTACCCTACGCAGTGCGGCGGCGAGATGCGCGGGGTCGCTCCCGGCGCCGAGCACCTCGATCGGTGACAGGGCGCCGGGCCCGATACCGGAGCGCTCGAGCGCCACCAGACCAGTCCGCGCGTCCCCCTGCTTGCTCAGGGTGTCGACGTTCGCCGACCCGGGGTGCAGCGAGGTGGCGGCGATCACGAGCGCGGCGAGCACAACCGCCGCCGCCGCCGCCGCGATCCAGCGCCGGCGCACGACCAGCCGGGCCCACGACGACCACGAGCGGCTGGCCTGGTCCTCGCTGCGGATGTGCGGCCAGTCGAGGCGGCTGCCGGCCTTGGCGAGCACGATCGGGAGCAGCGTCAACGCGACGACCACGCTCACGAGCGGGATCAGCATGCCGGCGTAGCCGATCGAGCGCAGGAACGGCAGCGGCAGCACCACCATCGCGAGCAGGCCGATCGCGACGGTGATCCCGCTGAGGACCACGGACCGGCCCGCCGTCTGCATCGCGCGTACCACCGCCTCCTCACTGGCGTGTCCGTGAGCGCGCTCCTCCCGCCAGCGGACGACGACCAGCAGTGAGTAGTCGATCGCGACGCCCAGGCCGATCAGCGCGACGAGGAACTCGACGATCATCGACACGTCGGTGAGCGCGGTCACCGCCCACAGGACCAGGAAGGTGGTCATGATCGAGACGACGGCCATCAAGAGGGGCACGAAGGCGAGCAGCGACGCGAACACGAACGCGAGCACCACCAATGAACCCAGGCCGCCGAGCACCGACTCGAGCAGGACGCCCGTCCCCTTGCCCCCGCCGGTCTGCTGAGACAGGGGATCGATGCCGGTGATGTGGACCGGAGCGCCGGCGATGTTCGCTCCGGCCAGGGCGGCGGCCGAGGCCTTCGCCGCCTTCGTGTTGGCGCCGAACGCCTCGTTGTCCGGCGGCGGATAGGCGAGCACGAACGTGGTGCGCCCGTCGGCCGAGACGAATGCGTGGTCGCCGGTGGACCCGTACGACGCGGTGCGCGTCCCGGGGATCGCCCGACGCAGGCGGGTTTCGATTCGGGTCAGGTCGGCACGCACCGCCGGCGAGAACACGCTCGCCCCGACGGGAAGCGTCACCACGGGAACGAGCGGCGCATTGCGCCCGCCCTGGTGGTAGATGCGGGCGATCCGGTCGTTGGCCTGGAAGCCCTCGCGGCCGGGCACGCTGAACTTGTTGCTGAACGCTTTCGTGGAGGTGCCCACGGTCGCGATCCCGACCAACGTGACGAGGATCCACGCAACGGTGACGATGCGCTTGTGGGCGAGGACCCAGCGGGTGATCGAGGTGATCATCTGGTGTCAGCTCCTGGTGTTGGCCAGTTGATGTCAGTTGACGCGACATATGGTTTGTACCAGAAACTATTTGTGAACGCCAGTTTCGGCCGCTAGACTTCCAATTTGGGATGAACGGCAACCTGCCAGCCCCCGGGGGCGTCGGAATCCACCGCGCGCTGATGCGCAACACTGGCTTTCTGCTCAGCCGCATGGGAACCGTGGCGCAGAAGCGGTTTTCCGAGCGGCTGGACTCGATCGGCCTGACCCTCCGCATGTGGGGGGCGCTCAACGTGCTCGATGCCGACGGCGCGATCACCCAGCACACCCTCGGCCAACGGACCGGCGTGGACCCGAGCACGGTCGTCGCGACGATCGACGAGCTCGAGGCACGGGGCCTCGTGCAGCGACGCCCGCACCCCACCGACCGCCGTGCTCACGCTCTGCACGTCACCGCCCTCGGCGCGCAGACGCTCGCCGACGGGCGCGATCTCGCCACGCGCGAGCAGCGCGACCTGCTGGCGCCGCTCAGTGTGCAAGAGCGAGAGCAGCTGCATTCGCTGCTGCTCCGACTCGTGCTCGCGACGACCTAAGGACAGGCCAAGGCTCCACGGGGAGGCCTGAGCCTCCTGCTCCCTGACGGGGTAGGCCGAGTCGCACGCGCGATCCTCGCGGGGTCAGCTCGCTCGGGATCGGCCGGGCGGCGCCGGGGTCAGACGGGGACAGAAGCCGCGGCGCGTGTCCGGGGCTGGGTGCCCGGACGCCGTGAGGAGCGCTCGTGGGCGAGCGCGACGCCGACGCCCAGCAGCGCCCACGTGACGGGATCCTCGAGGAAGTCGGCGTACAGGAAGGTGTGAAACACCAGCGCCAGAAACGCCGCGGCGACCGCTGCGCGAGCGGGGTCGGTCCGGGCGCCACCGATCAATCCGACGGCTGCCACCACCACCAGCGCCGCATATGCGAGCTCGCCGATCACCCCCTGCTCGGCGGCGATCGTGACCGGAATCGTGTGCGAAGCGGCGAGCGTCTGCTGCGTGGCGGGATGTCGTCGGCGGTACTCGGTCACGAACGAAGCCGATCCGTGCCCCCACACCGGGCTGCCGGCAAACAGGCTGATGCCGCCGCCGATCAGGTCCGCGCGCCCGCTGGAGGCGCCGTTCAGGCCTTGATTGAGACCGAAGGTTCGCGGAGAGATCGCCACCGCCGCCGCGCCCAGGGCAAGCGCCGCGACCGCGACCGCCAAAGTCCGCGACACCTTCCAGCGGACGGCCGCCAACGTTCCAAGCCCCACCAGCAGGGCACCGAGGCTCGAACGGGACAGGGTCAGCACCAGTCCTGCCCACAGCGCGGCGAGCGCCAGCGCCGCTCCCGCCTGCGCTCGCGCTTGGCGCCCGTAGAGCAGCAGACCGGCGAGCAGGATCATCACCAGGGCGAGGAAGCGGCCGAAGATGTCCGGGTCGAAGAACACCGAGTTGACCGTGAAGTACGTGTGGAGATCGTTGGCGACGACGAGCTTGGGATTGAGGATGATCGTCTTGGTCGCATACTCCACGAACCCGAGCACCGCGAACGAGAGCGCCAGACCGCTGACCAGCAGCAGACAGGTTCGGATCAGCTTGGGCGTCCACTCGAGCCGGCGCAGCAGGATGTACAGCAGCGCGAACGGCACGTAGAAGAACACCATCTGCTGCAGCGCCTTCTCGAAGTCGGCCGAGTAGACCGACTGCACGCCGTAGAGGACCACGTAGAGCGCCAGCAGCCGGTCGGTCCAGCCCGGCTCGTGCGCCGGCCCGAGGCCCTCACGAGGCGGGGGCGGTCGGGGATCCTCACCACCGCGCGGCGCCGGGCCGGAGTCGTTAGCACGGCGAGGCGCCGGCCGGGGGTTCTTCCCGCGGCGGAGCGCCGGAACGATCACCGCGAGCGATCCGGCTGCGACCGTCAGATAGAGCGGCACGAGCAGGTTCGACGCGGTGCCACCGACCTGGATCGGGATTCGGAACGGAAGCGCCAGCACCGCCAGCGCGCCGAACAGTGACGGACGGCGGGTGATCTGAGCGGCGACCGCGACGAGCGCCGCCAGCGCGAGGACCGCGCCCGCGCCGGCGAGCAGCGGATGACGGTGAACGACAGCGAGCTGCGGGGAATGCCAGATGTCGGCGAGCAGGAGCACCGGCGCGAGCACCAGCGCGCCCAGGATGGCGGTGGCGCGCCGGCGTGGATCACCGGTGCAGAGGGCGCCCGCGGTCAGTCCAGCGACAGCCACCACGCCCAGCTTGGGCAGCGGGCCGGTGAGCGCAGCCACGGTGATCACGTGCTGATCATCCTCTACCCTTTCGGCGCATGTCCTCTGCGAAGCTCGCCGCACTGTCGGGCCTCGTCACGCTCGGCCTGTGTGCATGCGCAAGTACAGCCAAGCCGCTGGCGGGAACCATTCATCCCACTGCCAGTCCGCTCAGTCGCGGTCGAATCGACGATCCGCGCACCGCGCGTTCGGACCACATCAAGTGCCTGCAGCAGGCCCATCTCCCGGTCGTGAAGGTGGGCACCAGCGAGCTTCAGTTGGGCCCACCCCCAGCCGGGCCCACGATCGACTTTGCTCCCACCCCCGGCACGGCGCAGGGTCGCCAGATCGATGGCAGCGCGCAGGGCGCCGAGGTGATCGGCGGTGCCTTGCTGTACCCCAACCAAGCTTCTGACGCCGAGCTGGGAACGATCGAGACTTGCCTGGCCAAGGGAGTGCTCGGATAGCTCGTGAGGGCTCGGCCACGCCAGCTCAGGACGCTCGCGATCACCGCGATCGTGGCGGGCGCCGCAGGGGCCACGGCCGCAGCCACGGGCGTCTTCGCCACTCCTGCGCCCGTCGTGAGCTCGGCGGCGCAAGCCACGAGGACCAGCACGGCCGAGCAGGCCGCGGTGAACCGCCAGATCCCCCTTCCCGCGTCGACCGCAAAGCTGCTGGGTCAGCGCATCATGGTCGGGTTCGCGGGGAGCGCCGCGAACGCGGAGCTGCTGCGCCGCGTGCGTCAAGGTCGGGTCGGGGCCGTGGTCCTGTTCGGCGCCAACATCGTCAACCGTGCACAGGTGACGGCGCTGACGCAGACGCTCCAGCGCGCGGCCCGTCAGGGCGCCAACCCGCCGCTGCTGATCGCCGTCGACCAGGAAGGCGGCGAGGTCCAGCGGTTTCGCGACGGACCACCCGATCGCTCGCCACCGCAGATCGCCGCGACCGGCCGTCCTGCCGTGGCCTTGCACGAGGGGGTGGACACCGGTCGCTACCTCAAGGCGCGGGGAGTCAACATGGACCTCGCCCCCGTCAGCGACGTTCCCACCTCGCGGTCGGCGTTCATCTCGCAGCAGGGCCGCGCCTTCTCGTTCCGCCCCGCCACGGTCGCGAGGTACGCCGCCCAGTTCGCGCTGGGGCTGCAGTTGCCTCATGTCGCCGCGACCGCCAAGCACTTCCCGGGCTTGGGCTCGGCGGGGATCAGCACCGACAGCCAACGCAGCGAGCTGCACCCGAGCCGGTCGCAGCTCGCGGCAGCGCTGAAGCCGTATGAGACATTGATCCCGCGGGGGGTGGATGCGATCATGGTCTCGACGGCCGGCTTCCCCGCCTACGACCGGAGCGGCGCCTCCGCGGCGCTGTCGCCCCGCGTGATCGGCGGCCTGCTGCGCGGAAAACTGAAGTTCGGCGGCGTTGTGATCACCGACTCGCTCGGAGCGCCCACGGGTCACGACGGGGTCACGGCCGGGGTGCTGGCGGCGCGGGCCGGGGCGGACATCCTCCTCTACCCCGACGACGGCTCCGGTGTGCTGCCGGCGCTCGAGGCCGACTTCGGGCGGGGACGGATTGCCCGAGCGGACGCGGAAGCCGCCTACAGGCGAATCGTCGCGCTGAAGCGGCGCGTGGCCGGCGGCTGAGCGCTCGCCGTGTCCGTTCCCGCTGCTGAGCTGACCGCGCCGAGCCTCTCCTCCCACGCGGCGTCGACCCACGTGCTGGCGCGGCGATTCGCCGGCGGACGGCTGTACATCGCCCTGGGCGCGCTCGCGCTCGTGATCGCCGCCGCTTCGCTGCTGATCCCCTCCACCCCGAGCTACGACCCCTGGGCCTGGCTTGTGTGGGGCCGTGAGATCGTGCATCTGAAGCTCCAGACGACCGGTGGGCCGACCTGGAAGCCATTGCCGGTGATCTTCACGACGGTGCTTGCCCCGTTCGGGAGTGTGGCACCCGACCTGTGGCTCGTAGTTGCGCGCGCCGGAGCGCTGATGGCGGTTGCGATGGTGTTCAAGGTCGCGACCCGCCTCACCCGCCAACTCACCGGTACAGCCCGCGGACCGGTGCTGCTGGCGGGGGTGATCGGCGGGGGCAGCCTCGCGGTCTCCGGCGGATTCGTGATCGACAACGCGTTGGGTTACTCGGAGGGGCTGATGACCGCGCTCGTGCTGATCGCGGTCGACCGCCACCTCGACGGCAAGCGGCGCCAGGCCTTCGCGGTCGGATTCGCGGCCGCGCTCGACCGCCCCGAGCTGTGGCTGTTCTGGGGACCCTACGGTCTGTACCTATGGTGGAAGGATCCCGGCGCGCGCAGACTCGTGATCGCTCTGTTCGGGCTGATCCCGGTGCTGTGGTTCCTGCCCGAGTACTGGGGATCAGGCCATTTCTTCCGGGGCGTCAGCCGGGCGCACACACCGCGCTCCAACAGTCCCGCGTTCGCGTCCTGCCCGTTCTGCTCCCTGCTCGTCAAGCACGCGTGGCCGACGGTGCTGTTGCGGGTCAAGGTCGTTGCGGGCATCGCCATGCTCGCCGCCGCTGTTGGTCTGTGGCGCACCCGGCGGGCTTGGACAAGCGGAGCCTCCGAGGTCGAGACACGCCGATCGTGGTTACGCGGCGCCTGGCCAAGCCAGCCGCGCGCGCGTCTGGCGCTGCTGGGCGCCGGCGCCGCCGGCCTTGGCTGGTGGATGCTGATCGGGGTCCTGACCCAGGCCGGCTTCTCCGGCAACGACCGTTACCTGGTGCTCGGTGCCGCGCTGGTGGCGATTGCCGGAGGCGCCGGCTGGGGCTGGGCCGCACAGGCGCTGGCGAAGCTGGCGGCCCGGCTGACTCGGCCGGCGATCGCGAGCGGCGCGGCCCTCCTGAGCGCTGTGGTCGTGTTCATGGCCGTGCCCCCGTGGATCGGCGCGCACATCATCGACGTCCAGGGTACCCATCGCGCGGCCGTCGACCAGGCGCTGTTGCGTGAGGGCGCCGCCGCCGCGGTGCGCAAGCTCGGCGGGCCAGCCAACGTGCTGCGATGCGGAACGGTGATGACCGAGGGCTTCCAGGTGCCGATGCTCGCCTGGACCCTCGGCGTGCCCACCCTGCGGGTCGAGGGTTCCCCGACGAAGGGCCAACCGCTCCCTCCGGCGCCGGAGATCATCTTCCAGACGCGCGCGCAACCCCACAGGTCGCTGTTACCGAGGGTTCGCGATTGGCCCAACGTCCCCTACCGGGTGGTCGCGCGCACACACACGTTCAGGGTCTATTCACGCTGCGCGGGTAACCTGACCTAGATGGCTACGCTCGCCGCCCCCCGCCGGGTCCTGCCCGACGTCGACGTTCGTGCGCCGGGATGGCTTGAGCGCGTGCCTGCCTGGGCGAGCACCGGAGGTGCGCTGCTGGTGCTGATGGCGGTGTCGGCGTTCATGCGGACCCGCTACATCAGCGGCCAGTTCTGGATGGACGAAGGGCTTACGGTGGGGATCTCCTCGCACTCGCTCGCGGCGATCCCGGGCGTGCTCCGCCACGATGGATCGCCGCCGTTGTTCTACCTGTTGCTGCACGTCTGGATGAGCGTCTTCGGGTCGGGCGAGTCCGCCACGCACGCGCTCTCGCTCGTCTTCGGCCTGGCGAGCATTCCGGTGGCGATGTGGGCCGGCTGGAGCCTGTTCGGGCGTCGAGCCGGGCTGATGGCCGCGGTCCTGTTCGCGTTCAGCTCGTTCCTGACCGAGTACAGCCAGGAGACGCGCATGTACGCGCTGATGGGGCTGCTGGGACTGCTGGCGACCGCGGGCTTCATTCACGGCTTCGTATACCGCCGGCGACGGTACCTGGTCCTGTTCGCCGTCTGCCAGGCGTTAATGCTGTACACGCACGCGTGGGGGATCTTCTTCGGCATCGGCGCCGCCGTCGCGCTGATCCCGGTGTACCGCGCCAGCGAGGACCGGCGAGGCCTCCTACGCGACGGCGTGCTCGCGTTTGTGGGCGCGGGAATTCTGTTCCTGCCGTGGCTGCCGAACTTCATCTACCAAGCGACCCACACCGCGGCACCGTGGGATTCCTCACCGCGCTTCGGGGCCCCCGTGCAGCTCTCGCGTGACCTGCTCGGCGGGGACCGAGTGGCGGTCGCGCTGCTGATCTCGGCGGTGATCGGGCTCGTCGAGCTGGGCCGGCGGGCGGCGCGGGGCACGCGCGATGCCACCGCCCTGTGGGCGCTGATCGCGCTGCCGGCCGTGACGCTGGCGGTGGCCTGGCTGGCCTCACAGATCACCCCGGCCTGGGTTTCCAGGTACTTCGCGCCGATCCTCGGAGCGATTCTGCTGCTGGCGGCGTTCGGGCTTTCCCGTGCCCGGATCGTCGGGGTGGTGGCGCTGGTCGCGTCGGTCGTGTTCCTGGCCAACCCGTCATCGTTCGCCCCCGCCTACAAGAGCGACATGCGCGACATCGGGGGTGAGATGGCGCCGCTGCTTCACCAGAACGACCTGGTCGTCGTCGCCCAGCCCGAGCAGGTGCCCTTGAGCTGGTACTACCTCCCGGGCGGGCTGCGCTTTGCCAACACCACCGGTTCCGTTGCCGATCCCCGCTTCATGAACTGGATCGACGCGCTGAAGCGCCTTCAGGACGCCAACCCGCGAACCACTCTGACACCGCTGATCGCCAGTCTCAAACCGGGACAGCAGCTGCTGTTCGTGCGGCCGATGACCGAAGGTGCGCAGGGCTGGCAGGCATCCTGGACCGAGCTCGTGCGCCGGCGCTCGGCACAATGGGGGGCACTGCTCTCGAGCGACTCGCACCTCAAGGTGGTCGCTTGGGCGCCGCACAACTACCGGGGCGCCTGTTGCGTGGGCGATAGCGCCGTGCTGTACAAGAAGAGCTCCTGACGATCCACAGAAGATGAGCGACATGAACTCCATAGATTCTTCGCCGAGCACCCGGCCTGCCGAGAGCACCCGCCCCGCCACCGCCATCCGCGGCTCCGAGATCACCCCCGAGCGCCCCGTGCTGGTGCTCGGCGGGGGACCGGCGGGGTTGACCGCCGGGTACCTGCTCGCTAAGCAGGGAAAGCCGGTGATCGTGCTCGAGTCGACCGATCAGGTCGGCGGCATCGCCCGCACCGAGGTCCGCGACGGCTACCGCTTCGACCTCGGCGGCCACCGCTTCTTCACCAAGGTCAAGGAGGTCGACGACCTCTGGCACGAGATCATGAAGGAGGAGTTCCTCAAGCGCCCTCGACAGTCCCGGATCTACTGGAACAACAAGTTCCTCGACTATCCGCTTGACGGTATGGACGTCATCCGCAAGCTCGGGCCCATCGAGCTGGCCAGATGCGGTGCCTCATATCTGGCGGCTGCGATCAAGCCCAAGGGACGCGAGGACACGTTCGAGGAGTGGGTCTCCAATCGCTTCGGCAAGCGGCTCTACCAGCATTTCTTCAAGACCTACACCGAGAAGCTATGGGGCGTCCCCGCCACCGAGATTCGCTCCGAGTTCGCGGCGCAGCGGATCAAAGGTCTGTCGTTCTTCAGCGCCGCCAAGGCGGCGTTCGTGGGCAACAAGGACAACAAGATCAAGTCGCTGATCTCCGAGTTCAACTACCCACGCTACGGGCCCGGGCAGATGTGGGAGCAGATGACCGAGGACATCCGCGCCCACGGCGGTGAGGTGCGGATGAACGCTCCGGTTACGCGGCTGCGGGTCGAGGGAGGAAAGGTGATCGAGCTCGTCGCCGGCGGCGAGACACTGACCCCGTCGCACGTGATCTCCTCGCTGCCCCTGCGCAGCACCGTCGGGATCACCGAGCCCGAGGCGCCGGTCGAGGTCCGGGATGCCGCCCGGGGGCTGCGTTACCGCGATTTCCTGACCGTCGCACTCGTGATCGACAGCATGGAGCTGTTCCCGGATAATTGGATCTATATCCATCAGCCCGGCGTCAAGGTGCTGCGGATTCAGAACTTCCGCTCCTGGAGCCCGTGGATGATCCCCAACGACACGGACACCTCGATCGGACTCGAGTACTTCTGCTTCGAGGGCGACGAGGTGTGGAGCATGGCCGACGAGGACCTTGTCGCGATGGCCACTCAGGAGTTGCAGACGCTCGGACTGGCGAAAGCCGACGACGTGAAGTTCGGCTTCGCGGTGCGCGTGCACAAGGCCTACCCCATGTACGACGTCGAGTACCCCGAGCGCGTGGCCACGATCCGCGAGTGGCTTGAGGGGATCGAGAACCTGACCCAGGTGGGCCGCAACGGGCTGCACCGCTACAACAACTCAGACCACTCAATGCTCACCTCGATGCGCGCGGTCGACAACATCCTGCTCGGGACCGATCACGACATCTGGGCGGTCAACGCCGAGAGCGTCTACCACGAGGAGCACGTCGACCCCGAGCAGCCCTACCGCGACGCCCCCGAGACGCCGGCGATGGAGCAGCCACTCGCGTCGGAGCGCTAGTGCGCTCGGCGCTCCGTGTCGGCGGATCAGCGCTCGCCCTCATCCTGACCTTGGTCCTGAGCGGCCCGACGGTCGGGCGGGCGGATCCCGGCAACCCGCTCAGTCCGGGCCTTCCTCCGCCCTCGCCCCAGAGCACAACCTCACCTAGGGTCCCGAGCACCACATCGAGTACGTCCACCCCAAGCGGTGGGTTGAGCGGGAGCAGCGGAGTCGCCATCGGCGTCGGCGCGATCGTGATCCTTGGCGGTATCTCGCTGTTCATCTGGCGCGATGCCCGTCGCCGTGCGCCGGTGCATTCGCGCGCCACGGAGGTGGCCGCCGGTCCCGGCGGACGCTCAGGAGCAAAGCAGCAAGCCAAGCCGCGCAAGCTCAGCGCGGCCGAGAAGCGGCGTCGCAAACGCGGCCGGGCACGATAGGCCGGCGGCCCGGGGGTGACGTTCTGTCGCCGCCGCCTAGCCGCCTAATCGCCGGCTCGCCTGATCGCGTGCTTGGCCCGTAGCAGCTGACGCTCCACCGTCCGGGGAGTGCATCCCGTGTACAACGCCATTTCGGCGTAGCTCAGGCCCAGCGCGTGTAGCCACAGCAGGCGCTGCTGGCGCTCAGGCAGGCGACGAATCGCATCGAGGCGTTGCCTGTGCTCGACCAGCTGCTCGGGTCCGGGAGACGGAACGCCAATCGCAGAGTCGTCCTGGCACTCGATGGCGGCGTCGAGCGAGCACTCACGGTTATCCCGGCGGATCAGCTTGAAGGCCTCGTGTATCGCGGTCTTGGCCAGCCACGCGAGCGCCGCCTCTGGACTGACCCGATCGCGGTGGTAGACGAGCCGGCTCCAGGCGAACTGGCACGCATCCTCGATCAGGGGATCCGCCGCGCGAACGTCGCAGCGAACGATCCGCTCGAGGCGATCCGACAACGCGCGGTAGAGCTCGCTCAGGTCGCCAACGCCATCGTGGCCCGCGGGCGAAACGACTCGGAGGCGGGATCGGCAGGGCGCGGGGCCCTCGGGACTGGCGAGAGGCGGTTCGTGGGTAGCAGACACTCAAGTGACTCTAATTGAGACTAAGTTGATACGAACTAATCTAGCAGACCCTATCGAGACTTGCTAGAGTAATATAGGCTCAATTGATTAGGATTAGTTTCAGGAGGTCTTGATGCGTATCACTCAAGCGGTCACCGCCCACCCCAACCTCACGAGCCTGCCGGGTAGCAACGTCTTGCAGCAGCTCGTAAACGGAGCCGAGGCGTGGGCGCTGGCGATTTCCCTGCTGGGTGCGTTCATCGGCGCCGCCCTGTGGGCGGTGGCGTCGCATACGCACAACCACCACGGGGCCGCCCGCGGCCGGATGGCGGCGCTGATCTCGGGTGCCTCAGCCCTCGTTGTCGGAGCGGCGCCGGGGCTCGTGAACTTCTTCCAGCACCTCGGCACCACCGCCAGGTGAGGAGGTGGTGCAAGTGAGCGGGATCCACCGAGTTGGTATGGGTCGCGGCGTGGGCAGCGCCCAGCGCGCAAGTAGGATCGCGCT
This sequence comes from Solirubrobacteraceae bacterium, assembly GCA_050996975.1. Lineage (GTDB taxonomy): Bacteria > Actinomycetota > Thermoleophilia > Solirubrobacterales > Solirubrobacteraceae > Palsa-465. The sequence continues at coordinate 27,809 of JBPCRJ010000073.1, read as the reverse complement.
CTCGCTCGTGGCGAGCACCTGCGCGCTCGGCCTGAGCCCGTCAGCCGCCGTGGCTCTCAATCCACTGAAGCCGATCTGCGGCGCGGCGGGGCTCGTCAGCGGAATCGCGGGCAAGGCCTGCCACGCGTTGCAACACGTCCCCAAGCTGGCGAGCGCCGGCAAGAAGCTGATCACCGGACATCCCCGCGCGGCGCTGCGGGCGCTCGGAGGTACCGACTCCTCTGGAGTGAGCGCCTCGACGGCGGTCGGCCTCGCGGCGATCGTGACCTGGGTCCTGGGAGGAGCAAAGTTCGCGCTGCACCTGACCGCAACGGCGATCGCCAAGACCACCAGCCCGCGCCTCGGGGGCACATGGTTCTCCTCGGTCTACTGGCGCATGGCGGCGGTGGCGGCCGTGCTGACGCTTCCGTTCCTGTTTGCGGCCGCGATCCAGGCGCTGATCGCCTCGGACCTGGCGCTGCTGGCGCGGGCAACCCTCGGTTACCTACCGCTCGCGCTGCTCGCCGTCAGCGTGGCCGCCCCGGTCACGATGCTATTACTGGCCGCTTCCGACGAGCTGTCAGGGATCGTCTCCGCGGCCGCAGGAAATCCCAGCGGACACTTCCTGGGCCGGGCGTGGGGCTTCGCCGGCGGGTTGAGCATCGTCTCTCGCACGCCGTTCATCGTTTTCGTCGTCGGCCTGTTCACCGTTGCCAGTGCGATCGTTCTGTGGCTTGAGCTCGCGGTCCGGGAGGCCGCCGTCTACGTCGTCGTACTGATGCTGCCGTTGGCGTTCGCCGCGCTCGCGTGGCCGGCGCGTCGGGTCTGGGCAGTGCGTGCAGTCGAGCTGCTGGTCGCGCTGATCCTTTCGAAGTTTGCGATCGTCGCGGTGCTTACGCTGGGCGGGGCGGCCCTGGACCAGGCGAGCAGCGGGAGCGTGACGGCTTCGGTCGCGGGCGCGGCGCTCGTCGCGATGGGCGCCTTTGCGCCGTGGGCGATGTTGCGACTCGTGCCGCTCTCGGAGCTGGCCAGCGGTGCCGCCGGAGCGCTGCGCCCGGGAGCGCGTGCCACTTTGGGCCCGCTGCTGCACGGGACTGATGCGGCGGCGAACGCGTGGACTACGTGGGCGGAAGGGACCGCCCGCGGACCGCGGGAGGAGGAACCGTCTGATCCCATTCCGGACGAGGCCCACAGTGCCGCCTCCGCGCACGCCGAGCGTCCACCCGAGTCGGTGGGAGCCCTGGTTGCGGGCTCTGCGGGGACGCGAGCGAGCGGCTCCTCCCAGACAGGGGCCGAGGGCTCGGCCGAGCCGGAGGCCGCGGGGTCCACCGGCGGTCGGGCGGGCGCAGGATCCGCGGGTGGACCGGACGCCGCGGGAGCCGATGGGTTGCCGGCCGCGGGGCCCGCCGGCGGGCGCCCAGCGGCGGTGCCTCCACTCGATCCTGGAACACCACCCGGTGACGGACAAGCCCCTGTCGGCGCCGATTTCTCGTCCGACCCAGCCGAGCGCGTGCGCGGCATGGCCCCGATGTGGCAGGCGGACGACGACTCCTCCACGCTCACGTTCGGCACCGGCGAATGGCCCCCACCGCGTCGGCCGCGCGAAGGTCAGGATCAGGCGGAGCAGGGCACCGGCGCGGGCGACGGCGGCGCGGGGACCGCCGATGACGCCGATCCCCGGCCGCCCAGCCAGCCGCCCCCAGGCGCCGGCCTGTGAGCTCGCCTCGTCTGACCTATCGGTTCGGCCCGCTCGAGCGCCGCGGCATCCTCGGGCCAGTACGGGGTGGCCAAGCGGTGGTCTTGGCGCTCGGCGCGGTGCTGGCGATCGTGGTGCTCGACGAGGCGCCGACGAGCACCGGAGCACTGCTGGCCGCGGTGCTGTTCGGGTTCGGGGTCGTGTTGGCAGTCGCGCCGCTGTCAGGTCGCACGGTGCAGGAATGGGCGCCGATCGCGGGATCGTTCGGGCTCCGGCGCGCCGTCGGACAGGCCCGGTTCAGCTCCTGCGCACCGGCACAGGGGACGCTCGCCGGCCGGCACCCTGCGTCGGGAGCAGCGCGGCTCGATGGCCCCTCCCCGGCGACGCCCACCGCGCTGCGCGGAGTTCGGATCTTGGCTACGGCATACCGCGATCGGCCGATTGGCGTCGTGTCAGAGCGCTCGGGACGGCGGCTGACGGCCGTGCTGGCGTGCCGCGTGGTCGCGTTCTCGCTGCTGGACCCGGAGGCTCAGGAGCGCCGACTCGCTCGCTGGGGTTTGGTTCTCTCAGGAGCCGCCAACACCGCGATCAGGAGGATTCAATGGATCGAGCGCACCGCCCCAGCGCAGGGCGACGAGCTGGCTCGCTGGGTTCACGCGGAGCGCGATCCGGCGGTGCCATTGCGCGGCACGGCGATGATCGACTCGTATCTCGAGTTGATCGGGACCACCGCGCGAGTGACCCAGGAGCACGAGATCCTGCTCGCGGTCCAGATCGCCGCGGGAGGCGTGAAGGAACGCGGGGCAGACGCCGTGCGCCAGGCGCTGATCGAGCAGACCGAGCGCGTCGCGCAGGGGCTCGAAGCGGCTGAGGTGACGGTCCTGGGCGCGCTCAGCGCCGGCCAGCTGGGACGCACTTTGCGCACCGCCTTCGATCCCTACGCGCGCGCGGAGCTGGCGAGCTTGGAGAGCGCCGACCCCGGTCGTGACGGCTTGTCGGAGACGAACGCCTGGCCGCTCGGGGCCCGCGAGGCCTGGGATCACTACCGCAGCGACGGGGCCGTACACGCGACTTACTGGATCGGCGGATGGCCGCGCATCGACGTCTCGCCGATGTTCATGGATGCTCTGCTGGGACGCTCGAGCGCCGTGCGGACGGTCGCTGTGACCTTCGAGGCGATCCCGCCCGAGCGCTCGACGCGCGAGGTCGAAGCCGCGATCACGCGCGACCGCGCCGACCGTGAGTTGCGCCACCGCTTCGGCCAATCGGAGACCGCCCGCCAATGTCAGGCGCAGGAGTCGACCATGCGCCGCGAGTCCGAGCTCGCGGCGGGACACAGCGAAGTTCGCCTGTCGGGCTTCGTGACCGTCTCCGGCCGGGATGACGACGATCTGCGCCGGTCGACCTCCGAAGTGCTCGAGCACGCCGCGCGGGCGCGGCTCGAGTTGCACCGCATGTACGGCCAGCAGGCCGACGCCTTCACCTTCACGCTTCCACTGTGCCGGGGGCTTCGATGAGCCTGCGCGGTGCTCAGCGGCCGGGCCACCGGTGCACGACCCGGCATGCCCAGGCGATCTATCCGTTCATCAGCGCCGGCGGCCTCGGTGGTCGCGGTGTGTTCATCGGGCGCGATTCGAGCGGCGGTGCGTTCTGCTACGACCCGTGGGTCCTGTACGGCGACGGCGTGCTCGACGACCCGAACGCGATCGTGCTCGGCAAGCTCGGCCAGGGCAAGAGCGCGCTGGTAAAGACGCTGTTATGGCGGATGCTCCTGTTCGGGCGTCGGGCCTTCGTGCTCGATGTCAAGCGTGAGTACGGACCGCTGTGCGACGCGCTCGGGGTGGAGCCGATCTCGCTCGTGCCGGGCGGCGGCGTGCGCCTCAATCCGCTCGCCTCGCGCCCCGAGGAGCACGCGCAGCTCGAACTGCTCCGAGCGGTGACCGTGACCGCGATCGGCGCCCCGTTGACGCAGATCGAGGCTGCCGCGCTGCGCGAGGCATTGCGCGCCGTGCGCGGCGCCCCGATCGGCGAACCCACCTTGCCGGACATCGCCGCGCTGCTATTTCACCCGATCGCCGCGATGGCGACCGAACTCAACACGAACCCCGAGCGGCTCGCGTTCGATGTCCGCCGGGCCGCGCTCGCTCTCCAGGATCTGTGCGAAGGACCGCTGCACGGAATGTTCGACGGTCCGACCACGCCGGGCCTGGACCTCGACGCGAAGCTGCTGGTGCTCGATCTGCACGCGGTCAGGGACTCTCCGGCGGTCGGGATCCTGATGGCGTGCGCGACGGCCTGGATGAGCGCGCTGCTCGCCCGGATGGCTGAGCGTCCCGCTCGTGAGCGGCTGATCAACGTGGCGGACGAGTCATGGAAGATCGTCCAGCATCCGGGACTCGGCGAGTGGTTCCAGTCGAACTTCAAGCTGGCTCGCCAGTTCGGCGTGATGAACCTCGTCGTGCTCCATAAGCTCGCCGACCTGCAGAGCGCGGGTGACGCCGGGTCGCGAGCGGCGCGGATCGCCGAGGGACTCGTCGCCGACGCATCCACGCGGATCGTCTACCACCAGGACGAGAGTCAGGTGCCCCTCACCCGCGCGCTGCTGGGCCTCTCCGAGAGCGAGGCGCGGCTGATCTCGATGCTTTCGGCGGGTCAGGCGCTGTGGCGGGTCGGCTCACGGGCGTTCGTGGTCCAGCACTACCGGTCCCGGCTGGAGACGGAGCTCACCAACACCGATATCGGCATGGGGGTCACGGACGCGAGGCTGGTGCGGGGATGACCGATAACCGGTCCAGTGGCGTCTCCGACGTGGCGGTCCTCGTGATCATCACGGGGATCCTCGGGGCCGGCGCGCTCCTGTGGCTGTGGGGCGGGATCGCGGGAGCGGTGTTCGGCGGCGGGTGGCCAACGGTGCGCGTCGATCAACTGCTCGGCGTCGTCGGCCGGCTGCCCGCCCGGTTGTCCACTCCTGCCGGTGCATGGCCGGCCTCGGTGCGTGCCACCCTGCCGGGGCCCGTCGGGTTCTACGCCGCCTTGCTGCTGCTGCTCGGCGCCCTGGCCGCGCTCGCACTTGCGGCGCTCCGTTCCGGCGTGGTGCACGCGCTCGGAGCCCGCGCCGGCGGCGCCAGCTGGGCATCGGGCGGCGATCTGAGAGTGCTGCGACAGCGTCCGGGGTCTTCGCGCTCCGGACGGCTGGTGCTGGGGCGCCGCCAGGGGCGGCTGCTGCACGCCGAGCATCGACACGCCTTGATCGCGTTCGGCCCACCGCAGTCGGGCAAGTCAGCCGGACTCGCCGTTCCGGCGCTGCTCGAGTGGGACGGCCCCGCGGTGGCCTCCTCGATCAAGACCGACCTGCTCGGCGCGACGCTCAGACGGCGGCGCGAGCTCGGATCCGCGTGGGTGTTCGACCCGTTCGGGCTGGGAGGCGTGCCGTCGCACACGTGGTCCCCGTTGCACGGCGCCAGCACCTGGGACGGGGCGCTCGAAGTCGCGTGGCGAATGGCCGCGGCGGGCGAACTCGATCAGCGCAGCGTCGAGGGCGGTGACTTCTGGGCGATCGCCGCCGAGCAGCGTCTCGCGCCGCTGCTCTACACCGCCGCTGCCTCGGGCGAGGGGATCAACAGCGTGGTTCGCTGGGCCTACGGACAGGGTGGACGGGACCTGCACGACGCGCTGCGTAGGCTGGCCGACCGCGCCGGCGACGAGGTCCAGCTTGCCGGCGCTCACGCCGCCTACGACGCGGTACGCGCATTCGAGACCCAGGCGGACAGGACAAGATCCTCGATCGAGGCCACCGCGCAGGCACTGCTGCGCGCCTACCGCTTCACCAGGGTGGCGCGCTCGGCGCAGTCGTGCGAGATCACGCCGGACCGGCTGCTCGATCAGGCCGCCACGCTGTATCTGATTGGCGACGCCAAGGCCTCGAAGCTGCTGCGCCCGATCTTCCTGGCCCTGCTTTCGGAGGTCGTCGACCGCGCCTACGAGCGCGCGACGCTGGCCGGAGGCAAGCTCGAGCTGCCGCTGCTCCTGTGCCTGGACGAGGCGGGGAATGTCGCGCCGCTTCCCAACCTCGCCGAGATCGCGTCGACCGCGCCGAGCCACAACATCCAACTCGTCTCGATCTTCCACGACCTCGCCCAGGCGCGAACCCGCTACCGGCAGCAAGCCGAAACCGTGGTCAACAGCCATCGCGCGCGGATGCTCCTTCCCGGCGTCGCCGACCTCGAGACGCTGCGCTACTTCGCCGGCCTGGCTGGGGAGGAGGAGGCGAAGGACTTCACGCGGACGACCGGGGCGGGCGGCAGCAGCCGTTCGATCGCGCGCCGACGTCGGCCGCTTGCCGCCCCGGAAGCGCTCCGCCAGTTGCCCGAGGGCCATGCCCTGTTGCTCTACGGTCGGATCCCGCCCACCGAGCTCCGGCTGCGGATGTGGTTCGAGGATCACCGCCTGCGCCGGCTGGGTGGGGCATGAGCGGGACAGATCCCGACCACGGACTGGGCCCGCCATGAGCTGGCCAGATCCCGACGACGGGCGCTCTGAGGACGGCAACGACCCGGAGGGCTGGGGCTCCGACGATCCAGAGGGTCAGCGCTGGCCGCTTGACTGGCGCGGCCTCTATCCCCGGGAGCGCTGGATGTGGTTTGAGCGGCTGTGGGCCGACGTCTGTCGGCTGCGCGAGCGCTACCGCCTGTCGGTCAGATCGGGCTGGTGGGAGGATCAGATCCAGGTCGAGGCGCTGGCGGCGCTCGCCGCCTGGATCGATCGCTACGACTCCGGCGAATGGGATGATCCGCCCGGCAAGCTCGCGTTGCTCTACGACCTGGAGCGGGTCGACGCGTTGCTGCGAGATGGCAACGATCCGTTTCACGCCGACCGCGACCGACTCGCCTTCACGCGCCACCTCATCGACCTCGGGTGTCAGCCACCGCCGGCCCGCGGCCAGGACGAGGATCACGGTCCCGGAGGGGGAGGCGGCCCCGCGGGATCGAGCGGACGCTGAGTGCGGAAGGGGTGCCGGCGCGGCCGGATTAGGTAGCGCTGAGCCCGAAAGGCGCAGCATAATCCGGCATATCCCGACGAGGTAACCTGCGTCCTCGTCTCCGCCCGCGTGCTATGTTCGCGTGGGCGACAGCGACGAGGCAAGGGACTCGCTGGCCAATCGAAGCGGAGTGCACATGTGGATTTCACGCGGTCGCGGGATGCGAAAGCCACTCGCGGGGGTGGCGGTAGGAGTCGTGGTCCTGCTGATGCTCGCCACATCGCCCGCCACGCTGTGGGCGACCCCGGCTGGGGCTAAGGCGCCGGCCGACCGCGGCGATCCAACGACGACATCCGCGTCCACGAGCACGACGACATCGACGTCCACGAGCACGACGACCTCGCCCAGCACCAAGGACGCCACCTCTACCGCGCTGATCTGCCCCGCCACGGCCGTCGTGGGCGTCAGCACCACCTGCACCGCCACCGTCAAGGACACTGCGACCACACCGGCCGCAGCCCACCCGCCGACCGGAGACGTCACCGTCTCGGTCTCCCCAGCGTCGGGCCCCGCCTTGCCGACGTGCATGCTGTCAGCTCCGGCGGCGGGGAGCACCTCAACCTGTTCAGTAACCTTGCCCCCCCTGACCGCCCCGGGCACCTACACGGTGAGCGCCTCCTACGGAGACGACACGAGTCACGCCGCGAGCCACAGCGGCCCTCCCGGCACGACCATCACGGTCACGGACCCGACCACCACGACCGTCGCCTGCAACCCCCCGCGCGTCGTCGCGGGGAGCCGCTTCACCTGCGCGGCGGCGGTCACCGACACGGCAGCCTCGCCCACCACGCCGGCCGGATCGATCGCCTTCACCGTCAACGGCACGCCCCGCGAGACGTGCACGCTGCAGCAGTCGCCACCCGGCGCTGCGGCGTGCTCCTTCACCAGCACGACGGGTTCAGGCCAGTTCACGATCGGCGCCGCCTACAGCGGGGACACGACCCACAGCGCGAGCGTTGCCCAGACGACTGCGCTCGCGGTCACTCCGAGCCCGAGCCCCTCTCCGAGCACCGCCACGAGGGTCGCGTGCAACCCGGCCTCGGTCCGGGTCGGGCAGTCGTCGACCTGCACCGCGACGATCACCGACAGCTTCACCTCGCCGGCCGGGCTGGAGGGAGTCGTGAGCTTCTATGTCAACCACGTTCGGTTCGGCACGTGCGGGCTGCGCGGCAGCGGGTTCACCGGTCCCGCGAGCTGCTCGGTTACCGACGCGCGCCCCGAGTCGCCCGGCCAGTTCACGATCACGGCGGTGTACGGCGGTGACTCGAGCCACAGCCCATCCGCCACCACCGGGCCGGCCTCGGCGATCCTCACCGTCACCGCCCCTCCCCGGCGTGGACTGCCGCAGCTTCGGTTGACGCTTCATCCGGCACGGTTCGCGATCGGTCGCTGCACCCGGGTGCGCCTGACCGTCACCGCCACGATCGATGGGCGCATGCAGCGACTAAGGGGTGCGCACGTCAGCTTCGCCGGCAAGCGCAGGCGCACCGATCGCCGCGGACAGGTGGTCATGATCGCGTGCTTCAGGCGGCCCGGAGTCGATCTGGCCCGGGTTCAACTCCGCGGATTCTCGTCGGGGTCCTTCAAGGCGCACGCGACTCGGCGGCGTCGCTGAGCGCGGGCTGAGCCTTCGCCGGGCCGGTGAGCACCAGGGCGAGCTTCCCGCTGGGCGCGAGTGTCACGCTCGAGGCGCTCGATCGCGATCCCCACCCGCTGCTGGACAGGCTACGTGAGCGGGAGCCGGTCTCCTTCGTCCCGGCCCTCGACGGCTGGCTTGTCACCTCGCACCACCTCGCTCTGGAGGTGATGCGCGACCCCGCCGGCTTTACCGTCGATGACCCGCGCTTCTCCACCGCGCGGGTCATCGGCCCGAGCATGCTCAGCCTCGACGGCGATCCGCACGCCCGTCACCGGGCTTCGTTCGTGGCGCCGTTCCGGGCGGCAGCGGTGCGCGCGCGCTTCGACGCCGCGGTTGCGTCCGAGGTTGCCCGTCTGCTCGACTCGCTGGAGCCCGGGGGAGGCGAGCTTCGGCGCTCCTTCGCCGGGCCGCTGAGCGCGTCGATCATCACCCGCGCGCTCGGCCTGGAGGCGGACGAGGTGGTCGCGGTGCTCGCGTGGTACGAGGCGATCGTCGGTGCGGTGACCGAGCTGACCGCCGGCAACCCGGTCACCTCAGAAGGCGAGCAGGCGTTCAGCGCGCTGCGAGGCAGGCTAGGAGCGGTCATCGATCGCGGCGAGCGGGCCTCGCTGCTCGCCACCGCCACGGGCACGGCCACCGCGACCGCCACTGCCGCCGATGCGATGCTCACCAGAGAGCAGACGATCTCGAACGCGGCCGTGCTGCTGTTCGGCGGGATCGAGACCACCGAGGGCATGATCGCCAACGCGATCCTCCACCTGCTCGAGCGCCCGGATCACCTGGAGCGGGTGCGGATCGACGCCGAGCTGCTCGACGTCGCGATCGAGGAGTCGCTCCGGCTCGAGCCCGCCGCCGCGATGATCGACCGCTACGCCACCGCCGACCTCCAGCTCGGCGGAGCGAAGATCCGCCGCGGCGAGCTCGTACGAGTGTCGATCAGCGCTGCCAACCGTGATCCGGCCGTGTTCCCAAATCCCGCCGCGCTCGATCTGAGCGCAGCCAACGGGCGCCGACACCTCGCCTTTGCCCGTGGGCCCCACGTCTGCCTCGGCGTTCATCTCGCCCGCCTGGAGACCCGTACCGCGCTCGCGTCGCTGCTCGATCGTTGCCCCCGGCTGCGGCTGGACCCCGACCGTCCGTCCGCCGTGCGGGGGCTCGTGTTCCGCAAGCCGCCGGCGCTGCACGTGCTCTGGAGTTAGCCGCGGCTCGGTCAGCTGCGTGCCCGGGACGAAGGTTCAGCCTCAGCAGCCTCGTAACCGGGCGCCGGCGACTCGCCGGCGCCCCTCGCTACGCGATGATGCAGGAAAGAACCAGCGAACGCGAGGAGACGCTGATGGCACTGAACCGGCAGGGCGCGCGCAAGACGCACAACCATCCGATCGCAGCCCCCGTTCACCACGCCGGTGCCACGGCTGAGTTGCCGATCGATCGCCTGCCCGAGGGCGGGATCAGCGGCGAGACGGCGTACGAGTTGATTTCCAGTGAGCTGCTGCTCGATGGTCAGGCGCGGCTCAACCTGGCGACGTTCGTGACCACCTGGATGCCCTCGATCGCGGCCCGGCTGATGGCGGACACCGCCGACAAGAACATGATCGACAAGGACGAGTATCCGCAGACGGCCGAACTGGAGTCCCGCTGCGTCAACATCTTGGCGGAGCTGTGGGGCTCGCCGGATCACGAACACGCCACCGGCTGCTCGACCACCGGCTCGAGCGAGGCGGCGATGTTGGCTGGCCTGGCGCTCAAGTGGCGCTGGCGCGAGCGCCGCCGGGCGGCGGGTAAGCCAACCGACAGGCCAAACCTCGTGATGGGGGTGAACGTCCAGGTCTGCTGGGACAAGTTCTGTCGCTACTGGGATGTGGAACCGCGACTGGTGCCGATGGAGGGTGACCGCTTTCATCTGCGCCCGGCCGAAGCGATCGCCCAGTGCGACGAGAATACGATCGGCGTGGTCACGATCCTCGGTTCGACCTTCGACGGCAGCTACGAGCCGGTCAAGCAGATCTCGACCGCGCTGGACGAGCTCGAGCGCGACCGCGGGCTGTATGTCCCGATCCACGTGGACGCCGCATCGGGTGGATTCGTGGCGCCGTTCTTGGCGCCGGAGCTGGAATGGGACTTCCGCATCGAGCGGGTGCAGTCGATCAACGCCTCTGGGCACAAGTACGGGCTCGTCTATCCGGGCGTGGGCTGGGCGATCTGGCGCGACAAGCAGGCGCTGCCCTCCGATCTGATCTTCGACGTCAACTACCTCGGCGGGCACATGCCGACGTTTGCGCTGAACTTCTCGCGCCCGGGCAGCGAAGTGATCGCCCAGTACTTCATGTTCATGCACCTCGGCCGCGAGGGCTACCGACAGACGCTTCAGACCGCGCAGGACGTGGCCCTCCACCTCTCCGAGGAGATCGCCAAGCTCGGACCCTACCGTCTGATCTCCGAGGGTCGCGAGCTACCCGTGTTCTCGTTCGCGCTCGCGCCCGAGGTTGAGAACTACTCCGTGTTCGACGTCTCGGACCGCTTGCGCCAGAACGGCTGGCTCGTACCGGCGTACACGTTTCCGGCCAACCGCACCGACCTGAGCGTGCTGCGGATCGTCGTCCGCGCCGGCATGACCCACGAGATGGCGGAGCTGCTGCTCGGACACCTGGGAGAGCAGACGAAGTTCCTGGAGTCGCTCGACCGGCCGCTACCGGGCGAGAATCCAGACCGCCGCAAGGCGTTTGCCCACTGAGATGACGCGTAGGTATTCGATCGCGTCGCTGGTCAGGACCCGCTCGGTTCCGAAGGTGGCTACTCGAGCGCCTCGAACTGCTCCTGGCGCTCCGCCTACACGGCCTCCGCCAGCTCCCGCCCCGCGCGCTCGATTGCCTCGAGCGTCTGAGCCTCGCGTACAGCCTGGAGGTCGAGGATCCGGGCGCCAAACGCATCGAGCTCGCGCGTGCCGACGATCGCATGACACGGGACGCCCGCCTGTCGCGCGCGCGTCGCGACCTCGGAAATCGCCTTGCCGGCGAGGCTTTGGCGGTCAAGCTTGCCCTCCCCGGTCACCACCGCGCGGGCCGAGCGCATCCGCCGACCGAATCCGACCGCGTCGAGCACGAACGAAGCCCCCGGAACGAGCTCGGCTTCGAAGGCCGACCACAGTCCGCCGGACATGCCACCCGCGGCGCCGCTCATCAACACCCCTCGCGGGTCGCGCTCGAGCCCGCGGGCCAGGGCGTGCAGCCGATTGGTCAGCCGGCGCACGTCTCCAGTGTCGGCTCCCTTCTGCGGGGCGAACACGCGGGCGGCGTCCTCGAACGGCGTCCGCACGTCGCACAGGACGACGAGACGAGCGCCGTGCAACCCGCCACCCTCGCGAATGGCCTGAATCGCACCGGAGCCGCCATCCGTGGTGGCGCTGCCGCCCGCTCCCAGGTACACAATTTGCGCACCGGTCGCCACCGCCGCCAAAATCAGCTCTCCGGTACCGAAGGTGCTCGCCGCCACGGCATCGCGCTCGGCCGGCGCTACCAGCCCGAGACCGCTTGCCGCCGCTGTCTCGACGATTGCGCACGCCGGCCTGCGCGGACCGGCCGGTATCAGTCCATAGCAGGTGCTGATCGACCTCCCCCGGGGATCATGCGCGGTCGCGCTTGCGCGCTCGCCCCCGAGTGCTCTCAGCAGTGCTTCCAGCGTCCCCTCGCCGCCGTCGGCGACCGGACAGCGATCCACCGGGCACCCTCCGGCCTCGAGTCCGCGCGCGATCGCGCCCGCGACCTCGCTCGCGGAGAAGGTCCCCTTGAACGAGTCGGGCGCGACGAGCACGGTCGCCGGGATGCCCTTGACCCCCATGCCCGTCATCCTGTCAGCCGATCGACGATCACACGACGCCCCCTGGCCGCGATCACCGCGGCGAGCCCAAGCGGGTACAGCCGAGCCGGGCGGCAAGCCGTCCCCTGATCAAGATCGCCTTTGTATGATCGGCTCGATGCGGTTCCGGCGCCTCGGCGACAGCGAGCTGGTGGTTTCCGAGATCTCGCTCGGATCCTGGCTGACGTTCTCTGGAGGTATCGAGCGTGAGCAGACGGACGCGTGCACGCGCGCCGCGTTCGACGCCGGGATCAACTTTTTCGACACGGCGAACGCATACGGTCGCGGCGCGGCCGAGACCGCGTGGGGCGAGATCCTGTCGGACTACCCGCGTGACTCCTACGTGCTCGCGACGAAGGTGTTCTTCCCGATCTCAGACACCGACCGCGGGCTCTCGGCCGAACAGATCGCCAAGCAGCTCGATGCCTCGCTGGCCCGCCTGCAAACCGATTACGTTGACCTTTACCAGTGTCACCGCTATGACGTGGAGACGCCGATCGAGGAGACGATGGGTGCACTCACCGCGGCGGTGCAAACCGGCAAGGCGCGCTACATCGGGTTCAGTGAGTGGACGCCTGAGCAGATCGACGCGGGACTTTCCGTGCCGGGCGCGGTCAACCTCGTCTCCTCACAGCCGCAGTACTCGATGCTCTGGCGCGCGCCCGAGGCGGAGTTGCTCGCGCTCTGTGCCGGTCAGGGGATCTCGCAGATCTGCTGGTCGCCGCTCGCCCAGGGCGTGCTCACCGGCAAGTACCAGCCGGGCCAAGCACCTCCGCCGCAGTCCCGCGCGGCCAGCCCCGAGATGAGCACGTTCATCCGCGCGTTCATGGACGACCGGACGCTCGAGGCGGTGCAGCGCATGAGGCCCATCGCCGCGCAGGCCGGACTGAGCATGGCGCAGCTCGCGCTTGCGTGGGTGCTGCGCGAGCCCAACGTTGCCTCGGCGATCATCGGCGCCTCGCGCCCCGAACAGGTGCACGGGAACGCCGCCGCGTCTGGCGTGACGTTGTCGGCCGACACGCTCGACGCGGTTGACCAGGCGCTCGGGCACGTGCCCACCACTGAGCCCACGCTCGCCCCCGGCGCGAGCGCCGGTCGCGGGCCCAGAAAAAGACCTTGACGCAGCGCGCCTGCGTGACCCAGCGCGCGCACCTGACACAGCGCTGCCGCAAGCTGATGAATCCGCGGGCGCCGAGATCATGCCGCGGCGTGCCTACGCGCAGCGTGCCTACGCCGACATCTGCTGGGTCCGGCACTCGGCCGCCGGCTTGTCCTCGCGCCAGCGCAGGATCCTGGTGCCGTGACGGATGCGCCCGCCGCTGGCGTGGTCGAAGGTGACCTCAACGACCAGCTCGGGTCGCAGCCCGATCCACTCGAGCTCCTTGTCGCTCTTCCAGCGGCTGGGGTCGCCGTGGCCGCGCCCGCCCGTGACAAACGGCGCCAGCCTGTCCACAAGCGCCCGTTTCTCTGCCGCCCGCAGCCCCGAGGAATGACCCACTACGCGCAGCTCACCGGCACGGTCGTAGAGCCCGAGGATCAGCGAACCAACCGTGTCGGGCTCCTTTCCTGGCCGGTAGCCGACCACGACGGCATCGATCGTCCGCAGGCGCTTGACCTTCACCATGCCGGTTCGCTGGCCCGGGCGGTACGGCGCCTGCACGTCCTTGGCCACGACCCCTTCACCGCGGCGTAGCCATGGCTCCGCCTCGGATCTAATTCGCGTCAACGCAGTCAAGGCGATCGGCCCCGCGGACAGGAGTCGCTCGAGCGCGGCCCGGCGCTGCGCGAACGGCGATCCCAGCAGGATCTCGTCTTCAAGCGCCAGCAGGTCGAACGCAACGTAGCGCGCCGGGGTCTGCTCGGCCAGCAGCGCAATGCGCGACTGCGCGGGATGGATCCGCTGCTGGAGGGCCTCGAAATCCTGGCCACCGCCGATGGCATCAGCCACGCTCCCTTCCTTACCTCCGTCCTCGCCGTCAGCGTCGACGGTGATCACGATCTCGCCGTCGACCACGTACCGGCCGGACGGAAACGAGAGCTCCGGGAAGTAGCGCACAAGTGGCTTGCCCGAGCGCGACTGGATTGCGAGTTGCTCTCCATCGACGAACGCGATCGCTCGAAAGCCGTCGTACTTGGGCTCATACGCCCACTGATCGCCGCGCGGAAGCTCGCCCTTTGAGCGGGCGAGCTGGGGTTCGATCGGAGGCTTCAGCGGCAGCGCCACGAGGGCCGCGATCCTAGCTGGCCGCAGGCCCGACTTCCAAACCAGCGCCGCTCCGGCGTCCCCGCGCTCGGTTCAGCCGTCGGGAACCCGGCGGCTACGATCCCGCCGGCGGTTCGCTCAGCGTTCGGGGACCGCCGCTACGATCCCCACGCATGGCGGCCGAGCACGCTACCGACGCCGAGGAGGAATACCTCCAGACGCTCTTCTGGCTGTTCGAGGCGGGACTGCCGATGACCGGGGCGAACACCTCACGCGCGATGCAGCTCTCCCCACCGACCGTCCACGAGATGCTCGGGCGCCTGGAACGCGACGGGTACATCGTCCGCGACGCCGGGCGGACGATCGACTTCACCGAGTCCGGGCGGGAGCACGCCGCACGCATCGTCAGCCGCCACCGGATGATCGAGCGGTTCCTCACCGACGTCGTCGGCGTTCCGTGGGACGACGTGCACGAGGAGGCCGAGCATCTGGAGCATGCGATGACGCCGCGCTTTGAGGCCTATGTACGTTCCGCCGTCGGCGAGGCACGAACCTGCCCCCACGGCCATCCGATCCGCGTCGGTGAGCGCGTCGACGGGGTGCCGCTGGCCGACTGCGGGCTCGGGGCCAAAGTGACGATCCTGCGGTTCGAGAACGAAGCGGAGGATCTGCTGCACTATCTCAAGGACGCCGGCATCGAGCCGGGCCTTCGGGCGCAGATCGCGTCCAACGACGGCGAGCTGGTCACGGTCCAGACCGACGGTCCGCCGGCAACGATGACGGTGACGGTGACGGTGAGCGTGGCCGAGACCGTCTCGGTCCTCGCCACCCCCTCACCCCCGCCACGAATCGCCCTCCCCGAGCAACTCGTGCTCGGCCGTGAGCGCTATGGACGCTGAACCGTGCCGCGACACTCCCTGAAAGCCACGACGGCGCCAGCGCTACCGGCGCAAGCGCTACCGCCGATCCGCCGCGGTGCCGGCCGGGAGCGCACGCCGGCTTGACAGCCAGCGGCGAAGCTGGTCGTAGATCGCGGGGTGGTTGAGCAGGTCGAAGTGGCTTGCCGGGCCGACGTGGTGGTAATGCTCGATCGGGAAGCGCATCCGCTCTCCGCGCCGGACACCTCCCCACGCGCTCGCGCGCAGGACCAGCAGGTCGCCGATCATCCGTCCGACCGGCGCGTGGGGCTCGCGTGACAGCGTCGCGCAGACAAAATAGTGGTTGGCGGTGGCCGGGAACGGGATCTCACCGCCGGTGTTGCGCAGAAACGCATCGGGATCCTGGTCAAGCCAGTCCTCGTCGAGCAGATAGCCGAAGCGCAGATCCTTGATTCCCGCGCTGCGGGCGTTCAGGCCCCTCGCCAGCGCCCGCGTCTCTGACCGCAGCGCGAGCGCCGAGCTCACGACGTTCGCGAGCCGCTCGAGCGGAGCCCCCCGGTGGGGCGCACCGAGCATGAACATGTGGCGGACCTTCCCCGTCCATTCGCTCTGGCCCGCGTAGTGGCACGCGCTGCGGGCCACCAGCCCACCCATGGAGTGGCCGATCAACGCGATCTCGTGCGCGTGCACTGGCCAGTTGGCGCTCACGCGCTCGAGCACCTGGGCGAGCTCACGCCCGTTCTCGGACACGTGGCGGCCGGTGTTGTAGCGGATGTAGAGCGGGGTGTAGCCGAGCTCCGTCTGCAGTCGAAAGCCATAGGGAACGTGTCTGGAGTCGCCCAGCCTCCAGGCGTCGTCGGTCTCGCAGGCGCCATGCACGAACACCGCCAGCCGCGAGGCGGCGTCGGGAAAGGCCTTAGCCAGCGCCTGCTTGCTCGTGCCAACCTCGTGGGTGAGGCGCCGGAGCGTCATCGTGAGCGCCAGCGGGCTGCCCCGACGCTCGAGCGTGTCCCCGATGGCTCCGTTCAGCGCTCCTACGACCACGCGGCCGGCGGTGCTCTGCTCGATCGATGGCGCGTCGTCGGGTGCTCGCGCACTCGCGGCCCGGGCGCCGGTGCGCACCACCCCTACCACTCCCCCTCGGACAGCCACGTAGGCGGTTCGGGCGACGCGGTCGTGAACAAACTTCACCGGCCCCGCGCCCGGCCCGACGGCTTTGAACACGTGCTGCGCGATTTCCTCGTGCATCGCGCGCGCCTGGTCGACGACTTCACCGACCGCGTCCCCGGCGAGCGCGCCCAGCGCCATGATCTCCTCAGGGCGCATCCGCGCTCGTCTCAGGAGCCATCCACATCGACCTCATGAGCGTATCCGGGCGGACCTAGGGGACATCCACACTAGAGGTCAGAACGAATCCCCGCGGGCTCAGTGCCGATCCCGCCCGGCGCCCGGTGCGATCTCGCCGTACGCCTGCGCCAGCTGCTCGATTCCCTGCTCGATCTCCGCCGGGGTCACGCCTGAGTAGGCGAGCCGCAGGCTCGACTCGGCGCCCTCGATCACGAACTCCGAGCCTTTGACGAAGCTGACGCCGCGCCGGGCGGCGGCGGCGAACAGCGCGTTCACGTCGGTTCCCGGCGGGAGGTCGAGCCACAGGAAGTAACCGCCCTGGGGTGCGATGAAGCGGGCGTCCGGCAGCTCTCGCTCGAGCGCGCCGCACAGCGCCTGTGCCCGGTCGCGCAGCGCTCCCTTGACCGTCTCGATCGAGCGCTCGAGCGCGCCCGAGCGGCAGAACTCGTTGACGATCGCCTGCGAGACCATGCTCGGCGAGATATAGGTGCCCGTAGCGAGCTTCGCAATCCGCGCGATCAGCCCGGGGGGGCCGACGAGATAGCCCACGCGAATCCCCGGGCAGACGGTCTTCGAGAACGACGATGCATATACGACCATCCCTCCGTCTGCCGCGTCCGTCGCGTCCGTCGCGTTGATCCCGTTCATCGCGGACATCGAGAGCATGCTCGGCAGCGGTGAGCCCTCGAACCGGAGCGCCACGTACGGGTCGTCCTCGAAGATCGTGAACGCGTGCGCACTCGCGAGCTCGATCAGCCGCTGGCGCTTGGCACGGGAGAGCGTGTATCCGGCCGGGTTCTGGAAGTTCGGGATGATGTGGACCAGCTTGGGCTGACTGCCCTCGAGCAGCACCCGCTCCAGCGCCGCGACATCGATCCCGTCGGGCTCGAGCTCGACCATCCGCACCTCGGCGCCGCGGGACCGGAGCGAGAGCAGCGTGCGATCGTACGTCGGGCGTTCGACGATCACCGCGTCCCCCGGCCCGACCAGTTCCTCGAACAGGAATGCGTCGGCCTGCATCGACCCGTTGGTCACGAGCACCTGCTCGGGCGCGACGCCGTGGTGCTCGGCGATCCAGCTGCGCAGCGGCGGATACCCGATCGAGGTCCCGTACCCCGTCATCCCGCCAGGATCGGCTCCGAACGCGCGATCGGCGGCGCTACGCAGGCCCTCGACGTCGACGATGTCGAGCGACGGCGCGCCGCGGGCGAACGAGATCGGCTTGGCCACGCTGCCAAGACTACGGCAGCATGGAGACTGCCCGCTCAGCGACCTCGGTCGGGGTGCGCGCGACGCGCACTCCGGCGGCCTCCAACGCCTGCGCCTTGACCAATGCGGTCCCCTTCGACCCCGAGACGATCGCCCCGGCATGCCCCATCGTCCGGCCGGGAGGCGCGGTGAACCCCGCGATGTAGGCGACCACGGGCTTGCTCACGTCGGTGGCGATGAACTGCGCGGCCCGCTCCTCGTCCTCGCCGCCGATCTCACCGCAGATCACGATCAGCTCGGTCTCGGGGTCCGCTTGGAACATCGCGATCACATCGATGAAGTCGGTGCCGGGGACTGGGTCCCCGCCGATGCCCACGATCGTGGAGTTGCCAAAGCCCCGCGCCGCCAGCACGTTGCCGATCTGGTAGGTCAGCGTGCCCGAGCGCGACACCAGCCCCACGTTTCCGGGCTTGAAGAAGGACGCGGGGATGATCCCGACCGTCGCCTTGCCCGGTGAGAGGATTCCCGGGCAGTTCGGTCCGACAAGCCGCGCGCGACCGTTCTTCTTGATGATGTTGAACACCCGCAACTCGTCGTGGGCGGGGATCCCCTCGGTGATCGCGATGATCAGCTCGATCCCCGAGTCCTCGGCCTCGAGGATCGAATCCGCCGCAAACCGCGGCGGCACGAAGATCATCGCGGTGTTGGCGCCCGTGCTCTGCACGGCGGCCCCGAAGGTGTGGAACACCGGGATCCCATCGACGTCCTGACCACCCTTGCCGGGGGTCACCCCGGCCACCACCTGGGTCCCGTAGCTGCGGTTGCGCAGCGTGTGAAACGTGCCTTCGCGGCCGGTGATGCCCGACACGCACAGCCTCGTCTCGCCATCGACCAGGACGCTCACCGCGCCACCAGCTCGACGACCTTACGCGCGGCGCCGTCCATCGTCGCTTCGCTGTGCACCCCCGGAAGGCTCGCCTGCGCCAGCAGCCGCCGGCCCTGCTCGTCGTTGGTGCCGTCGAGGCGAACCACGAACGGCACCTGTGGATTGAGTTGGGCGAACGCCTCGATCAATCCCTTGGCCACCTCGTCGCAGCGGGTGATGCCACCGAAGATGTTGCAAAGGACGGCCTTGACCTTGGGGTCGGAGAGGATCACCTGGACCGCACTGGTGATCGCCTCTGCCTTGGATCCGCCGCCCGCGTCAAGGAAATTCGCAGGGGCTCCGCCCGCCAGGGCGACCACGTCCAGCGTCGACATCACGAGCCCAGCGCCGTTGCCGAGGATCCCGATGTCGCCGTCGAGCTTGACGTAGGTCAGCCCGCGACGGGCGGCCATCTGCTCCTGCGCGTCCTCCGCCGAGGGATCGCGCAGCGCCGCGTTGCCGGGATGGCGAAACAGCGCGTTGGCATCGAGCGTCACCTTCGCGTCAAGCGCCATCACCTCGCGTTTCCCGTCCCCGGACTCGCGCCCACCACCCATCACCTCGCGTCCCCCGCCCCCGGGCTCGCGCCCACCCCCCCGATCGCCCGAAGACGCCGCGGACCCCGGGGTGACGATCAGCGGATTGACCTCGACCAGCGTCGCCTCCTCCCCTATGAACACGTCGTAGAGCCTGGCCAGCATCGCGGCGATCGGGCCGGCGACGTCGGCGTCGACCCCCGCCTGATACGCCAGCCGGCGGCCGTGGAAGGCCTGAAACCCGAGCAGCGGATCGACGTGCAGCCGGGCAATCGCGTCTGGATCTTCGGCGGAGACCGCCTCGATGTCGATCCCGCCCTTCGTCGAGAGCATCACCAGCGGGGCCTTCGCGGAGCGGTCGAAGATCACCGCGGCGTAGTACTCCGCGGCGATCTCCGAGGCCTCCTCGATCCACAGCTCGGACACCGTAAGCCCGCCAATCTTCATCCCCAGAATCGCTTGCGCATGGAGACGAGCCTCGCCGGGATCCCGAGCGATCCTGATCCCGCCGGCCTTGCCCCGCCCCCCGATCTGGACCTGCGCCTTGAGCACGCAGGGATAGCCGATCGCGCGCGCGGCGAGCACCGCCTCCTCGACGGTTCGCGCCGGCCTGCCGCTTGGAACCGGGACCCCGTGACGGGCGAACAGCTGCTTGCCCTGGTACTCGAGCAGGTCCATTGGCGAGGCGGCACTCTATTGCATCGCCCCGCGTGGCATCATGCGCGCGCGATGGCGATCCCGAAGAATGTCTCCTTTGTCACGTTCGACGTGTATGGCACGCTGATCGACTGGGAGACGGGCGCCTACCAGGCCTTCGCCGCCGAAGCCGAGCAAGACGGATTCACGATCGAACGCGACGCGCTGATTGCGCTCTTCCACGAGATCCAGGAGCAGATCGAGGCCGGCTCCTACGAGCTCTACGCCGAGGTGCTGCGGCGTACCGCGGTCCAGATCTCCAAGCAGCTCGGGTGGCCGCTCGAGCCCTCGCGCTCGGGCTTCCTACCCGATTCGGTGCAGCGATGGCGGCCCTTCAAGGAGACCAACTCGGTGCTGACCCGGTTAGGGAAGAAGCACAAGATCGGACTGATCTCCAACATCGACGATAAGTTACTCGGACAGACTCGGCGCCACATCCCGATCGACTTCGATCTCGTCGTGACCGCGCAGCAGGTGCGCTCCTACAAGCCCGACGCCGCTCACTTCACCGAGTGCGAGCGCCGGATGGGCACCAAGAAGGGCTGGGTGCACGTCGGCGCCAGCTACTACTGCGACGTCGAGCCGTGCCTGAAGAAGAAGATCCCGGTGATCTGGGTCAACCGCGCCAAGCAGCAGCTCGAGCCGGGCCAGAAGAAACCGGACGCCGAGGTGGCGACGCTGCGCGAAGCCGTGAAGCTGATCACCCCGACATAGTCAGCCGGAACTGATCACCGCGACCGTATCCCCGGTCGCGATCGATGCCCCCACCGCGACCGGCAGCTCGACGATCGTGCCGGACTTGTGCGCGGTGATCTCGTTCTCCATCTTCATCGCCTCGACGACGCACACCAGCGCGCCCTCCTGCACGTCGGCGCCGGTTCGCACCGCCACCTTGAGCACCGTTCCCTGAATCGGCGAGCAGAGGGCATCTCCGCCTGAGCGGGCCCCGCCGCCCTCGCTCGCACGGCCCCCCGCGCTGGCACCGCCGCCCGAGCTCCCACCGCCCGCATCCCCGGGATCCACACCCTGCTCGATACCCACGCCAGCGCGCGGCGCCCGCCGAGGCGGCGGGCGAAGCACACTCGCAACCCCCCGCGACGCGCCGGCGCCGTTCAGACCCGGTCCGCCACCCGCAGGTGGCGGACCGATCACCTTGACCTCGAAGCGCTTGCCCGAGACCTCGACCGTGTACGCCTGCTCGAGCATCTCCTCCGCTGAGTCCGAACCTGCGCGGCCACCGCCAAGGCCCGGAGCGAACGCGAGCGCCTGGCGCCACTCGCGATCCTCGATCAGATCACGGCAGGTTTCCGCGTCGGCCCATTGCCGCGTCTGCAAGATCGCCTCGTGGAACGGCAGCAGCGTCGGCAAACCCTCGATCTCGTACTCGCGCAGCGCTCGCACCATCCGCGCCGTCGCCTGCTCGCGATCGGCGTCCCAGACGATCAGCTTGGCGAGCATCGGGTCGTACATCGGCGAGATCCGAGACCCGGGCCCCACGCCCGAGTCGACGCGCACGCCCGGACCGGCGGGCTCTTTATACCCGGCGATCACGCCGGGCGCGGGGGCGAAGTTCCGGCTCGCGTCCTCGGCGTTGATCCGGCACTCGATCGCGTGGCCACGCAGGACCACGTCGCGCTGGGCGATCGACAGCGGCTCGCCCGCGGCGATCCTGATCCCCTCCTTGACGATGTCGATCCCGGTCACCATCTCGGTGACGCAGTGCTCGACCTGGACGCGAGTATTCATCTCCAGGAAGAAGTACTCGCTCGTCCGCTCGCTACCGCTCGCTCCCTCGGGCTCGGTCCCGGTCAAGAGCCCCTCGACCGTGCCTGCCCCGCTGTACCCGACGGCCGCGGCAGCCTCGGTCGCGACCCGGCCGATCCGCGCCCGTAGCTCCGCGTCGACGGCCGGCGCCGGTGCCTCCTCGATCAGCTTCTGATGGCGGCGCTGGAGCGAGCAGTCGCGCTCCCCGAGGTGGATCACGTTGCCGTGCGCGTCGGCCAGCACCTGGACCTCGATGTGGCGCGGATCTGGGAGGTAGCGCTCGAGGTACACGGTCGGATCGGAGAAGAACTTCTCGCCCTCCCGCGCCGCGCCTTCGAACGCGCCGGCCAGCTCGTCCTCGCCCCGGGCCACGCGGAAGCCCTTGCCCCCGCCGCCACCCGCGGCCTTGACCGCGACCGGATAACCGATCGTCTCCGCGATCAGCTCGCGCGCATCGCCAATCGTCGCGACCGGCTCGATCGTTCCCGGCACGATCGGCACGCCGGCCTTGGACATCAGCGCGCGCGCGCGGGTCTTTGATCCCATCGCCTCGATCGCGCCCGACGGCGGCCCGATGAACCCGATCCCGCGCTCCTCCAACGCGACCGCGAAGGCGGCGTTCTCGGCCAGGAACCCGTAGCCGGGATGCACCGCCTGCGCGCCGGAGCGCTGCACGGCCTCGAGCAGTCGCGGGATCGCCAGGTAGCTCTCCGCGGCGGGGCCGGGACCGAGCCGATACGCCTCTCCGGCCCGCTTGACGTGCACCGCGTCGCGGTCCAGATCGGAGTACACGGCGACGGTCGCGATCCCGAGCTCCTCGCAGGCACGGATGATTCTGACCGCGATCTCGCCCCGATTGGCGATCAAGACCTTCGTGAACATGGAGCGCCTGACTCTACCGGCTGTGATTATGGGGCCCGCTCCGCGGGCCCGGTTAGGTGGCCAGGGGATCCCTCAGCGCGTAGCCACGCCGGCGACCATCCCGGCGCCGGCAGTGTCATTCGTGTCCTCGTCGATCAGGATGAAGCTGCCCGTCGTCCGGTTGCGCGCGTAGGGATCGACGATCAACGGGGCGCTGGTGCGTAGGCGCACGCGGCCGATCTCGTTGAGATCAAGCTGCCGCGCGTCCACATGCCCGAGCGTGTTGACGTCAACCCGGTGCGCCAGCTCCTCCACGACCGCCCGCGCGGTGCGCGTCGTGTGCTTGATCGCGTAGCGCGCCCCCGGGCGAAGCGGCGTCCCACTCATCCAGCAGAGCACCGCCTGGAGCTCGTTGGCGCTGGGCGGCGGTTCTTCGGCAGCGACGATCATGTCTCCGCGCGAGATGTCGAGGTGATCGGTGAAGCGAAGCGTCACCGACATCGTCGGAAAGGCGCTGTCAAGCTCCTCTCCCAGGGTGTCGATCGCCGCGATCTGGGTTCGCAGGCCGCTCGGGAGCACCAGCACGTCGTGGCCGACCCGCAGCACCCCGCTCGCGACCTGCCCGGCGTAGCCGCGGTAGTCGTGGTGCTCCTCGCTCATCGGCCTGATCACCCACTGGACGGGGAAGCGGACGTCGGCGAGGTTGCGGTCGGGGGCGATCACGACGTGCTCGAGGTGGTACAGCAGCGGCGGCCCTCCGTACCATTCCATCAAGCCCGAGCGCGTCACCACGTTGTCGCCGTGCAGCGCCGAAACCGGGATGAAGGTGATGTCGGCGATCTCGAGCCGTGCCGCCCAATCGGTCAACTCGTCTACCACCTGATCGAACACCGCCTCGTCGTAGGAGACGAGATCCATCTTGTTCACACACACGACCAGGTGCGGGATGCGCAGCAGCGAGGCGATGTAGACGTGGCGGCGCGTCTGCTCGCTGACCCCGATCCGCGCGTCGATCAGCACGATCGAGAGGTCCGCGGTCGAGGCGCCGGTGACCATGTTGCGGGTGTACTGCTCGTGGCCCGGCGTGTCGGCGATGATGAACTTGCGTCCCCCGCGCCCTCCCTGCCACGGCAGCGCGGCCGCGGTGCCGGTCTGGAAGTAGCGATAGGCGACGTCGATCGTGATCCCCTGCTCTCGCTCGGCCCGCAGCCCGTCGGTCAGCAGCGCCAGGTTGAGGTATCCGTCGCCGCGCCGCTGCGAGGTCTGCACGACGTGCTCGAGCTGATCACCGGGGATCTGCTTGGAGTCGTAGAGCAGGCGGCCGATCAGCGTCGACTTGCCGTCGTCGACCGAGCCCGCGGTCGCGATCCGCAGCAGCTCGCTGGTGCCGGTGCGGACCGGGTGCCCGTTGGTCGGCCCGCCGAAGGCCATTAGAAGTATCCCTCGCGCTTGCGGTCCTCCATCGCCGCCTCGGTGACGCGATCGTCGGCGCGGGTCTCGCCGCGCTCGGTGATCGCAGTGGCGGCAATTTCCGCCACCACCTCGGAAAGCGTCTCAGCTCGCGAGCGCACCGCGCCCGTGCACGTCATGTCGCCGACGGTCCGGTAACGCACCGACGCCTCGAACACCACCTCATCACCGGTGAGCTGCAGATGGGGACTGAACGCGTACAGCATCCCGTCACGCTCGAACACCTGGCGGTTGTGCGAGTAGTAGATCGACGGGACCTCGAGTTCCTCGGTGGCGATGTACTGCCACACGTCGAGCTCGGTCCAGTTGGAGATCGGGAACACGCGCACGTGCTCGCCCGGCCGGATACGTCCGTTGTAGAGCGCCCACAGCTCGGGCCGCTGGCGTTTGGGATCCCATTGACCAAAGCCGTCACGGAACGAGAACA
This sequence comes from Solirubrobacteraceae bacterium, assembly GCA_050996975.1. Lineage (GTDB taxonomy): Bacteria > Actinomycetota > Thermoleophilia > Solirubrobacterales > Solirubrobacteraceae > Palsa-465. The sequence goes on along the minus strand of JBPCRJ010000073.1, from coordinate 3,289 downwards.
CACGCTCTTTGGCGCGGGCGCGCTCCTCGTCTCGCCGCGCCCCACCGAACGCCGCGTCAAAGCCGTGGCGTTCGATCGCGTCGAGCAGCGTCGTCGTCTGCAGCCGGTTGCGCGAGGCACGCGGGCCGGTCTGCTCCACGACCCGGCCGGTGTCGATCGAGTCCTGGACGCTGGCCACGATCAGGCGCTCGCCGAGGGCACCGACGAGGCGGTCACGGAGCTCGATCGCCTCGGGAAAGTTGTGTCCGGTGTCGACGTGCATGATCGGGAACGGAAAGCGTCCGGGGCGGAACGCCTTCTCGGCCAGGCGCAGCAGGACGATCGAGTCCTTGCCGCCGCTGAACAGCAGCACGGGTCGCTCGAGCTCGGCCGCCACCTCTCTGAACACGTGGATCGACTCGGCCTCGAGCGTCTGTAGATGCGAGAGCTCGTACGTCAATCGACTTTTTGACATCACGCCTCGCTTGACCCTTCGCGCGTCGCGCTCATTCGTGGATTCCGCACTCGGTCTTGTCCTGGCCCGCCCAGCGGCCCTCCCGCCCCGCGCCCCGCTCGGTGCAGGGCTTGCAGCCGATCGAACTGAAGCCGCGGTCGTGCAGCGGATGGTAGGGGAGGTCGTGCGCGTGGATGTAGCGCCACAGGTCCTTCTCGCTCCAGTCGGCGAGCGGATTGAGCTTCCAGATTCCTCGCCGCGCGTCGCGCTCGAGCTTTGGCGCGCGGGTCCGGGTGGCCGCCTGCTCGCGGCGAATCCCGGTGACCCAGGCGTCGACATCCGACAGCGCGCGCTCGAGCGCGTCGATCTTCGCCTCCCCACAGCAGCGCGCCGCCGTCCAGGGCTCGGCGCGGCTGCGGGCATCGAAGACCTCTATCGTCAGGCCGAAGCGCTCCTCGAACGCCCGCCAGGTGGACAGCGTCTCCGCGAACAGGACCCCGGTGTCGATCGTGAACACCCGCGCCCGCGGCTCGATCGCCGTCAGCATGTGGACCAGGACCGACTCCTCCTTCTGAAACGAGCAGGCGGTCACCAGGCGCGCGCCGAACCGCTCCACCGCGTGGGCCAGCACCTTTTCCGCGGAGGCCTGCTCCAGTTCCATCATCGGGTCCTTGGTGATCAGGGTCACCGGGGCGGCGGCCTAGACCGCGCACTCGCCTTCGCCGCGAATCACCTGAAATGGTCCCGTCCGGCTCCAGTCCGTGAAGTGGTTCATATTCTCTAGATTGAACTCGATCGGCATCGTCAGGTCCTTGACGCGGGTCTCGAACTCGGTCGTGCCGACCCGTTGCACGAACGCATCCCAGTCCTCACCTTCACTGCGATCGGACTCGTAGAACCTCAGCCAGCGCTCGACCGCGTCGGGCACGCGCTTGGCCGGAAGCCTCGCCTTCAGCCGCCGACCGTAGCGTACGTCGCCGCCCTCGTAGGCACCACCGAGATGCGGGATGTAGGCCGGGACCGTGTGTTCGCCGACCTTGATCGACGCTCCGTAGAAGCCGATCGAGGCGATGTGGTGCTGGCCGCACCCGTTCGGGCAGCCGCTCATCTTGATGTGGATCCGCCGCGTGAGCTCGTCGGTGATCTGCATCGCGACGATCCGCTCCTGGATCGCCTGGTTGAGGCCCATCGAGCTGGTGATCCCCAGCTTGCACGAGTCGGTGCCGGGGCAGCTCACGACGTCGGTGATCTCGTCGGCGCCCGCGCTCGCCAGCTCCAGCTCCCCGAGGCGGCGCCAGACCTCGGGAACCAGCCCGTCTGGAACCCAGCGCAGCACCAGGTTCTGGTGCACGGTCGTGCGGGCCCAGCCGCCGGTGCACTCGCGCACGATCGCCGCGAGTCCGCGCAGCTGCTCGGGATCCAGGTCGCCCCGGGTCACCTTCACCTCAACCGTCGAGAACCCCGGTTGGCGCTGGCGCGCCACGTTTGACTCCAGAAAGTGCTCCAGCTCCTGGCCGCCGGGGACGGCGAGGGTTTCGGCCACGTCCGGCGCGGCGGCCTGCTCGTCCTGCTCGAGCAGGATCCCGTCCAGCGAGAAGTCGCGCTCGGAGACCCAGTCGCCCTGCAGTTCCTCCTCCACCTGCTCGCGAAACGCGTCGATCCCGATCTTGTCGATCAGGACCTTGATTCGCGCGCGGGCGCGGTTGACCCGCAACCAGTCCTGACGATCGAAGATCCGCATGCAGGCTTCGGTGATCTTCAGATAGTCGCCGTTGTCGAGCTCGACGAACTCGTACAGGGTCGGCGCCGTGCGCGGCATGATCGACGTGCCGCCCCCGACGCGCATCTCGACCCCGCGCACGCCGTCGCGCACGCGGGCCAGGAAGGCGACATCGTGAATCCTCGTGATCGCGTTGTCCTCGTCGGTGGGGGTGAACGCCGTCTTCACCTTGCGCGGCATCGCTTGGGTGGTCGGGTGGCGCACGAAGTAGCGCACGTACGCGCCCGCGTAGGGCGTGATGTCGAACGGCTCCCCGGGCGCCACGCCCGCGCGCGGGTCGCCGGTGACGTTGCGCATCGTGTTGCCGCATCCCTCACGTGAGGACAGACCCGCGTTGCCCAGCTCCCTGATCAGCTTGGCGGCGTCGGGCAGCGGCACGTGATGCATCTGGATGTTCTGGCGCGTGGTGACGTGGCCCTTGCGCAGCGGCACGTAACGCTCGATCACCGCGGCGAACGCGTCGAGCTGGTCGGCGCTCACGCCACCGAGCGGAAGCTTGACGCGGATCATCTGCCGCTCAGGCTGACGCTGGCCGTAGACGCCCTGCTTGAGCCGGAACTTGATGAACTCGTTCTCCGCCAGCTGTCCGTCGAGAAACCGCGTCGACTCGGTGTCGAAGTCATCGAACTCCCGCTCGAGGATCGGGATCACGTGGTCGGGGACGTGCTCGATCACTTCGGGGCGCTCCAGCGACCCCACAGAGCCCGACGCCACCTCGCGCGCCGGCGACCCCGCGGAGCCCGACTCGGCCTTCCCGGCCCGGGTCGTCGGTGGGGCATCGATTGTGGTGATGTGCAGCGATGCAGGCTCCATCCGGTCCTCCCCTGGTCGCGAACGAGCAACGTAATGTACCAAAAGCCTATCTGGATATGGCGAAATTGCTTGCCGAGCCGTCGGGCGGTGGCCACTGCGGCCGACTCGGATTCCCAACCCAGCGGATGGGACCGCAGCTAACTCGGATTCCCAAACAGCGAATGGGCACCTGTTTGGGTGGTCAGGAGAACTGGAAGCGTAGGGGCCGGTTCTCCCACCACGGGATCGGTAGGTCGGGGAGCTCGGCGGTGCGCATGATCGGG